>VBEY01000223.1 GCA_005889295.1 Chloroflexota bacterium | reverse complement strand
CCAGCGCCAGCATGCCCGCGCAGGCACACCACAGAAGTCGCATCGACCCTCCCGTCCTTGCAGGTCCATGGTTCACGCAACGAACGCGTAACGGAAGGGTGTGGCTCGCCGCGACGGCGGACCGATCCGACCTTGATTCGAAGCGGCTGCTTGCTTACGTCGGGCCTGCCGAGAGGAGGGGTCAGCGGTGACGTACTGCGGTCTGGATCTCCGCCGCGAGCTCGGGCGGGACGTCCGCTTCGATGCGGATCCCGGCCTCTTCGTAGTCGACGCTCCGGAGTGAGCCGCGGGTGCGGATCTGCTGCACGAGCGCGCCCGCGTGATACGGCAGCGTCGTCTTGACGCGCTTCCACCTGGCAGCGGCGGCCTCGCCGAGCCGCGCTCGCAACGTGTCGAGGCCTTCGCCCTTCAGCGCCGACGTGAAGACGGCGGCCGGAAACTCCGCCCCGAGCGCCTCGCGGAGCCCTTCGCCTTCCTCGCCGCGCAATCGATCGGTCTGGTTGAACACGAGAAGTCGCGGCCGCTGATCGAGGCCGAGGGATTTGAGCGTCTCGTCGACGACGCGCATGTGCTCGTGCAGGTTCGGGTGGTTCACATCGGCGACGTGGAGGAGGAGGTCGGCGTCGGCGAGCTCCTCGAGCGTGGCGCGAAACGCCGCGACAAGCGTCGCAGGCAGCTTGTTCACGAAGCCGACGGTGTCCGAGAGCAGGATCGTCGTAGCGGCGGGCAAGGACAAGCGCCGCGTGGTTGGGTCAAGCGTCGCGAACGGCTGATCCGCGACGAGCACGTCGGACCCGGCGAGCGCGTTCATGAGCGTCGACTTGCCCGCGTTCGTGTAACCGACGATCGCAGCGAGGAAGAGCCCCTCGCTCGTGCGAGAGCCGCGCGCACGTTCGCGCTGTCGCGCGACCTCGTCGAGCTGCTTGCGGAGGTCCTGAATGCGCTTGCGGATGATCTGCCGGTCGCTCTCGAGCTTCGATTCGCCAGGACCGCGGGTCCCGATGCCGCCGCCGAGACGGGACATCTCCTTGCCGCGCCCGACAAGGCGCGGTAGGCGGTACTCGAGCTGGGCGAGCTCGACCTGGATCCGGCCCTCGCGCGAGCGAGCGTGGCGCGCGAAGATGTCCAGGATCACGGCCGAACGATCGAGGACCGCCGCGCTGGTGATCTCCTCGAGCGTGCGCTGCTGCGACGGCTTGAGCTCGTCGTCGCAAACGACGATGTCGGCGCGAAGACGCGAGACCTCGCGGCCGATCTCGTCGGCCTTTCCCCTGCCCACGTACGAATTCGGGTCGCGCGTCCGCCGGGCCTGCACCGAACGGCCGACGACGATTCCGCCGGCCGCTTCGACGAGCGATCCAAGCTCGTCGAGCGAGTCGTCACCGTCGAGGCGCGAGCGAGGAAGCTCGACGCCCACGAGGTAAGCGCGTTCCGGCGGTGTGGCTGTCTCGATCACGTTGTCTACCTCTCGAAGTCGTGGGCCGCGGGACCTGCACGCTCGAACTGGGCTCGCGCTGGCGTCTGACACGCCATTGTCACTGTCCTCCCAACTCACACCCGGAACATGACGCCAAAAGAATGGGTGTTCGGTGCAGGGCGTGGAAGGCCGCTCGAAGGGCTCACGAGGGACGATGAGCGGACGTCCCGTACGTCCCTCCTTCGCGCTCTACCTCGTCCTCGGTCCAGCGCTCGCGATCGGCCTCTCGCTCGCCGCGTTCACGGCGACAAAGGGGGTGAGCGACGCGGTGAACGGCGGCGCCTCAGGTACCCCGAGGGCAACGGAGTCCGCGTCTGCCCTACCCGCGGTGACGTCGCCTTCAGGGGCTCCCGGATCGACCGGCAATGGAAGCACCGAGGCGCCGGTGACGCCGACCGCGGCTCAGTTGTCGCCTTCGCCGGCGCCCGTCGCGACGCCCGCGCGGACCCTGGCTCCGCCATCCGCAGCACAAACGTCATCTCCGACTGCTGCCCCGACAACGCCGCCCTCCCCGACGACTCCAGTCCCGACGACGCCTGCGCCCACGGCGATCATCCCAACCGTGCCGCCGCTGCCCACCATCACGCCCCCGCACCTGCCTTGACGCCCCGCGCGGCCAGTCCCGCCGTGTCGCAGAAGAACCCACACTTTCTCGAGCACCGATCGACGTACCTCGACGAGCGCTGGGTGGCCCAACACCTCCGGCTTGAGCGGATCATCCGCGTGATCCGGTTCCTCGCCGCCGCCCTGGTCCTCGCATTCGGATCACGGCTCGCGAATATCGGCGAGCCGTTCGTGATCGTGCTCGGAGTTTTCCTCGCCGGGTACGGGGTGATCGTGATCGTCCTCTGGGCCCGCGCGAGGACAGCGGAGGCGGTGGAGTGGGCCAGCCATCTCACGCTCGCGGCCGACGTCAGCGTCGTCGGTTTCGCGCTCCTGGTTTTCGCCCGCGATCCCGGGTGGACCGTCTATGCCTCGGGGTTCTTGGTCATCGCGAGCGCGGGCCTTCGCTTTCGCTCCGGTGCCGTGCTCGCGGCGCTGTCCCTGTCGTTGACCTATGCGGTGGTCACGGCATTCCGCGTCGTCGAGCTTGGGATCCCGATCGGCATTGCTCAGTTCGGGGTTCAGTTCGGCACCTACCTTCTCGCTGGCGCGGTGCTGAACCAGATCTTGCCCGAGATGGAGGCGATGCGCAGCCGGGAGCTCGACCTGTACGAGCCCGTTCTGATGGCACAGGAGGCGAGCGGAGAGGCGGTCCTCATCACGGAGGACGGCCGGCCGGTCTTCTTCAACAGAGCTTTCGTATTGCTGAGCGGTCACCCGGCGGCCGAGCTCGGCCGTGTCGCGGTCGCCGAGCTCATCGTCGCCGATCCACGCGCGCTCACTGACGCGGAGCCACGACTCCCGTTCGATGGGGAGGTCCTTACGCGTGACGGCGGCCGAACCTCGGTTGAGATTTCCTATCGCCGTTCGCTCAAGAACGGACGGGAACGCGTGGTGTGGATCCTGCGTGACGCGGCGAAGCGAGGCCAGGGCGGGGACGCTCCCATGCACGACTCGCTGACCGGCCTTCCCAACGGCGCCCTTTTCAAAAAGCGAGCGACGGATGCCCTCTCGTGGGCGCAGCGGAAGGAGCGTCAGGTCAGTTTGCTGTTGGTCGGCCTCGATGAGGTTGGGGGGACAGATCGGACTCTGGGGAGGGCCGCGCGCGATGAAATCCTCATCGACATTGGCACGCGCCTCAGTCGTGCCCTAAGGGAGTCCGACCTGGCCGCACGAACTGGCACCGCTCAGTTCGTGGCGCTTCTGATCGACACACCCGCGGCCGGAGCGGAACAGGTCGCGCGGACCCTCCTCCGGATCATCAGCGCCCCTGTGGCGATCGACGGAGAGCCGGTGAGCATGGGGGCGAGCATCGGGATCTCGGTGTATCCGACACACGCTAAGGAGATCGATGGTCTTCTGGGCCGCGCCGACGCCGCGATGAGCGCCGCGAGGCAGGACCGTATGGGATGGCGAACGGCCGAGGAGAGGTAACGCGGCGGCGACAGGCTTTCATCGATCTCTTGGTGAAAGTTCATGCGGCAGCCGCGAGGATGTCCTCGAGCGGATCCGTCGCCGTAGGGTCGTACCAGCGAATCCCGGCATCGCGCCGGAACCAGGTCATCTGGCGGCGAGAGTAGGCGCGTACATCACGGGCCACCAGACGGATCGCGGTCTCCAGATCGATCTCGCCGCGCAGGTGCGACGCCCAGTGCGTGTAGCCGTGGGCGCTCATGCTCGGGAGGCGCGGATCGATGCCGCGAGAAACGAGCGTGCGCGCTTCATCGAGGACACCCGCATCGACCATCTCGCGGACGCGTCGCTCGATCGCGACGACGAGGACCTCGCGCGGCGGACGCAGGCCGATGCGGAGCGCCGGAATTGATGCCCCGCGCACGCGCGGGACGGGGCCGCCAGCGATCGTGGCGACCTCGAGGTACCGCACGAGCCGTCGACGGTTCCGCGGATCGATCTGCGCTGCTGCATCCGGATCGATCGCGCGCAGACGCTCGTGTAGCCGCGCGGGATCGTCGGCCTCGAGGCGGGCGCGCACGGCGGGATCGTGCGGAAGCGAGGCCAGGTCGAGCCCATCGAGAAGCGCGCGGACGTACAGGCCGGTCCCCCCGACCACGAGCGCGACGCGCCCGCGAGCGCGTATCTCGGTCAGAGCCGCGCGGCCGTCCCGCTGGTACCGAAGCACGTCGTAACGCTCACCCGGATCGACCACGTCGATGAGGTGATGCGGGACTCGAGCGCGCTCCTCGGCGGTCGGCTTCGCCGTTCCGACGTCCATCCCGCGGTACACCTGGCGCGAGTCGGCAGAGACGATCTCGCCGCCAAGGCGCTCCGCGACCCGCATGGCGAGAGCGCTCTTGCCCGACGCGGTCGGGCCCACGATCGCGATCACGTCCGTACGGCCGCCTCCACCGCTCGAAGGGACTCGCGAGCGCGGGCAACAGTGTCTCGGTCCGGGGAAAGCTCGCCGTAACGGAGGTCCTCGAAAGCAGCGACGATCGGCGAGGCCGCGGCCCAGCGCGGATCCACCTCGGCGATGCGGCGCTGGTGCTCCGACGGCGTCTCGCCGGCCTCGCGCCAGCCTCGCCCCGCGCGATCCGCAAGGGCGAGCAGCCGCCAGTAGATGAGTCGGATGGCCGCGGCCGGCGTCCCGTCATCGCGCGGCGCGCGCCGACGAACGGAGCGTCGCGGGAAGAGCGTACGGAGCGTCGCGCCGAGCGTGAGGCCCGAAGCCGCGGCGCGCTCCAGCTGCGCGCCTTCGGGGAGCGTGACCCGTCGCTCTCGCACCGCCCGTTCGAGAAGGACAAGCGCCACGAGGACGACGATGATCGCGATGACGATCTCGAATCCACCGACCACGAACGGCCGGGTCCGTTCGAACTCGCGCAGCAGCGCAAGGTCATCGCCCGGACGCGTCTGGCTGGGAGACGAGCCGAAGAGGCTCCACCCTCGAAGGAGAGGCTCGAGGACCGCGTACACGAGCGCCGCGAGGTAGCCGAGGGGCAGGAGCAACGTGAGAATGAGGTCGTCGAACGCGGGCGCGAGAGCTTCCCCCAGATCGCGGAGCAGCTGATCGACGGTCGGCGCGGCCAGCGCGGCGACGAGCGCCGCGATCCCCAGCGCGAAGACGACCGAATTCGCGGACGCGAGCCGGGCCGCCCCCGCCGTCCCGGTCGCGAGGGAGAGCTCCTCGGCCGAACGCGCGACCGAGAGCGCGACGGCCGAAGCTGCGACAAAGATGAGCGCGAGCGGCACGAGTGGCGTGCGGTCGATAGGCACGGGCGCGATCGCGACAAAGGCCAGAGTCAGTGCCCCGAACGGCACGGCGTTTCGTGCATCGCTCCAGCGGACCGCGCCTCGGGCCAGAGAGACGACGCGCCACAGATAGACCTCCGCGACGATGACGAACGTGATGATCCGGCCACCCCAGGTCACCACGTCGAGCGGACGGGTCGGCAGCAGCACGGCCAGCAACAGGCCCGCGCCCAGCGTCGCGCCGACAACCGCGGTACCGCGAGCCTCCGACCCCGTCTCGCGAAGCGCGGCGACCAGCACGAGCGTCGCGCCGATCAGCGCGAGCGCCGTCGGCGTCAAGGCCAGCGGTTCGAGGCCACCGCTCACGTGCACGAGTGCCAGAAGACACGCGAACCCGACCGCTTCCATGACGACGCGCGCGACGAGGAGCGCCGCGAACGCGCGGGAGCTAGACCGCCGCACGCCGCTCCCTCTGGGTGAGGACATCGTGGGATATGCCGTGGACGGTCAGGTGCCCGCCGAGAGCGGCGGGTATCTCGCCGACGCACACGACGAGGACGCGGTGGTGCGCGCGACGGAGCGCGACCGCCGCGTTGGCCAGGCCCTGGCCGAGTCGTGGGGTGACGATCACGAGCGTCGCGCCCCACGGCAGGCGCCCGCGCTCGCGAAGGAACACCGTCTCCGGCGCTCCGACGGCATAAGGACCGAGGCGCGCGAGGATCTCGAGGCTTCGCGTCAGCGACCGTGGTCCGCGGCCGAGGGCCGAACGTGGCCGCTCATGGGTTAGGTTGTCGATCCCATTCGTGACAAGGCCCACCTGGCGGCCCGCCCCCGCGGCGAGCCGCACGAGCTCGGCCGCGGCGGACACGACGAGCTCCGCGGCCTCCGGGTCGGCCTGTATCCAGTACTGCTCGTACGAGGCGACGTTGACGAGGAAAATCGAGTCGAGGCTCGTCGCG
>VBEY01000222.1 GCA_005889295.1 Chloroflexota bacterium | reverse complement strand
ACGACGCCTCGACCTTATAGTTCGGACCGAGCATCCGTTCTAGAGTTCGGGCCTTCGTCGGGCTCTCCACCACGACCAGGTTTTTCGCTGTTACCGCCAATGTGATTCCTTTCGCTTAGCAAAAGAGCGCCCAACCCGGGCGCCCTCCCTCTACCACTCTAACGTCGGCGTCCACCAAGCAGCAGGCAGACAGGCGTCGCCGACCGCCGCAGGCAGGGCCGAAATGCTTCGGAATAGCCGAGTCCCCGCCGGCACCGCCGAAACCCTCTCTTCGCGCCTGGGTCCCCCGGCCTCGGACGCCTCGGGCCGGCTCCCTGGGGGCAGGGGCACCCAGGCGCGTAGCGAACGCGCGGGGGCCCTCGGCGTTGCCGGCGTGGCCTCTCTAGAGAAGGTCCTCCCCGCCCTCGCGCTTGAGGCGGTCGACGATCGTCTTTACCGCTTCTGACCGCTCTTTTGTGGTCACGAGGAGGGCGTCCGGGGTGTCGACGACGATGAGCTCTTCTACCCCTATTAACGCAACCGTCTTCCCCGGGGCCCAGATGTAGTTCCCGTGCGCGCCCTCGGCGACCAAATCGCCAGACGCCCAGTTGTCCGCCTTCGACACGATCTCGGCGAGCCGCCCCCAGGAGCCCACGTCCTGCCAGCCGATGTCCGCCGGCACGACCGCGACGTTCTCAGCCTTCTCGGCGATGCCGTAGTCGACCGTCGTGTGGTCCGTCTCCTCCCAAACCTCGGCCAGCACGGACTCGTAGCGCGGCGAGCCGATGGCGTCGCGCAGGGCCTCGATCGCTTTGGCCGTCCTCGGGAGATGGCGCTCGTACGCGCGCAGGATCTCCTCCACCCGCCAGACGAACATCCCGGCGTTCCAGTAATGGCCGCCCGCGGCGACCATTCGTTCGGCGGCGTCTTTCTTGGGCTTCTCGACGAAGCGCTTGACCGTGCGCACCTCAATCGGAGAGTCGAGGTCGAGCTTTTCTCCCGCCTCGATGTAGCCGAAGCCGGTGTCCGCCCGCTCCGGGGTTATCCCGAGCGTCACGAGATGGCCTCGCTCGGCCGCGGCCGTCGCCGCGATCAGAACCTTACGGAACTGCGCCCGGTTACCAACCACATGGTCCGACGGCAGAACGGCCACGACGGCGTCGGGGTCGAAAGCCGCGAGAGCCGCCATTGCCAGCGCGATCGCCGCGGCGTTGCCACGGGGGTACGGCTCAACCACGAGATGGTCGGCCCGAAGGTCGGGTAGCTGCTCGTGGATGAGGGCTCTGTGTTCAGGTGGCGCGACGACGAAGATCCGCTCGCTGGGAACGAACTCCGAGACGCGATCCACGGTGTCCTGCAGGAGGCTTCCCTCGCCCAGCAGCTCGAGGAATTGCTTCGGCCGGTCACGCCGCGAGAGTGGCCAGAGGCGCGTCCCGGCGCCGCCGGAGAGTACAAGGACGTAGAGCCGGGGCAACCCTACTGCCCGAAGTAGTCCAAGTGCATGGCCGCGCGCAGCTCGTGCAAGGTCTGCTTCGCTTCAGCGCGCGCCCGCGCGGTGCCCTGATGGAGTACCTCGTCAACGATTCGCGGATTCTCCCGAAGGAGCCGATCGGCACGATCCCGGATCGGATCCAGAAAGCCATTGATCGCCGTCGCGAGCTTCCGCTTCACTTCAACGTCCCCGACGCTCCCCTTCCGGTAACGGTCCTTCAGGTCGGCTACCTCGGCCGTGTCGGGATTGAAGAAGTCGTGGTACATGAAGACCGGATTTCCCTCGACACGACCCGGATCAGTCGCGCGAATCCGCGTCGGATCGGTGTACATCGCCATCACTTTGGCCTCGACGGTCTTCGAGTCGTCGAGAAGGTTCACGACGTTCCCGAGCGAGTTGCCCATCTTGATGCGCCCGTCGGTGCCGGGAAGGATCCCGATCTCGGGAATGAGCGCATCCGGGACAGGGAACACCGGGCCGAACCGATCGTTGAATTCGCGTGCGATCTCTCGGGTAATCTCGACGTGCGACTGCTGGTCCCTCCCGACCGGAACAAGGTCGCCCTTCACCATCAAGATATCGGCCGCCTGGAGCACCGGATAGCCGAGCAGTCCGTACGACGGCTGGGCGATGTCGAGATCGCGCATCTGCTCCTTGAGCGTCGGGATCCGTTGCGCGCGTGGGACCGTGACAATCATCGCGAAGTAGAGGAAGAGCTCCGTCACCTCGGGCACGAGCGACTGCAGGTAGATCGTGGTCTTTGACGGATCTACTCCCACAGCGAGGTTGCCGAGCACGGTCTGGCGGATGTTCCGCTCGATCTCCTCGAGGCCTTGAAGCCGCGTCGTGAGCATGTGGTAGTCAGCGACGAGGAGGAAGGTCTCGTACTCCTCCTGAAGCTTCACGCGGTTGGCGAGCGAGCCGACATAGTGCCCAAGGTGCCGCTCCCCGGTCGGGCGGTCGCCCGTGAGGATGCGCTTCCGCGTCTTCTTCGCGGAAGTCGACGGCTGCCCGACAGCAGTGGCCTGAGCGCTCATGGGAGATGCGATGGTACAGGGAGCACGCGCGCAAGCTCGTCCGCGACGAGAGCCCCGACCTCATCTCGCTTGCCGACGAAGAAGTGGTCGACGCCCGTCACCGTAGCGATGCGCGCGTGCGGAACCGCCGCGCCGAGCTCCTCGGCCGTTCCGAACTGGTCGTTCTCGGCGGCGACGATGAACGTCCCCTCAGGGATCGTCGGTAACGCGCGAGGCGCAAAGCTCAGATCCTTCGTCCCGACCCCGACGAGCGCGACGGCGTCGACGCGGTCGCCGCGCGCCAGATACGCGAGAACCTGGAAGGCGCCGAAGCTGTACCCGACCAGTCCGAGCGGAAGCCCGGGCGCGATGGTGCGTGCGTAGTCGACCGCCGCGGCCACGTCGTCGGTCTCGTGGCGGCCGCCGGTCCACTCTCCCGCGCTCTCACCGACGCCGCGGAAGTTGAATCGCAGCGCGTACCAGCCACGCTCGGCACACGCGCGCGCGATCGCCGCCATGATCGGGGTTCTCATCGTCCCGCCGTGCGTCGGTAGAGCATGCGCAATGACGACGATCGCCGTGGGATCCACGTCGGGAATCCGTAAGGTCGCCTCGAGCCGTCCGTTGATGCGCCGCGGTTCTTCGCGCACGACCGAAGTTTGCGGGAACCGCACGCGCTTGGCGGCTGTATAGGCTTGCGACATGCGGCCGCTCGTCGCGCGATTCGGCGTGCTGGCCCTCACCGCCGCGGTGGCTTGCCAGGCCGCTCAAGCTCCGGGACCGCAGGCCTCATCGGGCCCGAGCGCCAGCGCGGTCGCCAGCAGTCCCTCACCGACGCCCGCGGCGTCCCCGACGGTGCCTTACCCGTCCCGCGAAGGAACGTGCGCGATGCGCGTCAGCGAGAGCTTCACGCTCGCGAACGACATGACCTGCGCTGGCGACGGCATGGTCATCGTCGCCGACAACCTGACGGTCGATCTCGGCGGGCACACACTGACCGGCCCGGGTATGGGCCCGCAGACGTGGCCGCTTCCCCAACTCGACAGCGTCGGCGTACGCGTCGGCGGCCACACCGGCGTGACCATCCGCAACGGAAAAACGACCGCATTTTCGACCGGGATCTACTTCATCGACATGGTGTCGAGCTCGATCGAAAGCGTGACCACGCTGCGCAACCGCTTCGGCTTCTACATCCACGCGTCGCAGAAGATCACCGTCAAGGACTCCGACGTCGAGTTCAATATCTACGGACTTCATCTCCAGAGTTCTGATGACTCGGTCCTCACAAACAATCTGCTCGCCCGGCAGACCTACAACAGCCCCGGCGGCTACGGCCTGTATCTGTACGCGAGCTCCCGAAATCGGATCACCGACAACACGATCGACTCGAACATCAACTGGGGCATCTGGTTCAGCGACGCGAAAGAGAACGTGATCTTCCACAACAACGTCGTCGGCAATAACCCGCCGGTCAGCGACAACACCGAGGGCTCCAACGTCTGGTACGACAAGCAGACGAAGGAAGGGAACTGGTGGGCGGACTACAAAGGAAAGGACGCCGACAACGACAGCATCGGCGACACGCCTTATCCGATCCTCGGACCCGGCGGCATGGTCGATCCGTACCCGTTCGTGGCGAAGGACGGCTGGAAGACCAAGCGCCGCTCGACCATCGACCACTACGAGCCCGCGGCGGCACGGCCACCCCGCGCCATAACGCTCGTCGCGCTTGCGGGCGGTAGCGCGTACACCGCGCGCCCCGGCGATGACCGCGCGACCCTTCGGATCCCCGACGTGGCGCAAATCGCGATGGGCACGGACGAGCGGACTCTGTACGCCGCGTCAGGGAAGACCGTGATGGCGCAGGACATCGTGACCGGCGAGACCCGCGATCGGTCTTCGTACTCGGTCGACGGGATCGTCGCCGCTAACCGCGACGGCCACTCGGTGCTCGTCGTCGGGCCACAAGGAGCCGAGCAGCGCGACCTCACGACGGGCCAGAGCGAGTTCTTCAACTACCACGGGAGCCCCGAGGTCCTGGCGCCCAGCTACAAGCACAACCACGTTTTCGTCGCCACGCCGCGCGGCATCGATCTCCTGTACCTGAATCTCGGCGGCCGCACGCCGTACACGATCCCGCTTGACGGCGCCCCGACCGCGATGGTCATGGCGGGGTCCGGCACGCGCATCTACGCCGCGATCGCGGGTCAGCCTCTTGTCGACGTCGTGGACACCGAGCAGTACGCGGTGGTCGACCGCATCACGACCGACGTGGTCCCGACGTCTCTCGCGATCTCGCCGCGCGAGGACGTCCTCTACGTCGGCTCGACGAGCGGGGTCGAGGCGGTGACGATTCGCGACCGGTCGGTCGTTTCGTCCGCGGCATTCCTCGGCTCGGTCGTCGACCTCGCGGTATCGCCGAACGGGGACCAGCTCTACGTCGCGCTCGCCGGGCTCTCCCACGCGATCGCCGTGCTCGATGCGCCGCGCCTGCGTGTCGCCCATGTCATAGAGCTCGACAACGATCCGAGTCGCATCCTGGTGGCGAGCTATTAAGTAGACCGCATCGCTACTCGTCTCGCGCGCGTTAGAAGGACGCAGTGGGGCGAACGGCAGCTGCCATCGAAGCACGCGAGCGTGCGCACCTGCTCATTCGGCTCGCGGCGATCGCCCTCGGCGGAACCCTTGTCCTTCTCGCCGGCGTCGGCGCCACCTCCCTCGCCGCCCTCGTCCTCGTGCTCTACCTCGCGGCCGCGGTCAGCGTCCGGTACTACCCCCCATTACAGCGGGCCCCCTTCGTCGTGCCGGTTCTCGATCTCGCCGCGGTCACCGGGCTCGTCTCGACTCTTCCCCTCCAGCTCGGGCCCTGGATCCTTTATGCCTTCGCGATCGGCGTCGCGGCGCTTCGGTCCGGTCCGGTCGGCGCGGTCGCCGCGACGGCCCTGGCGGTCGTTGGCTACGACTCGGCGCTCGTCCTCCGGGGCGAGCAGGCCCACGCGACCGACCTCTGGCCGGTTCAGGCCCTGATCGCGATCGGCCTCGTCACCGCGGAGATCGTCTGGGCTCTGGCGCGCCAGGACGTTGACACGCTCTGGTCTCGTAACCACGCGCTTGCGCTCAGCGGCCTCACCCGTCAGCGCGAGCCGGAGGAGGTCCTCCGCGCCCTCATCCCGGAGCTCGCGCGACTGCAGAGCGTCGAGGGTGCGTGGGTCTGGACGCACGGGTCGGATCAGCGCCTGCGCACGACGGTCACCGCCGGCGCGGCACCGCCCGCCGAGATAATCGTCTCGGCCGAGGCCATGCGCGCCGTGCTGCGGCCCTCGCCTCTCGAGCGCATCGTCCCGAACATGACCGGTCTGTCCATCCCCATCTCGACCAACCCGCCGCTCACGGTCGGGGT
>VBEY01000221.1 GCA_005889295.1 Chloroflexota bacterium | reverse complement strand
ATCGTGACGCTCGTCCTCGCGGGCCGCTACCTCGAGGCGCGCGCCCGCGCACGGACTTCTGACGAGGTGCGCGCACTCGCCGCGCTCGGCGCGAAAACCGCGCGCGTGCGGCGTCCCGGCGGCGCCGAAGAGGAGGTGCCCATCGACCGACTCGTCGTCGGTGATGTCGTCATCGTCCGTCCCGGCGAGGTCGTCCCCGCCGACGGGCGGATCCTCGTTGGATCGTCCGCGATCGACGAAGCGATGGTCACCGGCGAATCCATCCCGGTCGAGAGAGGGCCCGGCGACGAGGTGACCGGCGGAACCCTCAGCGGCACCGGGACCTTCCGCTTTCGCGTCACGCGCGTGGGTGGCGACACGCTCGTCGCCCAGATCATCCGTTTGGTGGAGGAGGCGCAGGGCTCGAAGGCGCCCATCCAGCGCCTCGTGGACCGCATCGCGTCGATCTTCGTGCCCATCGTGTTCGCGATCGCGATCGCGAGTGCTCTCGTCTGGCTAGTCTTTGGGCCCGAGCCGCGAGTTGGCTTCGCGCTAAGCGCGTTCGTCGCGGTCCTCATCATCGCGTGCCCCTGCGCCCTCGGACTCGCGACGCCCACCGCGATCATCGTCGGCACCGGCCGCGGCGCCGCGCGCGGGATCCTGATCAAGACCGCGCAGGCCCTCGAAACGGCACGCGCGATCGACGTGGTCGCGTTCGACAAGACAGGCACGCTCACCGTGGGGCGCCCCCAGGTTGTCGACTACCTGAACTGCGCCGGCATTGGCGAGGACGAGGTGATCCGCATCATCGCGAGCGCGGAGTCGCGATCGGAGCACCCGCTCGCCGCCGCGGTCGTCGAGCTCGCCACGACGAAGGGCCTGGCGCTCACGGACCCAACCACCTTCGAGGCGTTGCCCGGGCAAGGTGTTCACGCGACCGTCGACGGCCACGAGGTCTGGATCGGAAACGTGGAGCTCGCACGTGCACATGGATTCGCGGACATGAGCGACGAATCCATCGCGCGCCAGCAGCAGAACGGCCGAACGGTCCTGGCAGCCACGATCGATGGCGCGCCCGCTGGAATCCTGGCGCTCGCGGATACGCCGAAGGCGGCGGCAAAAGACGCGATCGGCGACCTCCGCCGCATGGGACTGCGCACGTTTCTGGTATCGGGCGACGCACACCGCGTCGCGGAAGCGATCGCACGCGACCTCGGCATCGACGAGGTTCGTGCCGAGGTCCGGCCGGAGGGAAAGGCCGCGCTTGTCGCGGAGCTCCAGGCGGCGGGGCACCGGGTCGCGATGGTTGGCGACGGCGTCAACGACGCGCCTGCGCTCGCGCGCGCGGACCTTGGGATCGCGATCGGGTCGGGCACGGACGTCGCGATCGCGACGGCCGACGTCGTGCTCGTCGGTGGCGATCCCCGCGGAGTGCCGCGGGCGCTGCGTCTCGCGCGCGCCACCGTCACGACGATCCGCCAGAACCTCTTCTGGGCGTTCATCTACAACGTCGCGCTGATCCCCGTCGCCGCGGGCGTGCTCTATCCACTCACCGGCTGGCTGCTATCACCGGTGCTCGCCGCGGCGGCGATGGCGCTCTCGTCCGTGACCGTCGTGACGAACTCGCTACGCCTGCGGTCCGTACCTTTGAAATGAGGCCTCTCCTCGTGGCGGCGGTCCTGGTGGCGGTGGCCTGCGGACCCGCGGCCCGGAGTTCGCGATGAAGGAATATCCGCTGCCTCGCGGCCAGGGCCCGCACGATGTCGCGCCCGCCGCGGACGGCGGCGTCTGGTACACGGCGCAGCTCTCGGGGGAGCTCGGCTGGCTCGATCCGAAGACCGGGCAGGTCAAGGCCATCAACCTCGGCGCCGGGTCCGCACCGCACGGCGTGATCGTCGGTCCGGACGGCGCGCCGTGGATCACCGACGGCGGTCTGAACGCCATCGTTCGCGTGGACCCGGCGACGAGCGAGGTCAAGCGGTTCGCGCTACCCGCGGATCGGAGCAACGCGAATCTCAACACCGCCGTGTTCGATCGCGACGGACGAACACTGTGGTTCACCGGCCAGAGCGGCGTGTTCGGTCGCCTCGACACGCAGGGCGGCGCGATGACCGTATTCGACGCGCCACGCGGTGCGGGACCATACGGGATCGCAACCTGCCCTGACGGCGAGGTCTACTACGCGTCGCTCGCGGGGAGCTACGTCGGGCGCATCCAGAAGGAGACCGGTGGCGCCGTCGTGCTCGCGCCTCCGACGGCGAATCAAGGGGCGCGGCGCGTGTGGTGCGACTCGAAGAGCCGCGTGTGGGTTGCCGAATGGAGCGCCGGGCAGCTCGCGGTGTACGAACCGGCGACTCAGACCTGGCGCGAGTGGCGACTCTTCGGCCCGCGGCCGATGGCGTACGCCGTGTACGTCGACGACGCCGACACTGTGTGGCTCACGGACTGGGGCGAGAACTCGATCAAGCATTTCGATCCGGCGGCCCAGGCCTGGGTCGGGCACGCGCATCCGCAGCCGAACGCGAACGTGCGCCAGCTGCTGGGCCGACCTGGCGAGGTCTGGGGCGCGATGTCAGGACAGGACAAGCTCGTCGTCGCGCGCGCTCCGTAGTCGCGCGCTACGGACCGAAGTACTGGAAGAAACCGAAGGCCGCATAGCGGCCGGAGTGATCGTATTGAACCTTGTCGGCGCGGAGTGTGAAGCGTTTCGAGCCGACGAGCGCGGCGTCTTTCAGGAGCAACCCCTCGGGCAACGCCAGCCGTGGGTGGATGGTCTCTTTTGTCACCGGGTTACGGATGTACTCCGTCTCGATCGTGAGCGCGTCGCCCGCGCGGACGCGCGGAAGGCGGCCCTCGCTATCCACCTCATAGGGGACGTAGTTCGGACCATGCAGCTCCGTGAAGGTCTTGCGGAATATCGCCCACGGTCCACCTGACCTGCCTTCAAGGAGGGCGCGCAGCGCATCACGCTGCGCGGTGTTGGCGCGGTCGTCGATCAGCGTCGTGGCGACGCCGTTGCCTTCGTGGATAGCGGCGGGCCAGTCGGCGTAGAGACCGAGATTCAGGCCGTCGAGCTTCACGTCACCGTAGACCCCCTGCTCGATCTGCCAGGTCCATCCGCCCTCGCAGTTGCCGAGCGTTGGCCTGCCGTTCACGTTGCACGGGCACCCGTACTCGCAGTTGCACGCGATGACCAGGGTTCCCTTCATGTTCCACGCGGGCGTCTTTGTCTCAGCCATGCTGTTCCTCCTTCACATCGATCCGCCGACTGACATCGCAAGCTCCGGGAACGCGAGGACGATCACCGCGGCGACGATGAGCAGTCCACCCGCGATTCGTCCGAATGCGACTCCCTCGGGACGTACCTTTTCGATGAGCACGACGACGGCGATCCCGGCTGCCCAGAGAAGGCTCATGGCGCCAACGCCGACGAACAGGGCCATCAGCGCCCAGCAGCACCCCAGGCAATAGAGACCATGCTCGATCCCAAGGCGCAGCTGGCCCGAGAGGCCGCGATGCCAGTGCGTCAACAGAAAGTCCGCTGGCGTGCGGCATGCGCGAAGGCATGTCGATTTGAGCGGCGTGAACTGGTAGACGCCGGCAAGCAACAGGATCGCGGCGACGGCACCCGCGCGCTGTTCGGGCATGACGATCGCGCTCGCGACTATGGCGGCGCCCCACACGACGATCCCCACCGACGCCCATACGACCAGGTACCCCGCCACGAATGCGGCGGACCAGAGCTGGGTACGCACACGACCGTCTGCGCCGAGGCGATGCAGGAGGATCATCGGCGTCGCCGAAGGAAGCATCATGGCCGCCATCATTACCGTCCACGTGCCGAGAAACGGCCCAAGCGCCTGGTCCATCCGCCCTCCCCGGGCGCGGAGTGTACGCGCGGGCTGACTGGCCCTCTCGTTCGGCGAACGTACGGGCGGACGTCTACCGACTGACGTTTGACGGGCTTACCGCGTTAAGCGCCGTGGACGACTTTCGGGAGTGGAGTGAACCAAGTGCAAGTAATCAGAACAATCACGCGTTCGCTTGGCATCATCGCCGTTTTCTCCGCCGCGGTCCTGCTTGGCAACACTGGATCGGCTGCGGCACGTAACGGCACCAATCAGCTCCTGTGCTTCGACGGCACGACGGACACCGCGAACGGGAACACGGGTGGCGCTGTCTACGGGGGCGTCTGCACCCGCACCGCGAACGGCGCGATCCTCGACAACTCCGTGGCGGTCGGATCCGGCGATTACTCGGGCGTCTTCTTTAAGACCTCGAGCCTCAGCGGCAAGCTGCTCGGCGACGTAACGCAGCTTTCCTTCCGGTATACCGGCGTAGCGACCGCTGGTTCGCCGCGGATCAGCCTGCCGATCGATGTCACCGGCGACGGCACCACGGACTTCTACGCATTCATTGGCGCGTTCTCCTGCAACGACGGTGCGGGGCTCGTTGACCCAATCCACGACTCAACGTGCACGATCTTCTACACGGGCGGACCGGTCAGCGGCGACCCGAACTGGGCAGCGTTCGTTGCGGCCCATCCGACCTGGCACGTCGGCGCGACCCCGTTCGTCATCGCGGATGACGCCGGGCTTTGGACCGTGAGCGACGTCCACCTCGGCGAGAAGGCCGCTAACAAGAACAACAAGAACGACTGCAAGAAGGGCGGCTGGATGAATCTGGAGCGCGAGGACGGCTCGTCCTTCAAGAACCAGGGCGACTGCGTCCAGTTCATGAACACCGGCAAGTAGCCGGCGCAAGACCACACGAACCGAGCATCGAGAGGCTCCCTCATCGAGGGAGCCTCTCGTTATTTGACACCCCTATCGGGGCACGATGCAATGGACCTCGCATGGCCACTCTCGAACGGACCTTCCCGTTCCCGCGTGCGCGTTACACAGGCTTACTCGAGTGGATCACCACGACCGACCACAAGAAGATCGGCGTGCTGTACCTCGTCACCACGTTCTTCTTCTTCCTCGCCGGCGGACTGCTCGCTTTGGGTGTCCGCACTCAGCTCGCGCAGCCGGACAACACCTTCCTCACCGCGCAGCAGTACAACGCCGCGTTCACGATGCACGGGATAACGATGGTGTTCCTGTTCGTGGTGCCGGTGTGGACCGGATTCGCGAACTTCATCGTTCCGCTGCAGCTCGGCGCGCGAGACATGGCCTTCCCACGACTCAACGCTCTCTCGTACTGGCTCCTGCTCGCGGGCGGAATCATCCTCTACTCGGCGTTCATCGTCGGTGCGCCGATGACCGGCTGGACGATGTACGTCCCGCTCTCGACGAAGGAATACATGCCGACGAACGGCATGGATCTCGTCATCCTGGGTCTGACCGTGCTCGGCTTCTCGTCGATCTTCGGCGCGCTGAACATGATCGTGACGATCTTCTCGCTGCGTGCGCCGGGCATGACCTTCCATCGCATCACCCTCTTCTGCTGGAGCGTCCTCGTGACGAGCTTCCTACTCGTCCTCGCGATGCCGTTCCTCACGGTCGCCGGCATCCTCTTGCTCTTCGACCGAATGGTCGGCACGAACTTCTTCGCGGTGGGTCAGGGCGCCGACCCGCTCCTCTGGCAGTACCTCTTCTGGTTCTTCGGCCACCCTGAGGTGTACATCATGATTTTGCCGGGCTTCGGCGTGATCAGCGAGGTGCTGCCCGTCTTCTCACGCAAGCCGATCTTCGGGTACCGGATGATCGCGTACTCGTCGGCCGCGATCGGCTTCCTTTCGTTCGGCGTTTTCGTGCACCACATGTTCGTCGCCGGCATCGATCCGGCGCTGCAGATCTTCTTCATGGCGTCGACGATGCTCATCGCGGTGCCGACCGGCGTGAAGATCTTCTCGTGGCTCGGCACGCTCTGGGGCGGAGCGCTCCGCTTCCGCACGGCGATGCTCTTCGCGATGGCGTTCATCGTCGTCTTCACGATCGGCGGCATCTCCGGCGTCTTCCTTGGCTCGGTGCCGGTGGACGTCCAGCTATCGGACACCTACTTCGTGGTGGCGCACATCCATTACGTCCTCGTGCAGGGAGCGTTGTTCTGCGCCTTCGCGGCGTTCTACTACTGGATGCCGAAGATGAGCGGCCGGCTGCTCAGCGAGCAGCTCGGCCGGATCCATTTCTTCCTCTTCTTCATCGGCGTGAACCTGGCCTTCTTCCCGATGCACCAGCTCGGGCTCGATGGGATGCCGCGACGCACGTTCCACTATCCGCAGTCGCCGGAATGGGCCGGTCTGAACCTCCTGTCGACGATCGGCGCGTACATCATTGGCATCTCGATCCTCGTCTTCCTCCTCAACTTCTTCTACAGCATCGCTCTGGGCCACGGGAAGCCTGCGGGCGACGATCCGTGGGAGGCCGATACCCTCGAGTGGGCGACAACCTCGCCGCCGCAGCCGTACAACTTCGCGCGGATCCCTGTCGTCCATAGCGCCCGTCCGCTGAAGGAAGACGTCGCGCACTAATCTTCGCGCTCGGCTCAGGCAGCTTGCTGCCTGCGCCTCGCCGCCTCGACACCGCTCGTCGAACTCGCTCGTCGCGAGTGAATCGCTCCTCGCTCGCCTAATCTGAGCCCGTGAGCTTCTCCGCCCGCTATCGCGCGCTCGTGTACGCGAGCCTCGTCGCGTCGTTCCTCGTGGTCGTCTGGGGCGGTGTGGTGCGAGTGACCGGCTC
The DNA here is from genome assembly GCA_005889295.1 of Chloroflexota bacterium. Classification (GTDB taxonomy): domain Bacteria; phylum Chloroflexota; class Limnocylindria; order P2-11E; family P2-11E; genus 3-1-20CM-2-70-9. The sequence goes on along the minus strand of VBEY01000221.1, from coordinate 1,325 downwards.
AGGTCTCGGCTGCCCGGACTGGCCGCTCTGCCACGGACAGTTCCTGCCGTCCCTTGATCCGGCGACCCGGATCGAGTGGACGCATCGGTTCCTCGCGATCGCATCGGGCCTCACCGTCGCGGCGATGGTGCTTTGGACGTTCATCTCCTATCGCGCCGATCGTCGCGTCCTCTGGCTCGCGATCGGCGTCGCCGTGCTCTATCCGCTCCAGGCGGTGCTCGGCGGAATCACCGTCCTCCTTGAACTCTCTCCCGAGTGGGTCACGCTGCACCTCGCGAACGCCGAGCTGCTTCTCGCCGCGCTGACGATCCTTGCCGTCATCGTTCGCTGGCCGGCGCTGGCGCGCGAGCGCGCTCCCGGATGGACCTGGCTCATCCTGGCCTCGGCGATCGGTATGTTCGTCGTCCTGCTTTCGGGCGCGCTTGTTCGCGGGGCCAACGCCACGTATGCCTGTTTCAACTGGCCGCTTTGCGGCGCGATCGCGCTCCCGCTCGATCAGGCGCCCTCACACGCGAACGTCATCGCACAGCGGATCGACCTTCCGACGAGCGGTGCGCCGCTGATCGCGATGCTGCATCGCTACATCACGGCGATCGTGGGCCTCGCGCTGATCGCGGCCTGCGCTCAGGCGTGGCGTCATCGTCGCGAAGTTCCCGGGCTTGGCGGCGTGGCGATCGCGACGGCGCTCATCTTCGTGCTTCAGGTCGCGATTGGCGCGGCCAACCCGCTGAGCAATTTCCGGGACTGGGCGCTCGCGGCCCACCCGGCCGCGGCCAGCCTTCTCTGGTGCAGCACGGTCGCGCTGGCAGCGCTCGCGTGGCGACCGATGTCCGGCCAGGGCGCCGTCGTTCGCGACCTTATCGCCCTCACGAAACCCGCGATCATGTCGCTCCTCTTACTGACCGCGCTCGGCGGCATGTTCCTCGCGGCGCGCGGAGTACCGCCGTTCGGGATCCTCGCCGCGACCCTCATCGGTGGCGCCGCGGCAAGCGGCGGTGCGTCGAGCCTCAATCACTACTTCGACCGCGACATCGACGAGCGCATGCGCCGCACCCGGCACCGCCCGCTTCCAGCTCACCGCATATCGACGCGAGTCGCTGTGGTGTGGGGCATCGCATTGAACGTGATCGCGTTCATCGTGCTCGCGGTCTTCGCGAATCTGCTCGCCGCGGCACTCGCGCTCGCCGGCACCATCTTCTACATCCTCGTGTACACGGTGTGGCTGAAGCGAACGACAGCCCAGAACATCGTCATCGGCGGCGCCGCAGGCGCCATCCCGCCGCTCGTCGGCTGGGCCGCGATCACCGGCTCACTGGATCTCGCGG
>VBEY01000253.1 GCA_005889295.1 Chloroflexota bacterium | reverse complement strand
ACAAACCGCTCGAGCTCGGGCGGCGTCACGCCGGTGTCCCAGCGACGTTTGCCCGGCAGCCAGTACCAGAGGCTGAACAAGAGCCGCCGCACGGCCCGAGGTTAGTCCGAGCTCAATCGATCGCGACGCCTCAGACCGAACCTTTCGCTTGCCCACCCTCTAGTCTTCCGTAGGTGGCGAGTGCGTTCCGCGCCCCTACGGCCAACGACTCGGTGCTGCGGCGCGGCGACTTCATCGCGCCGGTCCTGCACGAGATCCACCGCGTGATCGTTGGGCAGGACTACCTCGTGAACCGGTTGCTCATGGGCATGCTGTGCAGCGGGCACCTGCTCGTCGAGGGCGTTCCCGGCCTCGCCAAGTCCCTCGCCGTGAAAACGCTCGCCGATACGATCGACGCTGACTTCAAGCGCATCCAGTTCACGCCGGACCTGCTGCCTGCCGACCTGAACGGAACGATGATCTACAACCCCTCGACTCAGGAATTCAAACCACGCCTTGGCCCCATCTTCACCGACCTCTTGCTCGCCGACGAGATCAACCGCGCACCGCCCAAGGTGCAGAGCGCACTGCTCGAGGCGATGCAGGAGCGGCAGGTCTCGATCGGCGGCCAGACCCATCCCCTGTCCGACCTCTTCACCGTACTCGCGACGCAGAACCCGATCGAGCACGAAGGGACGTACCGCCTACCCGAAGCGCAGGTGGACCGATTCATGATGAAGGTGGTCATCGGCTACCCGTCTCCCGACGAGGAGCGGGTGATCATGGACCGCAACACGATCGAGGAGCCCGCGATCCCGCGAAAGCTCGCGACACCCGCGGCGATCCAGGACGCGCGCGTCGCTGTTCGCCAGGTGCACATGGACGATGCGATCAAGGACTATGTCGTCCGCATTGTCGTCGCGACGCGTAATCCCGTCGGACCGAAGCTCGCCGAGCTGACGCCGCTCATCGCGTACGGTGTTTCTCCGCGCGCCTCGATCTATATCTCGCTCGCGGCGCGTGCGCATGCGTTCCTCGACGGTCGCGACTACGTGCTGCCCGACGACATCAAGGCGGTCGCGCTCGACGTCATGCGCCATCGGCTCATCGTCACCTACGAGGCGGAAGCGGAGGAGATCACGCCTGAGATCGTCATCGGTCGCGTCCTCGACAACGTAGCGGTCCCCTAACGATGGCCGCCACGCCCACCCCGCAGCGGGAGCGCGTACCCCCCGAGGTCCTCCGCGTGGTCAAACAGGTCGAGATCAAGGCGCGGATCCTGGCGGACGAAGCGCTCGTCGGGACCTACCGCAGCGTCTTTCGCGGCTCCGGGCTGGATTTCGAAGAGGTCCGCGAGTACGAGCCGGGCGACGACATCCGCACCATTGACTGGAACGTGACCGCGCGCATGAGTGCGCCGTACGTCAAGAAATACCGGGAAGAGCGCGAGCTCAACATCTATCTCGCGGTCGACGTCTCCTCGAGCGCGTGGTTCGGCACAGGCACCGTCTCGAAACGCGAGCTCGCCGCCGACGTCGCGGCGCTGCTCGCGGTGACCGCGCTGCACAACAACGACCGCATTGGTCTGGTCCTCTTCGCGGACGGGGTCCGCGAGTTCATCCCTCCGCTCCAGGGGCGTCATCACCTGCTGCACGTGATCCGGGAGCTGCTGTTCGCTGAGCCGCGCCGCTCCCGGACCGAGATCGCGAGCGTCGCGGACTACCTCGCGAACGTCACCAAGAAGCGGAACGTCGTGTTCGTGATCTCGGACTTTCTCGACGTGGACTTCGAGGCGCCACTCAGGGCACTCGGCCACAAGCACGACGTCATCGCGCTCATCCTGAACGACCCCCGCGAGATGGAGCTCCCCTCGGTGGGGCTCGTTGCCCTCGAGGACGCGGAGACGGGTCACGTCGGCTACATCGACACATCGGATCCGGCGGTCCGTGAGCGGTTCGCGCGAACGGCGCGCGACAGGCGCGCGCAGCGCCTGCGGACGTTCAGCCGCATGGGCATCGACCGTGTCGACCTGTCCACCGACCGCCCCTACGTGCCGGCCCTCCTCGGGCTGTTCAACGCGCGGTCGAGGCGCAACTGATGCGTGTCCTCGTCGTCGGGTTGGTCCTGGTTGCGCTCGGGTCGGTGGCTTCGGCCGACGGGCCGGTCGGCGTCGCGGCGACGGTCGACAAACGCGGGATCACGATCGGCGATCCGATCACCCTCGCGCTCGTCATCGAGACCGACGCCGGTTATCAGATCACGGAGAGCGGCGTCGGCCGGACCATGGGCGAGTTCGAGGTGCTCGAGGCCATTCCCGCCCAGGTGACGAGGATCACCAACGGTCGGACGCGATACACGTTCCGCTACCGCGTCACCGCTTTCCGCGTCGGTGACCTCTTCTTCCCGCCGATTAACGTGGCCTACCGGTCCCCAGATGGAGTGCCCGGTGTCGTTCCCACCGACGAGATACCGATCGTCATCACGAGCGTGATCCGGCCTGGCGAGGCCACCAACGACATCAAGCCGGCGAAGCCACAGCTGCGGCTACCGACCGCGCCGCCTCAAATCCCGCAGCTCGCCGTCCAGGTCGGGCTCGCGATCGTTGTCCTCGTGATGCTCGCGCTCATCATCCGCCAGACGCGCCGCGCGGCGGCGCGCCGACCGAAGGACACGGATATAGGAGAGGTCCTCCTCACGCCCGCGCAGCGCGCGATGGCCGAGCTGAATCGCGTCGCATCGCTCGCCCTGCCCGAGAAGGGCCGTTATGCGGAGCACTACGCGCTCCTGTCTCAAACGCTCCGGTCGTACGTCCGCGACCGCTTCGGACTGTCGGCGAACGAGAGAACGCCGCGCGAGCTGCGTGATGACATGCTCCGCGCGGGCATCGATCGGACCGAGATCGCGACGATCTACGAGATCCTGATCGAGGGCGAAACCGCGCGATTCCACCAGGCCGTCTCCTATCCCGCCCGCGCGCGACACGCCGTCCGGTCGGCGCTCGACGCAATGCGCCGGGCGGCCGTCGCCGAGCAATACGAGCTCATGAAGGGGCAACCTTCGTGATGGACATCGCCTCGCTCCGCTTCGAGGATCCGTGGCTTCTGGCGCTGCTGCTCGTGGTCGGCGCGGCCCTCTTGCTGAATGTGCTGCGCGCGCGACGCCCCGGGACCGGGCTCCTCTTCTCCTCGCTCGGCCTTGTCCCCTCCGCGCGTCAGGGCTGGCGCGTACGGTGGCGCTGGGCGCTCATGGTGCTGCGGGTCGCGGCGCTGGTGGCCTTCGTCATCGCGCTCGCGCGTCCGCAGATCGTGCGCGCCTCGGTCGAGTCCGTTGCGGAGGGGATCGACGTCGTGCTGGTGCTCGACACCTCGGGCTCGATGTCCGAACGGGGCCTGGGCGGCTCCACGAAGATCGACGCGGTCAAACGCGTCGTCCGAGACTTCCTCGGCGGCCTCCGCAACGATCGCGTGGGGATCGTCACGTTCAGCGGCGAGGCCATCGTGCTGGGTCCGCCGTCGCTCGATTACGTCGCGTCGCAGAAGCTCGTCGAACCGATCGACACCGGCAGCCTTGCCGGAGGCACGGCCATCGGGACCGGTCTCGCCACGGGCATCAACGTGCTTCGCGACTCCCAGGCGAAGTCAAAGGTGGTCATCCTCCTGACCGACGGCGAGAACAACAGCGGAGACATCACCCCGCTGGACGCCGCGAACATGGCGAAGCTGCTCGACGTGCGCGTCTACACGATCGGCGCGGTCAGCGCGACCGCCACCCCCGACAAGGACGTGGGCTCCGACACCGTCGACGAGCAGCTCATGCGCAAGATCGCCGAGGACACCGGAGGCCACTACTACAGCGTCTCGGACGAGAACTCCCTCGCCCAGGTCTACCGGGAGATCGAGTCGCTTGAGAAATCGCACGTCGGAACGCGTGACTTCATCGACTATCAGGAGGCCCATCTCGGCTTTCTCGCGCTCGGCATCGCGATCCTGTTCGTGGAGCTTGCGCTTGGCGCCACCGCCTTCCGGAGGACGCCGTGAAGATCGCCCTCGCGCAACCGGAGCTGGCGCCGTTGCTGATCGCGGCGATGCTCATCGTCGCGCTCTGCGTGGTCGCGCTCATCCGACGGCGCCGCGCGCTCGCCATGTTCGCCGGCGCGGGGGCGCTGCTCGTGTCGGCGAGCCCGGCGCGGCAGGTCGCCAAGCTGATCCTCGTCGGTGGCGCTTGCCTTCTCGTCGTGCTCGCGCTGATCGGGCCGCAGATTGGCGAAGTCCCGCGTCGCGGGGCCACGTCCGCGCTCGACACGATCGTCGCGCTCGACGTTTCGCAGAGCATGGCGGTCCGCGACGTCGGGATCGATCGCCTTCACGTCGCACAGAGTGCGGTCGAGGCCCTTGGCCAGCAGCTTGCCGGCGGCCGGGTCGGCCTCACGCTCTTTGCGGGCTCGAGCGTTCTTCGGTATCCGCTCACCGCGGACACGAAGCTGGTGGGGCCGGCGCTCGATACATCCGGCCACGGCTTTCGCACGAACCCAGGCTCGTCGCTGCAGGCCGCGCTCCAGGGGGCGGCCGTGCAGTTCCCCAACAAGGAGGGCGCGAGCCCACGTGCAAAGGCCATCGTGATCGTCTCGGACGGCGAGGACCCCTCGCCCGATCTGCCGCCGCTCGATTTCTATCTCGCGCGGAACATCCATGTGTTCGCACTGGGGATCGGCACCCCGGAGGGCGGCCCGGTCCCGGTCTATGACGCGAAGGGCCTGTTCCAACAGATGCTCGTCGACGCGAACGGCACGCAGGTCACGAGTCGGCTCGACGAGCCGCGACTCGCCAAGATCGCCTCCGACGGCGGCGGGCAGTATTTCCGCTATGACGGCGAGGCGACCGCGAAGAGCCTCGCGGACGGATTGCGGGCGATAGGTGCGCTGGCCACGACGACCGAGGGCGGGGGAGTAAGCCCCGACGACCGTTACCAGATCTTCCTCGCGATCGCGGTTGGTCTTCTCATCGTCGATTGGCTCATTGACGAGCGCCGCCGGATGCCCCGTCCACGCGTTCCTCGTGTGCGCGCCACGCCGCGCCGCCGGTTGCTCGGCGCGGTCGGTTCCGGGCTGCTTTTCGTCGTGGCGTGCGGGCCGACCGATCCGATGGCCGCCGAGGTAGACGCGGCGAACCAGGTCTTCCTCCACGACCCCGCCGGCGCGGCTACGCGATATCGCGATCTGCAGGTGAGGCGTCCGACCTCCCCGGAGATCGCGGTCGACCTCGGCAACGCTCTGGCGGCGATCGGGGAGCATGACCGAGCTCTCGTCGAATTCGGCCGCGGGATCGAGACCGCGAAAGGGAAGACTCGGGCGATCGCTTTTTATGACCGGGCCACGTCGCTCTTCCGGCTGGGACGCATCCTGGAAGCGCGTGCCGCTTACGTCGAGGCCTTGCGCCTCGACGCGACCGATCGTGACGCGAAGTTCAACATCGAGGTCATCGACCGCATCCTCGGTTTCCTCGGGCCGCCCGTCGCGAAACCGTCGGGCTCGCCTGGCCAGCGCACTCTGCCGCCGGGCCAATCGGCGCCACCAGCAGGAGGATCGCCCCAGGCGACGACCCCCAGTTCGGGCCCACCCGACTCCACCCCGCCGCCCGGCGCTTCGGGATCGACCGGAGCTTCGCAGCCGGAATCCGTCCAGAGCGCGCTCACCAACTTCCGTCGTGATCTGACGGTCGACGAGGCGCTCCGGCTCCTCGACGCACTGCGCGCGGAGCAGCGCGGCCTCCCTGCGCTCCTCGAAGGCACCGGCGTGCGACGAGGCGGTAACGTGGACGTGCCATATTGATGGCGGGGTAGGGCGCCTGATGGGGTGGGTGCTCTAACGGCGCTCGCTGGCTTGGGTCCTGCTGCGGCGAGCCAGAGGCCGGGTGGGCCGTGGGGGGAGCAGGATGCGCGTAGATCTGAACGCGAAAGTCCGGACGAGTGACGGGCACGAGGCCGGGAACGTCCACCGAGTCCTCGTCGATCCGACGACCGGACGGATCACCGGGTTCGTGGTCAGCACCAGCCGTTTGCTTGGTCGCGACGTGATCGTCGGCGAGGACGCATTCACGCAGGCAGGGCCTGATGGTGAGGTCATCACGCTCAAGCTGACCAAGCGTGAGCTCGACACGCACCCAACGTTTGAGCAGGCCGAATACGTTCTTCCTCCTGCCGGGTGGGCGGGGCCTGCCGTCGGTTACGCCATCCCTCCGACTGCGTTCCTCTGGCCGGCGGACCGTGCCATCGGCGAACTAACCGAGCCATCGCGGCCGGCGATCAAGAAGGGCGACACGGTGAAAGACCGTGACGGAGACATCGTCGGCGCAGTTGACGAGATCCGCTTCGACGAGAAGACGGGCGAAGTCTTGAGCGTCATCGTGCGAGCCGGCGCGGGGCTCGAGCGTCTCTTCGGCGGTGGCAAGGTCGCCGAAATCTCGCGCGACGACATCCTGCGGATCGCCGAGGGGGAGGTCCGCCTCGGTGTCGACCGCGAGGAGATAGTCGTAAGGGAGCACGAGACCGGAATGCGCTAGCGCGAGCCATAGCACGCCTGGGCGACGAATGGCGTCGCCAGGAGTAGCGCGGTAATCAGCCCGACGATCACGACGAGACGGAGAACGGGATTGTCTTCGGGCGCCTCTGCCGCGGGCTCGTCGAGAACCTCGCGGGCGGCTCGCTCCTCGCGTTCGGGAACGAAGACGAGCCAGCGCCCGGCCGTGGTCACACCCTGCGCCCCGAACCGCGAGGCGGTGATGTCGGGCGCGATCCGCGGGTGCAGGCGTTCGGCACGGAGGGCCGAGGCGGCGACCTCAGCGTCCATTTGATGGATCGCGAAATGGACGACGACCTCGCTCATGAGCCCGTGATGGCCGTCAGCGCGACCCGGATGGCCGCGAGGATGACCACGACGGCGAGGATCGCCAGAAGCGGGCGCGGCTGGGTGCGCACGCTCACCGCCGCGCCGATCGGCGACGCCACGAGCGCCGCGACGAAGACGATTGCCGCGAGCGGCGGATCGATCTGCGCCGTGGCCGCCTTGCCGATGAGCGCAGCGATCGCGGCGAAGAGGCCAATGCCGAGCGAGGACCCGATCGCGATGCGCGGAGGAACTCGGAGGAGATACACGAGCGCGGCGATGATGAAGGCGATGCCGCCGATTCCGACCATCCCCCCGAAGAAACCGAGCACGAGGGAGATGGGGATGGCGACCTTGGGATCCGGGCGCATGTCTTCGGCGCGTCCCTCACGCGGGGTGACCGGAAGCAGCAGCATCACGGCGCCGGCGAACGCGAGCACCGCAAAGACGAGAAGGATGACGCTGTCCGGCGTGTCCCGCGAAACGAATGCTCCAATGAGCGACGCGATCGCGCTCGGCGGCCCCATCAGCCAAACGAGGCGCGAAGATACGTTGCCGTACGCCCGATGACGGATCGTGCCCAACAAGCTCCCCGAGATTGCCTGCACGATCGTGAGCCCGGTGACGATCTTCACCGGGATGGCTGCGCCGCCCACGAGGGGAGGCAGATAGAGGAGGAGCGGAGTCAACACCAGCCCGCCGCCGATTCCGAGAAGCCCCGAGAGGAACGACGCCACCAGTCCGGCGATCGCGGTGATGGCCCCGTCCGGCATCCGCACCTATATATAGGAGTGATGCGCTTTGCGCTGGTCGCCCTGCTCCTGGTCGCATGCACGCATGGCGATCCCGCGCCTCCGCGAACGCCAACGCCTGTCCCTGCCGCTTCGCTTCAATGGCGGCGCATCGCCGACATCCCAACGTCGCGAAGCGAGGTCGCGGCAGCGGTGTTTCGCGGCGTCATTTACGTCGTCGGTGGCTTCGGCGGCGGCAACGTCGTCGAGACGTACGCATCCGATCGCTGGTCCACAGCGGCGCGCTACCCGATCGCCGTCGATCACGCGATGGCTGCGGGGGTCGACGTCGCGGGCACGCCGGGCCTCTACGTATTTGGCGGGAACGTGAATGGCGTCGCGGTCGCGCGATCCTTCCGATTCTTCGGCGATCAGGGCTGGCGTGAGATCGCGTCGATGCCCGCACCACGCTCGCAGGGTGCCGCCGTCGCTCTGGGCGGCAAGATCTTCATCGTGGGTGGAGCGGCGAACGATCGCCTGGTGGCCCCGACTTACGTGTACGACACGGCCACCGACCGCTGGACCGTGGCCGCGGCGCTCCCCACACCGCGCGACCATCTCGCCGCGGTCGCGTTCGCAGGACGTATGTGCGCGATCGGCGGCCGCAAGCTGTCGTTGCTGCAAAACCTCGCATCGTTCGAGTGCTACGACCCGGGGCGCGACGCGTGGCAGGCGATGCCCGACATCCCGACCGCGCGCGGCGGGATCGGGGCCGCGGTCGTCGGCGACCGGATCTTTGTGCTCGGCGGAGAGCAGCCGCTTGGGACGTTCAAAGACGTCGACGTGTTCGATGCGACCTCCGGCAAGTGGGGGCGCGGGCCCGACCTTCCGACCCCCCGTCATGGCCTCGGTGTCGTCGCCGTCGGCAGCACCGTCTACGTCATGAGCGGCGGCCCGACACCGGGCGTGAGCCAGACCGCGGTGTGCGAGGCGCTCGACGTTCGCTAGCATCTGCCCTCGATCAGCTCGGGGAGGTTCGCCATGAGGACTCGTCTGCTCGCTGCCGCGTCGATGACGGTTGCCGTGGTGCTCGCCGCGTGCGGCGGCACGACCCCGGGCGCGCAGATATCGGCGTCGGCGTCGGCGACGCCGAAAGCGGACATCAAGGTCGGACTCGCAATCTCGCTGACCGGCGCGGCGAACATCTACGGGCCGTCGCAGCAGAACGGCGCCAAGCTCGCGATGGAACAGATCAACGCGTCAGGCGGGATCTCTGGCGCGAAGATCGCGGTCGTCGTCGAGGACGACGCGTCGGCCCGCGACCAGGGCATCACCGTATTCCGCAAGCTCATCAACGAGGAGAAGGTCGCGGCGATCCTCGGTCCGACGCTCTCGGGCGTCGCCGCGGGTGCGCACCCGGTCGCGCAGCAGGCCGGCGTTCCGGTCATCGCGATCTCGAACACGGGCGTCGGGATCGTGGGCAAGTGCGACTACGGCGCGTGCGACTGGATCTTCCGGGCGTCCCTCGGCGAGGAGACCGCGCTTCCGGCCGCTCTCAAGGCGGCGAAAGAGAAGCTCTCTCTAAAAAAGGTCGTGCTCATGTTCGAGAGTGACCAGAAGTTCGCCGCGGACGGCGCGGAAATCTTCAAGAAGGCCGCGGCCGACAACGGCATCACGATCGCGCGGACGATCCCGTACAAGACCGCGGACGTCGATTTCTCGGCTTTCGTCACCCAGGCCAAGGGCGAGAGCCCCGATGCGATCCTCGCGTCCGGTCTCGCCGGGACCGCGTCGAAGGTGCTCATCGAGGTGGGGAAGCAGTTTCCGCAGGGACTCCGCGTCGTCGGGTCGAACGGCTTCAATTCGCCGGCAGTGATCCAGGCGGCCGGCGCGGCAGCGCCGAACATGATCGTCGGGACCGCCTGGAATAAGGCGTCGACCGATAAGACCAACGCCGATTTCGTGAAGGCGTTCAAAGACAAGTACGGCTCCGACCCCGATCAGTTCGCCGCGCAGTCGTACACGGCGATGATCGTGCTGGCGGACGCGATGAAGCGCTCAGGAAACGCGACGGACAAGGCGACGCTGAAAAAGGCACTCGAAGGCACGAAGGACCTCGCGACTCCGCTGGGTGCGTTCAGCTTCACGCCGGAACACGACGTGAAGCAGCCGGTCTTCGTGATGACCGTGAAGGACGGTCAGTTCGTGCCGTTCAACTAACCTGCATTGGCCGAGCAGCTCTATAACGCGATCTTCGTCGGCAGCATCTATGCGCTGTTCGCCGTCGGGTTCGCGCTCGTCTTCTCCGTCCTTGACATCCTGAACCTCGCGCACCCGGTCGTCTTCATGCTCGGGGCGTTCGTCGCGCTGTTCTGCATGTCGACGGTTGGTCTTCCCGCGGCCCTGGCGGTGGTCGCGGCGTTCCTCGCGACGGGTCTCTTCGGGATCTTCCTCGACCGCGTGGCATTCGCGCCGCTGCGCCGGCGCGGTGCCCCGCCACTCTCGGCGATGATCTCGAGTCTCGGGTTCGCGATCGTGGTGATCAGACTCATGGAGCTCCGCTACGGGCCTGATCTTGTGAGCTACCCGGCCGGCAGCCTCCCGCAGGCGGTGGTCCAGATCGGCGACGCCCGGCTCGATGGGTTACGGCTTCTCATCATCGGCCTTGCGATCCTGCTGATGGGCGCGCTCACGTATGTCGTCCGGACGACGCAGCTCGGTCGCGACATCCGCGCGCTCGCCGAGAATCCGCGGGCCGCCCGGCTCCTCGGTGTCGACGTTGACCGCGCGATCGCGGCGACCTTCTTCATCTCGTCGGGGCTCGGCGGAGTCGCCGGTGCCCTGCTCGGCTTCGCGTACAACGCGATCTACCCGCAGATGGGCACACCGTACGAGCTCAAGGCGTTCACGGTGATGGTCGTCGGCGGCATGGGTAGCCTCCCGGGGGCGGTCCTCGGCGCGTACATCCTTGGCATCGGGGAGATCGCGGCTCTGGTGTTCCTGCCTGCCGAGTTCGCGGAGCTCCGAGATGCGCTTGCGTTCGGTCTCCTCTTCCTCGTGCTGGTGATCCGGCCGCGCGGTCTCCTCGGGCACCGTTCGGTGGAGCGCGCGTAGTGGACGCTATCGCGGAGTTCTTCCGCGTCTATCAGACGACTATCGGCGTCATCGGCATCAACGCGCTGCTCGCGCTCTCGGTCTGGGTCACCCTGTATGCGGGACAGCTCACGCTCGGGAACGCCGCGTTCATGGCCATCGGCGCGTACGGCTCCGCCTTGCTCGGGATGCGCCTCGGGGTCCCGTTCCCGCTGGGCCTCGCGGTCGGGGCGCTGCTCTCCGCGGTGCTCGCGCTCCCGCTCGGCTTCGCGGTCTCCCGGCTCCGCGGCGTGTACCTTGCCATCGCGACGATCGGTTTCGGCGAGGTCGTGCGCGTCGTCCTGCTCACGCTGCCGTTCACCGGGAAAGCCCTTGGCTTGAATGGCATCCCGCCGATCACCGAGCTCTGGCAGATCTACCTCTCGCTCGCCGTCGTCGCTTACGTGTTGTGGCGCGTCCAGGGTTCGACCGCCGGGCGCGCCTGGGCCGCGATCCGCGAGGACGAGATCGCCGCGGCGAGCCAGGGCATCGCCATCCGCCGCTACAAGCTTGCGGCGTTCGTCGCCGGGGCGGCCATCGCGGCGTGGGCCGGGGGCCTCTCGGCGCATCTCAATTTTTCCATAGAGCCCGGCGACTTCGGCTTCACCCGCGCGGTCCAGATTCTCGTGTTCGCCGTGGTCGGCGGGACGCCCAGCGTCGCGGGGCCGATCGTGGGCGCGACACTCCTCACCGCGCTGCCCGAGATCTTGCGGCCGCTCAAGGAGTACCGCGACATCTTCGCCGGCCTCATCTTGATGCTCGTGATCATCTATCTGCCGCGCGGGTTGGTGACGCTCGCCGAATTGCGCAAGACCCGACAGTTGCAGGAGATCGGGGCGGCCGATGTTGCTTGAATGCGAGCGCATCTCCAAGCGCTTCGGTGGCGTGCACGCCGTCGCGGAAGTCGACCTCGCGATCGCCCCCGGTCAGGTGTTCGGGCTCATCGGCCCGAACGGCGCCGGCAAGACGACGCTCGTGAATCTCATCACCGGTCATCTTCGCGTGGACGGTGGCGAGATCCGCTTCGCCGGAGCCGACGTCACCCGCCTCGCGCCCCACGCGCTCACGGCTCGCGGCATCGCGCGGACGTTTCAAGGCGTCCGCCTCTTCAAGGGTCTGACGGTTGTGGAGAACGTGCTTGTCGGTCGGCACGCGCGGATGCGCTCGGACGTGCTGCGTCGGCTCTGGCCTCGCGGTGCACCGGATCGCCGCGATCGCGACCGCGCCGGAGACCTTCTGGAGCGGCTCGGCTTAAGCCGGCCGCGCGCCCTCGCCGGCGAGCTGGCGTACGGCGATCAGCGCCGCCTCGAAATCGCCCGCGCGCTCGCCTCGGAGCCGCGGCTCCTCATCCTCGACGAGCCCGCCGCGGGAATGAACGCGGCGGAGTCCACGCGACTGCGCGAGCTCATGCGTGCGCTCGTCGCGGAGGGCCTGACGATCGTGCTGATCGAGCACGACGTGCGGCTCGTGATGGGAACATGCGAGCGCGTCGCGGTGCTCAACTTCGGCCGGAAGATCGCCGAGGGGACGCCGGCCGAGATCCAGGCGAGCCCCGCCGTGCGCGAGGCGTACCTCGGGACCGAGGACGCGGCGTGAGCCCGCCGCTGCTCGAGGTCGAGGACCTTCGCGTCCGCTACGGGGCGGTCGAGGCGGTGCATGGCCTGTCCTTCGCGGCAAGCTCCGGCGAGGTGACGGCGCTCATCGGGGCGAACGGGGCGGGGAAGTCGAGCACCCTCGCCGCGATCAGCGGTCTCGTGCCGGCGAGCGGTCGCGTCCGATTCGACGGTCGGGAGATCCGAGGCACGCCGCCGCACGCGATCGTCCGGGCGGGCGTCGTCCAGGTGCCCGAGGGCCGCGAGATCCTCGCGCGGATGACGGTCGAGGAGAACCTGCTGATGGGACTCCGCGGTCGCGGCCGCTCCGAGCTCGCCACCGCGTACGAGCGCTTCCCGATACTGCGCGAACGCCGCGCGCTGCTGGCGGGGAGCCTTTCGGGCGGCGAGCAGCAGATGCTCGCGATCGCGCGCGCGCTCCTCGCCCGGCCGCGCCTGCTGCTGCTCGATGAGCCCTCGCTGGGGCTCGCGCCACTGGTCGTGAAGGTCGTATTCGAGACGCTCGCCGAGCTGAAAACGCAGGGCGTCACGATGTTGCTGGTCGAGCAGAGCGCGCTCCGAGCGCTTCGGCTGGCGGATCGCGCCTACGTCATGGAGCTGGGTCGGATCGTGCTGCGCGGGACGGGTCAAGAGCTGTTACGCGATGAAGGTGTCGCGCGCACGTACCTGGGCGCCTGACGCTATTTCTTTGTTTTCTTGTCGCGAGCGGCTAACCAGCGGCCTGACTTGCTTCCGTGCCTTTCGGTGGAAGACTGCGATTGATGGGGTCCGCTCCTCTCTCGGGTGTGCGACCTGCCGAAGACACTGACCGGCAGGCGGTTCGTTGGATTGCGCGTGCGCTCCTCTATTTCATCAGTGGCCTGGCGGTCGGTTTTCTGTTTCTCGCGGAGTTCGCGTTCAGCACGGTCGCCATAGTCCAGATCGCAATAGCAGCGGTCACCGTAATTGGGCTGTTTGGAGGATTCCGGCGTCACCCGAACCTGTCCATCTGGTCGACCTTTGTGCTGGGCGCAATCTCATTTCCGCTGCTGATCGATGCCCGCACTGCGTTCCTTCCGCTCTGCAAGGATCTCGTCGCTTCCGGCATCGCTTGCGTTGCGCGCGACTATCGAGGGCAGTTCACCGTAGAGCTCGCCAGCTTCCTCGCATCGTGCCTTGGCACCGTGCTCTATGCGCGGCTCGGGTTAAGACGACGTGAGCGCTAACGGGCCCAGGAGGTTGCGAGCCGTACCGCCACGTGGCGGCTAGCGTGTGACCCCTGCCCGCATCGCGGCGGCAGCGAACTTGCGACCGATGGCCTCGAACTGATTGGCGACCTTCAAGAAGGATTCGTTGGCTATCGCTGGCAGAACTCCTGCGGGTGTGAGGGCAATTTGTACGACCTCCGCTTCGATCCTGTTCGGTTGAAGTGAAGATCCGTCTACGCGAGTGAGGCAACCTTTTCGCGCACGACGGGCGCGACGCGGTCGGCGATCAGCTCGATCGCGCTCATCAAATTCGTGTGAGACAAAGATGAGCCGTTCATCATGAAGGTGAGCCGTGAGATGCCACCCAAGGCTTCACTGTGTCGCAGGATTTTCGCTGCCACCTCGTCGGGATTTCCGACGAGCAGGGCGCCGTTCGGGGTCAGCTGAGCCTCGAACTGGCCGCGGGTGATGGGTCCCCATCCGCGCTCTTTTCCGATCGAGCTGAAGGCGCGCGCGTATCCCGGGAAGAAGTCGTCAGCGGCCTGCCGGGATGACTCCGCGACGTAGCCGAGGCTATGGACACCGACCTTCAATTGATCGGGTGAGAATCCGGCGCGTCGGCCTGCCTCGCGATAGAGATCGACGAGTGGCCGGAAGCGCCGCGTCTCACCGCCGATGATCGCGACCATCAACGGAAGCCCGAGCGCGCCGGCGCGAACGAATGACTCTGGGGTCCCGCCAACACCGACCCAGATCGGCAGCGGATCCTGCAGCGGTCTCGGATACACGCCCTGTCCACTCAACGGTGCCCGGTGCTTTCCGGACCAGCGCACGTGCTCGCTCTCGCGGATCTTGAGCAAAAGGTCGAGCTTCTCCGCGAAGAGCGAGTCGTAGTCGTCGAGCTCGAGTCCGAACAAAGGAAAGGCCTCTATGAATGAGCCGCGGCCGACGACCATCTCCGCGCGGCCGCGCGAAATGAGATCGAGCGTCGCGAACTCCTGGAACAGCCGCACCGGATCGGCCGCACTGAGGACCGCCACCGCGCTCGTCAGGCGGATGCGCTTGGTGCGTGCCGCAGCGGCAGCGAGGATCACCGCGGGAGCCGAGTCGAGGAACTCCTTGCGATGGTGCTCACCGACGCCGAACACGTCCAACCCCACCTGATCGGCGTGCTCGATCTCGTCAAGCAGATCGTTCAGACGATCCGCCGGACTGACCGTTGGGCTTGCCTCGCCTATCGCGGCCGCGAAACTGTCAACGCCGATTTCCATCGTGCACTCGGAACACCGGTCTCCGCGGGATTGTTCCCGGGTGCTCGTCTCAGTCCGGCTCGAGGACCTCGGTCGCGGCCTGATAGGTTCCGAGCTGCTGGATCCACTCGCAGCATGTGCGCATGAGCGCGAGCGCCTCTTTCGCCGGCCATGCCGTCGGGTCGCCCTCGAAGTCGAGGTAGAAGACGTAATCCCAGGGCGCCGCGCGGCTCGGACGCGACTCGATCTTGCTCAGCTGGATCCAGGCCGTCGCGAACGGTTGAAGCGAGCGGACCAATGCTCCCGGCAGGTTCGCGGTCTTGTACACGAGGCTCGTCTTGGTGGGCCCCTTGCGGAGCGCGGCGGGGATCCGGTCGGCGACGTCGCGGCCCGCCTCCGCGGCTACGGCGAAGAAGCGCGTGAAGTTGTCGCTCGAAGTCTCGATCGACTCCTCAAGGACGTCCAGGCCGTAGCGCTCCGCCGCGCGCCGGCTCGCGACCGCCGCGACGGTCGGATCTGCGCTTTCGGCGACCTCGGCCGCGGCACCGGCCGTGTCGAACGCGACCTCGGGCCGAATGCGGTGCTCGCGTAGGAAGTCTTCGACCTGTGCGAGGGCCTGGGGATGCGATCGCGCGACGCGGATGTCCTCGATGCGCGAGCCACGCACCCCGAGCAGGCAGTGCCGAACGCGAACGATGATCTCTGCGACGACCTTGGCCCGGCTGTGCTGACGAAGAAGGTCGTACACGTCGGCGACGCTGCCCGCGTGCGTGTTCTCGACCGGAACGACCGCGGCGTCGGCCTCGTGCGCCTCGAGCGCCGCGAAGACCTCGGCGAACGTGCGCCGCGGGAGAAGGCTCGCGCCCGGGAACAGCGCCGCCGCGGCTGCCTCCGAGAAGGCGCCCGCGAGACCCTGGTAAGCGATGGCGGTCAGCGGTACACCTCCGTGCGCCACTCGCGGTGTCGCTTGTCGTCTCCGTGCGCGACCGCGTAGTAGAGATCGCCGATCTTCTTCGCGACCGGGCCGATCGTGCCGTCCCCGATCACGCGCCCGTCGATCTTCACGCAGGGCGCGACCTGCGCGCCGGTCCCGCAGAAGAACACCTCTTCGGCGACGTAGAGCTCGGTGCGGTCGATCTGACGCTCCTCCACCGGAATGCCGAGCTCGGCCGCGAGCCGAACGATCGAGTCGCGGGTGATGCCCTCGAGGATGTCGTCGGTCACGGGTGGCGTGATGAGCGCGCCACCACGGACCATGAAAAGGTTCGCGCCGCCACCCTCCGAAACGTGCCCGTCAGCCGTGAGGAAGATCGCCTCGTCCGCTTCGAAGTCGTGCGCCTCGTCCACGGCGAGCGCGGTGTTGATGTAGGCGCCGGTGAGCTTGCCCCGCGCCGGGATGGCGTCGTCGGACGTGCGCCGCCAGCTGGCGGTGCGGGCGACCAGGCCGCCGGTCGGCAGATACGCGCCGAGCGGGAACGCGTACATCCCGAAGCCGTCGCGCAGGCCCTGGAGTGCGACCTTCACCGAGCGTGCCGCCTTGAACGCCAGCGGCCGCACATAGACGTCGCTCTTGAAGCTGTTCTTGCGGAGAAGCTCGAGCGCGATCGCGGAGAGCGCCTCGGCATCCGCGGGGAGCGTGATGCGCACGATCCGCACCGAGCGCGCCATCCGCTCGAAGTGCTCGCGCAGCCGGAAAACGTAGAGCTGCTCCTGTGCCGGATTCCAGTAGGCGCGGATCCCTTCGAAGACGCCGGTCCCGTACTGGAGGGCGTGCGTCGCGATCGAGACCTTGGCGTCGGCGAGCGGAGTGAACTTTCCATCGAGGTACGCGACGCCGGTCTCGGCAATCTCCTGTCCGACCGCCGCGACCTCATTCAGCCGTTGTTGCACCGTGCTCGCCATGCCCGCACCTCCAGAAAACAAAAGACCTCCCGATCTCGGGAGGCCCTCACGCTGCCGGTGGTTTCTCCGCTAGCGGCGCGCGCCTCCCCGCCGAGCTCCCGCAAGGAGCTCGCTGAAAATGATGACAACCGCAAAAGCGTGCATGAGAGCGCGAACGCTAGGCGCTGGCTCCGTGCCAGTCAAGGTCACACGCGACCGATGACCTCTTCGCGCTGCCACACCCGGCGAGCGACCTCGAGCGCGATGACATCCGCGAGCACGAGTCCGACCCCGAGCCCGAGGAGCGGCCATCCTTCACCGAGCTGCGACGCGAAGAAGCCGAGACCGGCGAAGAGCACCGCTGACAGCGCGATGACGAGCCCGGCGATCTGTTGCGCGGCGCGGCTCGTCTTGACGCGCGCGGCGACGATCATGGTGACGCTGCCCGTCGTGACCAGATACAGCAGCGAGAGCACGAGCACCGCGTAGAGCAGCTCCGGCGAGAGCGCGTGCGCGACCCGCGGCAAGCCGTAGCGGTACGCGGCAAGCCCATATCCCGCGGCCAGCGTCACGGTGCACGCGACCATCACCGGCACGACCATGCCCACGAGCTTCCCGAGGACGATGTCGAAGTCGCGTATCGGGGCGGCGAGGAGGGGGACGAGCGTCCCGTTCTCCTTCTCGGCGGAGAACGTCGCGGCGATGAGCGCGACGCCCGAGAGCGCGGGGAAGAAGACGCTCTGGAGCGCGAGCCCGATGAGGGTCGCGTCGCCCGCCGCGCCCGCCGGAATCCCGCGATTCGACACGACAAAGAAGAGCGGGATCACGACGAAGACGCCCGTCCGGAGCAACGATGCGCGGTCGAGGAAGACCTCCCACCGGATCTCGCGCCACGCGATGAGCCACCACTTCATCGGCGTGCCTCCGCAAGGATGCTCAGGTACGCGTCCTCGAGCGAGCGCTCCTCTGCGGCGAGTGTCACAACGCGAAGACCGGCGTCGAGAAGCGCGCGAAGCGCGGCGGGGTTAACCACGGCGGGATCGTCTGCCGCGAATCGCAGGGCCGTGAGCCCATCCCGCGCGCTCGCGCTCTCGGTGTCGATGCCGGCCCGAGCCAGCGCGTCGCGCGCGATCGCCGGATCGCCCGCGAACGTCACCGTGTAGCTCGGACGGCCGGCCGCTCGGATATCGGCCGTCGCGCCCGTCCGCAGGACCTTTCCCTTGTAGAGAACGACGAGACGGTCGGCGATGCGCTGCGCTTCGTCGAGGTCGTGCGTCGTCAGGAGGATCGCGCGATGTCGCGCGCGCAGCGAGACGATGAACCCACGCAACATCTGGGACATCTCGGGGTCGAGCGCGGTCGCGGGCTCGTCGAGAAGCAGGACCGGCGGATCGTGCACCAGGGCGCGCGCGATCGCGACCTTCTGCCGCATCCCGCGAGAGAACGTCGCGAGCTTGCGGCCGAGGACGTCGTCGAGCCCAAGGAGCTTCGCGAGCTCCGCAGCCCGGATGTCCGGCTGCGCGACGTCGTAGAGCCTTGCGAAGAAGGCGAGATAGGCGCGCAGCGGCATCCGCTCGTAGAGCGATGGCTGATCGGTGACGAAGCCGCAGCGAGCCCGGACTGCGTTCGCGTCCTTCCGCACCGAGATCCCGTCCACGAGGACATCGCCCTCACTCGGCGCGAGGATCCCGCCGATGATCCGGCTTGCCGTCGTCTTGCCCGCCCCATTCGGGCCGAGGAGCGCCACGATCTCGCCCGGATGAACCTCGAACGAGACGTCGTCGAGCGCGAGGGTGCCCTCGAAGCGCCGGGTCAGATGCCGTACCTCGATCACGCTTCGAGCATACGGGCCTCATGAGCTAGCTTTTGTCATGGTTGGACGCCGTTCTCTCGCTGCACGGGCGCGCCGCGACCGCGCTCGTCCTCTATTACACGGCGGTGGGTCTCTGGGGCCTGTTCCTCGGCGTTCGCAACTCCGGCCCCACTCCGGGATTCCGGGGCGCGGTCGCGATCGCCGTCATCGCGTCAATCGCGCAAGGCCTACTCGGGGTCGTGGTCCTCGTTTTTTCGGGGCCGCCGCGCGAGGCTCTCCACGTGCTGTACGGGTTCGCGCTCGTGCTCGCGATGCCGCTCGCCGCATCGCTCGTTCGCGACCGCACACCGCGCGGCCAGTCGGTGGCCCTCGGCCTCGCCGCGCTCTTCACCGCGGGCCTCGCGATCCGGGGCATCATCACGGCGTGAGGAACGACGTCGCGCCAGCGATCGACGAGCGCCCGGACACATCGCCCGGCGCCCTGCAGGCGCTGCGCGGGGACTCGGTCTACTTCAACGTTGCCGGATCCGGGCCGACGTTTCCCGTCGCGCAGCGAGCGGCGGAGCGATTCCGTAGCTGGCTGAACGAGGTCGGCATGTTCGGGCACGTGGGATACGCCGCGTACAACGCGGCGCTCGCTGACACGCGGGCGGACCTAGCGGCGGCCCTCGGCGATCCGTCAGGCGCGGCCAGAGTAGCGCTCGCGCAATCGGCGACCGATGGGCTGAACACGCTCATCGCGGGCCTCGCGATCCCGCCGCGCTCGCTCATCCTCACGACGGCCGAGGAGCATGGGAGCGCGCTGTACCCGTTGCGGCGGCGCGCCGAGCTCGGTGACGAGCTGCTCGAGATCGGGTGGCACCGCGACCGGGAGCGCTTCCTCGCCGAGGTGAGGACCGGCATGCGTCGAGGCGGACGCGCCATCGTGATCTCGCTCGTGTCCTGCAAGACGGGCGACGTGTTGCCGGTCCGCGACGCGTGTCAGCTTGCGCGCGAGTCCGGTGCGATCTCGATCGTCGATGCCGCGCAGGCGCTCGGCCAGGTACCGGTCAACGTGGACGAGCTTGGAGCCGATGCGGTGGTGACGCTCGGCCACAAGTGGCTCCACGGACCCCTCGCGACAGGTGGCTTTTGGGTGCGCGACCTCGAGCTCTTCACTCCGACGCGACTTGGCTGGCGCTCGCGCCTCGAGCTGCCGACCGGCAGCCGCGAGTACAACCCCAACGCGACGCGATTCGAGAGCGGGACCGTCGACGCCGCGGCATTCGTCGGACTTCGCCAGACGCTCGTCGTTCATGAACTCCTCGGGTCATGGGTCTCCGAACGCATCCGCGTCCTGCGCCGGCGTTTGCTCGACCGGATCGCCGCGCTACCGTTCATCGTGCGATCGACACCGGACATGCCGACCGGCATCGTCGTGATCGAGCCGAGGGGCGGCGACGTCGCGGCGCTGGTGCAGCGAATGTGGGACGAGGAGCGCATCGTGGTGAAGCTCATCGACGAGCCCGGCATTCCGCAGGCGATTCGGCTGTCGTTCTGGGCGCTGCACGCGGAGGAAGACATCGACCGCCTCGCCACGGCATTCAGCCGGACCCTCGCCGCGGCTGTCCGCTGATGGCTCAGCTCACCGGCCATGTCGCGATCGTCACCGGCGCCGGCCGCGGGCTCGGGCGTGCGGTCGCCGAGCGCCTCGCGGCTATGGGAGCGGCGGTGGTCCTCGCGTCGCGCAACGCGCCCGAGCTCGACGACGTCGCGAAAGCGATAAAGCGCGCAGGTGGAAAGGCGCTCGCGCAGACGGCGGACATCGCGGATGAGCGTCAGGTACAAGAGCTTGTCCTCGCCACCGAGCGTTGGGTCGGGCCCGCGACGATCCTCGTGAACAACGCCGGGATGGTCGACCCGATCGTCCCGCTCGCGCGCTCGAATGCGGCGCTGTGGCTGCGGAGCGTCGCGATCAACGTCGGTGGAACGTATCTCGCCACGCGCGCCGCGCTGCCGGGGATGCTCGACCGCGGGTACGGGCGCATCGTGACGATCTCGTCGGGTGCCGCGTCGCGCCCCTCGGCGGGCTGGACAGCCTA
>VBEY01000220.1 GCA_005889295.1 Chloroflexota bacterium | reverse complement strand
GAGCTCGCCGAGACGCTCAGCGCCTTCGGCGGGTCCGTGGATCTTCGCGTACTGCGGCAGGATCCGGAACGCGAGACGCTCCGGGTCGCGGCGTGCCGCGTCGATGAGAGCGACGGTCTCGTCGATGAGGACCTTCGCCTCGTAGCTGATCTCTTTGCTGTTCGCCTCGCCCTGGAGTGGATCGCGCAGCTTGAGGAGACGGTTCGCCACGCGCTTCAGCTCCTTGCCGCCTTCCTCGTCACCGAGCGTGAAACGGAGCGACTTGTTCGTGAAGCGCGTGGCCTCGTCGACGAATTCCTTCGGACGTCCGAGCGCCATCCGCTTCTTGACCTCGACGCCGAGCTCGTACAGGTGGATCACCGAGAGCGCCGGCGACACGAGCGCCTGCTCCCCGAGCTCGATCGACTTGGCGAGGTTGACCTCCTCCTCCGCGGTGAGCAGAGGAACCTTGCCGATCTCCTTGAGGTACATGCGGACCGGGTCGTCGACGCTGATGAGGTCCGACGCCAGGACCGACGCGATCGAGTCCTCGCGCTGCAGCTCCTCGGCTTCCTCTTCCTCTTCTTTGACCTGCGCCCACGTGGGCGAGCGCTCGGCCTCGAGGATCTCGACGTTGTTGTCGTCGAGCGTGGTGAGGAGCTCCTCGATCTCCCCGGGCTCCGCGTCCGGGATCGCCCGGACGATGTCTTCCTGCGTGACGTAGCCCTGCTGCCGTCCGCGTGCGATCAGGCGCTCGGCAGCCTCGCGGTGCTCCGGATGGATCCCGCGCTGCTCAGGCGTCGCCGTCGCTGCTGTCGTTTCCTTGATCTTGGTTGTGCTCTTCATTCATCCCTCTCGTCGGCGTCCGCCGCGTGTAACACCGTGTGCCGCTCCCGGCGGTGCATGAGCTCCGCGAGCTCGTTTGCCAGCTGAGCGACCTCTCCGTCCACCGCACCTGCGCCGCCGCCGTTGCCCCGCGCAAGCTCCGCTTGCGCGTTCTTCATGCGACGCCGCACGTTCCGTTCCCGGAGGCTTAACGCAGCGATTTCGATCGCCTGAGCGACGTCGACTTCGCCTTCGAGCTCAGGCGCTGATACGCCAAGGGCCGCGGCTTTGGCGGCCAGATGAGCCGGCAGGTCAGAAGTCGGATGCTTCCCCGCTTTCAGCCACTCGAACATCGCTCGGTGGTCGGGGTCGTCGAGGTCGCCGGGCGCGAGTTCGGTGCGCGCTGCCTCTTCTGGAAATCGGATCAATAGTGCCATTAGGTAACGCTCAGCGGGGGCGGTTTGTTTCGCCGGAGTCTCATTGGCGCCGACCGCCGGGCGCTGCGCCGCTGGGGGAGGCGCTGCAGCCGCTTCGCGGCGCAAGACCTCCTGCTCCAGACCGGTGAGCTTCGAGAGTGTTCCGAGATACAACTCCTTGGCCAGGGCGTCCGGCTCGCCGGCGACAACCGGCAGGGCCTCGGCGAGGAAGCGGCGGCGCCCTTCCGGCCCGTTAAGGTCGAAACGCGCCGCGATCGCGTCGATCACGAACTGAAGGACGGGCTTCGCCGACCCGAGGAGCCGCCGGAGGCGATCGGGATCGCTGCGCGCAAGGTCGTCCGGGTCGGTGTCCTTTGGAAGCACCGTTATTTCGACCGAAACGACCCCCTTCCCGACCTCGCCGGCCCGGGCACGCCGCTTCGCCCGGTGGACCGCGCGGACGATCTCGGTTCCTCGCCGCTCCGCCGATAACTGCCCCGCCGCGTCGCCGTCGAAAGCCACGACCGCGTGATCGACGCGCATGGCTTCGAGCACGAGGTACTGGTCCTCGGTCAGCGCCGTGCCCATCGAGGCGACCGTGTTCTCGAAGCCGGCCTGGTGGAGAGCGATGGCGTCGAAGTACCCCTCGACGATCACAGCCACACGCTCCTTCCGGATCGCCGCCCGGGCCGCATCCAGGGCGTAGAGGGTCGCGCTCTTGTTGAACAGCACGGTCCCCTGAGAGTTCACGTACTTACCGCGCTGGTCGGCGCGCATGGCCCGTCCCCCGAAGGCGATGATCCTGCCCCGGCCGTCCTTTATCGGGACGATCAGGCGGTCTCGGAACCAGTCGAAGAGGCCACGCTCGCTTCGGCCGACGAGGCCGGCCGCGACGGCGTCCTCATCGGAGTAGCCCTTCTTCCGGAGGTAGCCAACGAGCCCATCCCAGCTATCCGGGGCGTAGCCGAGGCCGAACTTCTCGACACTTTCGGGCCGGATCCCGCGGTCGGCGAGGTAACCGGCGACCTCTCTGCCGCGATCGGTGCCTCGGAGGGCCTGGCGGAAGTAGAAGTGAGCGGTGTCGTTCGCCGCGAGCAGGCGTTTCTCGCGCTCCTGCTCGGCCGGG
Organism: Chloroflexota bacterium; assembly: GCA_005889295.1. Lineage (GTDB taxonomy): Bacteria > Chloroflexota > Limnocylindria > P2-11E > P2-11E > 3-1-20CM-2-70-9. Next base: position 5,213 of record VBEY01000220.1, on the reverse strand, counting down.
TCGCGGCGGGTGGTCAGCTCAACCCCTGCCCGCTCGGCGAGAACCTTGAGCGCCTCCGCCGGCGTCAGTCCGTCGATCTTCTCGAGGAAGGTGAAGATGTCTCCGCCCTCAGAACAGCCGAAACATTTGTAACTACGGGTATCCGGGTTGACGTGGAAGGATGGCGTCTTCTCGCTGTGGAACGGGCAGAGCCCGGTGAACCCGCGGCCCGACTTCTTGAGCACGATTCCGTGCTCGCCGATGACCTGGACGATGTCCACGCGCTCTTTGACGGTGTCGAAGTCACCGGGCATCAAGCCAAGTATCGCGCCCGGCTTGATCTATAGGGGGAGCTTCAACAGCTCCTCGAGCCTCGACGCGTCGACCGGCTTGGTCACGTGCTGATCGAAGCCGGCCTCGCGGGCGAGGCGGCGGTGGCGATCCTCGCCGTAGCCGCTGAGGGCGACGAGGAGCGCGTCGCCGAGGCCGAGATCGCAGCGGATCCGTTTCGCGACCTCGTACCCATCCATCTCCGGCATGCCGATGTCCAAGAGGACGACGTCCGGCCGGTGCCGCCGCGCGGAATCGAGAGCTCCCGGGCCATCGTGTGCCGTCCCGACGTCGTGACCGTAGTCGCGCAGGAGGTCCGCGAGTGCCTCCGCCGCGTCGACGTCGTCGTCGACGACGAGGATCCGACGCTGTGGAGGAGAGGGCGGTGGATCGTCACTCCGAGGGAGGCCTGTTCCGTTCGTGGCCACGGGTTCTCGCTATGCGAGAGCTGTGCCAGTTACAAATGGCTCCAGCCCGACGGGATAAAGATCGAGGCGTACGTGTCGAGGGCATACCGGTCGGTCATTCCCGCAACGTAATCCGCGACGGCGCGCTTGATGCCGTCGCGCTGTGCGATCCGCTGGTGCTCGGGCGGCAGCAGCTCGGGACGCTTCTCGAAATGCTGGAGAAGTTCCCAGAGCACCCCTTGCGCTTTGCGGTCCTCGGTCTTGGCGGGACCTGCCAGATACACGTTTTCGAACATGAACTTCCGAAGCGCATTGGTCGCGTCCAGAACCTCGTCGCTCATCGTCACGTCCGCCTTTCCGTAGGACGTAACGATCACGTCGTAGATCATCGTGTCTAGGCGCTCGGCGCGATCGCGGCCGAGCGAGGCACGGATGTCCTGCGGGATGTCCTCCTCCCGGACGATCTCCGCCCGCATCGCGTCATCGATGTCGTGGTGCAGATACGCGATCTTGTCGGCGTAGCGCACGACCCAGCCTTCGGGCGTCTCGGGAATCCCCCACGCGGCGGTCTCGACGCCGCCTTCGGTGGGCGCGCTGTGCTTTTGGATCCCGTCGCGGACCTCCTTGGTGAGGTTGAGGCCTGCGCCGTTCTTCTCGATCTTCTCGACGATGCGGACGCTCTGCTCGTTGTGCCGGAACCCGTCGGGGAGAAATTTGCCGAGGAGCTCCTCACCGATGTGGCCGAAGGGTGTGTGGCCGACATCGTGGCCCATGGCCATCGCCTCGACGAGGTCCTCATTGAGGCGCAGGCTCCGTGCTATCGAGCGGCCGATCTGCGTGACCTCGAGGGTATGCGTGAGGCGCGTGCGGTAATGGTCTCCAACCGGCGCGAGGAAGACCTGGGTTTTGTGTTTGAGCCGGCGGAAGGCTTTGCTGTGGACGATGCGGTCGCGGTCCAGCGCGAAGGCCGCGCGAGTTGGCGAGGGATCCTCGGGGCGATCGCGATGGGCGTTCGCAGATTCCGTCGCGTGCTCAGCGAGATTGGCTTTTTCGAGCTCCTCGGTGTGCTCCCGGACGCGAAGCGCGGCCACGGAGCGCGTGCGCGAAAGCTTCGCGTCGCCGCGTGTCTGGGTGGCCATTTCGCGTAAGGCTAATAGATGCGCGGGCCGATTTGGGCACCTACATGTGTGGGCGACAAGCGATGCGACTTCAAGAGTTGTTCTTTCGCGAGAGCGGGATGCGACCGCGAACATCCGGCCAGCGGCATCGACGAGCGCGACCCCGCTCGGGTTCGCGCGCGCCTATTGGGCTCGTGGATCGACGCGTGGAGCGACCCCCAGGAGAGGGTCCTTTACACGGAGCGGTCGCGGGTGTATGACGACGCCGGTTTTGGGGAGGTGCGTAATGGGCCGTTCGCTTTTCGAGCGTCTGGGCGGGAACGCCGCCGTCACAAGCGTCGTCGAGGACTTCGTCGCTCGCTGCGCGGGAGATTCCCGGATAAACAAGAAGTTCGGTCGAACCGATATCCCTCGCCTCAAGTCCATGCTCATTGACCAGGTGACCGAGGCGTCCGGTGGTCCCCGTCGTTACACCGGCCGCGACATGAAGACGACCCACGACGGGATGAAGGTCACGACCGGTGAGTTCAACGCCCTGGTGGAAGACCTCGTCGCCACGTTGAACCGATTTGGTGTCGGCAAGGCCGAGCAGGACGAGCTGCTCGCCATCCTCGGCCCACTCAAGTCCGACATCGTCGAGGTCGAGTCGACCGTGACGGGGACGCCGCTGCCGAACAGCTATCGATCGGCGCCGGCTCTCACGACCGCGAAGAGCTGAGCCCGTCGAGCTAACGGTCGCGCGCCGCGCCTCCCGCGAGGGCGGCCTGCGCAGCGGCGAGGCGCGCGACCGGCACGCGATAGGTGGACGGCGAAACGTAGGTCAGCCCGAGCTCGTGGCAGAGGGCGACCGATGATGGCTCGCCGGCGTGCTCGCCGCAGATGCCGATCTTCAGGCCGGGCTTCGTCTTGCGGCCGCGTTCGACGGCCATCCGCATCATCGCGCCCACCCCGTCGCGATCGAGGACCTGGAACGGGTCCGCCGGGATGATCTTCTCTTCGACGTAACGCGTGAGGAAGCTCTTCTGGGCATCGTCGCGCGAGATGCCAAGCACGGTCTGAGTGAGGTCGTTCGTGCCAAACGAGAAGAACTCGGTCTTTGTCGCGATCTGGTCGGCGATGATGCAGGCACGCGGGATCTCGATCATCGTCCCGAACTTGTACTCGACACGCTTCCCGCGCTCCTTGAACACCTGCTGCGCGACCTCGGTGACCTGGGCCGCGAGTCGATCGAGTTCCCCCATTGTTCCGACGAGCGGCATCATGATCTCGGGCTTCGCTTTGATGCCCTTCTCGGCCGAGTCGATGGCCGCGCCGAGGATCGCGCGGATCTGCATCTCGAGGATTTCGGGATACACGAGGAGGAGCCTGCAGCCGCGCAGACCGAGCATCGGGTTGTCCTCGTGCAGCTGCTCGAGCCGGCGGAATATTCGCACCTTTTTTTCGAGTTCCGTTCCGTTTCTTCCAGTCGCTTGAGCCACGGCGATCTCGACGTTGATGTCAGCGTATTCACGGAGGAACTCATGGAGGGGAGGATCAATCAAGCGAATTACAACTGGCAGGCCATCCATCGCCTCGAACATCTCGTTGAAGTCGCCCTGCTGGAACGGAAGGAGCTTCGCGAGCGCGCGCTTCCGCCCGGCCGTGTCGCCCGCGAGGATCATGTCCTGCACGATCGGCAGGCGCTCGGCCTCGCGGAACATGTGCTCGGTCCGTGCGAGACCCACGCCCTCGGCGCCAAGCTCGCGCGCGAGGCGGCACTCACCCGGTGTATCCGCGTTGACCCAGACACCGAGACGCCGCCGCTTGTCCGCCCACGAAAGGAGCTCGATGAGCTCCTTCTCCTCGCGGAAGTTGGCCGCGATCGTCGGCAGCTCGCCGGCGAAGACCTCGCCGGTGGTGCCGTCGATGGAGATCGCGTCGCCCTCCTTGATGACCTTGCCGCCGACACGCATCTCGCGCTTTTGAAGATCGATGTCGAGCGCCGCGACGCCCGCGACGCAGGGCAAACCGAGACCGCGCGCCACCACGGCGGCATGCGAGGTCGACCCGCCGCGCGCCGTGAGGATCCCCGTCGCCGCGACCATCCCATGGAAGTCGTCAGGGCTCGTCTCCGGCCGGACCAGGACGACAAGCTGCTTCTGTCCCTTGAGCGCCACCGCGCGGTCAGCGTCGAACACGGCGCGTCCGGTCGCGGCGCCGGGTGAGGCGTTGAGCCCCTTTGCGAGGTAGCGGCCCGCGCTGCGCGCCTTGTCGACCTCCTTCTGGTCGAAGCGAGGCAGGAGCAGCTGTTCGACCTGGGCCGGCTCGACTCGCTGCAGGGCCTCGTCTTTGCTGATGAGGCCTTCTTTCACCATGTCCGTCGCGATCTTCACGGCGGCCGCCGCCGTGCGCTTTGCGGAGCGCGTCTGCAGCATGAAGAGCTTGCCGCGCTCGATCGTGAACTCGAGGTCCTGCGCGTCGCGGTAGTGCTTCTCCAGGCGTTTCGCGATCCTCTCGAACTCGGCGTACGCGTTTGGCAGGTCTTTCTTCATCTGGGCGATCTTCGAGGGGGTGCGGATCCCGGCGACGACGTCCTCGCCCTGCGCGTTCGTCAGGTACTCGCCGTAGAGTTCCTTCGCGCCGGTGTTCGGGTCGCGCGTGAACGCGACGCCGGTGCCGGAGTCGTCACCCATGTTCCCGAACACCATCGTGACGACGCTGCAGGCGGTGCCGAGATCATCAGAGATCTTGAACTGCTTGCGGTAATCCTTGGCGCGCTGCCCGAACCACGAGCCGAACACCGCCTCGATCGCCAGGCGGAGCTGTTCCTGCGGCTCGGTCGGGAACGGCTTACCCGTCTCCTTGCGGACGATCGCCTTGTACTCGTCGACGAGCGCCGCCAGCTGCTTCGGCGACAGCTCAGGGTCGCTCTCGACGCGAGCTGATTTCTTCTTTGCGTCGAGCGCGTGCTCGAACTTCGCGGGGTCGATCCCGAGGACGATCCGCCCGAACATCGAGATGAACCTTCGATACGCGTCCCATGCGAAGCGTTCGTTCTTCGTCAGCTTGGCGAGGCCCATTCGGCTTTCGTCGTTGAGCCCGAGGTTGAGGACCGTGTCCATCATCCCGGGCATGCTCATCGCGGCGCCCGATCGCACCGAGACGAGAAGCGGGTCCTTGGGATCGCCGAGCTTTTTCTTTGTGGCGCGCTCGACCGTCGCGAGCGATTTCTCGACCTGGTCCCAGAGCCCCGGCGGCAGTTTCTTGCCCGACGCGAAGTACGCATTGCACGCGGCGGTCGTGATGGTGAAGCCGGGAGGCACGGGTAGACCGGCGTTCGTCATTTCGGCGAGCCCCGCGCCCTTGCCGCCAAGGAGATCGCGCATCTTCGCGTTGCCTT
>VBEY01000252.1 GCA_005889295.1 Chloroflexota bacterium | reverse complement strand
GGGGGCGCGACCCCGAGGTCGTACTCCAGACCGACGCGAAGGCCGAGCCGCGAGGCGTCCTCGACGTAACGCTTCAGGTCGTCCTCGTTCCGCAGCTTCTCCTTCCAGGGGTAGTGATCCGACACCCCGTGCGGCCGCAGCGCCACACTCTTCGCGCGATCCGCGAGGGACACCGTGCCGTCCGAGCGGTCGCTGTGCACGTGATGGTCAAAGAGCGGGTTCACGGCTCGGGGTGGCCCGCCCAGGCCGCTTCGACCATCGTCCAGAACGCTCCCGAGACGAGCGTGTGGCCTCCAAGGAGCAGCGGGAATGGTGCGTCGCGCGCCGCCTCTGTGAATTCACGCAGCGGTTTGTTCGCGATGCGATCGGCCATGAAGAGGTACGAGGCGAACCGCTCCTCCGCCCCTGGTCGCCAGCCGAGGTGCGCGAAGAGCACGAGCATGTCGAACAGCATGCCGTCGCAGAGCTCTCCCATTCTCGCGAAGAACTCGCGAGGCCCGACCAGCTGGTAGAGGAATCCCAGGGCGCTCCGCGCCTCGCCGGAGACGTCGCGACCGGCCGCCTGCATCCCGCGCTCCTCGGCGAGCATCCTGACCCGACAGGCGGTCTGTGTCTCGATGAATGTCCAGACCGGCGCGCCGACCCTGCCGGCAACGAGGAGCTCCTTGTCGGGTGTCGTCACGATACGCATGAGCGCGTCGATCCGGTCGCCGAGCACGTCCTGCCACGCGGCCAGGTCGCGCAGCTCGGGGGGACAGCGCGGATGGCGGGCCAGGAGCGCGGCGTCGGTGGGGGTGTCGACGTCGAGAAGGCTTGCCGCGGACTTCTCCATCTGACGTGACGAGAGTCCGGCCTGCTGGTGGAGGCGCCGTGGCAGGGGATTGTCGGTCGCCGGCAGGTCGATCGCGTCCAGGGCCGATGCCGGTGTGAACGCCACGAGGTCGGCTGAGTACGAGTTGTTCGAAAGGACGAGCGCCTCGCTGGACTCGAGATCCTCACGCAGCCCTTGCAGATCGTGCGTCGTGAGAAGCGCGCCGGCCCCCGCACCGATCGTGCACACCCGGTCGAGCTTTTTCTCGTGCACGATCCGCGCGAGCTCCTGCCCGAAATGGAACGGTCGCGTCTTCGGGGCGAGGATCGCGGCGCCCCTCGCACGGAAGGCCGCGGCGGCTTCCGCATCATCCGTGACTGCGTAGAGGCGCGAAAAGCCGGCATCGGCGGCACGACCGAGCACCACCCTCCCGATCGCGAGCTTCACCGTATCGAGCTGTCGTTCGAGGTCGCTCGAGCCTCCGCGGCCGAAGAAGATCAGAAACGCGCTCACACGTGCGACGCTAGCTCACTCCCGCGGTCAGCACGCAATTCGAGTCGGACGAGCAACAGGAGCACGAGCGCGCTCAAAAGGACGCCGGCAATCACGCGTTCGTCCGCGGAAGGCACCAAGCGGAGGACGGCGAGCCACTGCGGATCGCTCCAGTTGAAGAGCTTCGACGGATCGTCGTTCACGTTGACGGGCATCGTGTCCCAGCCCTTGTCATAGAGGAACGCGGCGACCTGAAAGAGCACGAACGACCATGCCGCCATGAGCCCGAAGACGACGAGCGCGAAGCGGGACCGAAGCATGCCCACGGACGTGCCCCACGCGATCGCCACGAACAGCACCGGCGCGAGGTCGTCCAGGAACCGCGAGCCGAACACCCGGCCGCCCCACCACTCCGAATAGGTCGCGTACAGCGCGAGCGTCGCGATCCAGACGAGCGACAGCCCGCGCAGGCGACCCGCGACCTCACCCGGCCACCGCCAGGCGCGGAAGAGCGCGAAGAAGGCGAAGACGAGGTACGGCGTGTACACAAAAAGCCCCCTCGAGGGCGAGAACAGGAGCCCGTACAGGCCCGTCTGGAGCGGAGTGGCGAACGACTTCGTCCCGTAGCCCTGCTCGAGTGGCGAGCCGAAGGCGAGGTCGTTGTACGCGAGCAGCGGGGCGATGCCAATGGCTGCGCCAACGAGGATCAGCATGATCCGCCTCGGGTGGAATCCATGGAGGCCGAGCGCAACGAGTGCCGCAGTCTGGCGGACCACGCCGCCGAGTCCCAGGACGAGGCCGGCCGCGAAATCACGGGAGAGCGGAACCGACTCTTCTCGCAGAACGAGCCAGAGCGCCGACGCCACAGCGAGATGCACCCCCGAGTGCTGCCAGAGCGCCTGGCTCGCGACCGTCCGAACGCTCGTGGCGAGGAAATAGAGGAGCACGAGCACGAGGGACCAGCGCGGGGTCGCGAAGCGACGGAGCAGCGACCAGAGCATGAGCGTCGCAAGGATTTCAACGATGGCGGCGACGACGTGCCCGCCGTGCACGAGCAGGCCGAGATCGAGGGCGTTCCACCCGGTGAGAACGAACGGCGCGAAGAACGGCAGCGCGAGAATTCCCATGCCGGGCGGGAAGACCGAGCAGACGTGATCGTTCGGACCCGGCGCCGGCGGGCCGCCCTGGCTGCGCTTCGCCGTCGGCGGCGCTGTGGCTGTCGAGACGCCGCACGCGCGGAAGAAGTACGCCTCGCGGTCGAGCTTGCCAGTCGTCGTCCCGCCAGGTGCGGTGAATTCGTCGTAGTCGACGTCGTGTTCCCTTATGACTGTCCACGCGAACAGCGCGTTCGGGAGGACGTCGGGGGACCAGAGGCCCGGCGCTTCCCCGCCCCGCGTCGCCTCGCCGGCTCGGATGTCGTTCAGGTTGGCGAAGGCGAGCACGAACAGGAGAAGCCCGCGCACGACCCAGCGCGAGCGCGTCATTCCTCGAACGCCACAACGTAGGCGCGCACCGCACGGGCGCCGGCGGCCCGTGCCGCGGCGGCCGCATCTCCGAGAGTCGCGCCCGTCGTCGCCACATCGTCGATGACGGCCACGCGCAGCCCACGGAGGGAGCCGGACTCGGCCACGAACGCTCCGCGGATGTTCGCTGCGCGCGCCACTCGATCGAGCTCCATCTGCGGGCGGCCTGCGCGGATCCGATGCAACGAGGGCCGAAGAGGTAGCGCGGTGCGAGTGGCGACGGCCCGAGCGAGCAAGGCCGCCTGGTCGTAGCCGCGCGCCATCGCGCGCGAACGGTGGAGCGGCACGGGAACGATCGCGTCGATCGTCACGCCGCGCGCGAGATCGCGGGCGAGCTCGAGCGCGACCAGCGCGCCGAGGTCCTCGGCCAGACCAGGCTCGCCACCGTACTTCAGCCGGCGTACCGCGGCGCGGAGAGGGCCGGCGTGGGCGCCCGCCGCCCGAAGGGTCAGCCCACCGTTGTGCTCGATCGGCTCGCAGTCGTCGCGGCAGGAGACGCAAAACCAGCTCCCGGGCTCGCCGCAGCCGGCGCAGCGTGGCGCGAGCAGGACATCGCGGGCTGCCAGCGCGAGCTCCCTCACCGTTCGGTCGACTCCGACGAGATGAGTTCGTCACCGGCTTGCGTGCCGGTCCGGGACGCCGTACCTGCGGGAAGCTCGAACACGGAGTCGGTCCCGCGGGGCGCGCCGACCGCCGGTACCCAGGGACGAAGATTTTCGGCGACACGGAGGACGCGCATCGATCGGTCCACAAACACGGCATCGATCGCGAACCGCATGAAAAACATCGTGATCGAACCGGTCCTGGTGATGAGGAGGCCTTCTCCATCCGCGAGCCTCGACCGAAGAATGAGCCCGAAACCCCGGGTCAGGAAGCTATTCGCGACATCGCAGCGGGTGGCGAGCACCGTTCCGCGCGTGCGGTTGGTGATCTTCAGGGGGCCGCGGAGCGTTCTAGACCGAGCCGCAGGACTTCATCGCGGAAAGAGCGGCAGGCGCGAGGATCACGATGAAGAGCGAGGGGAAGATGCATCCGACGGTCGGAAGCATGATGAGGATTGGCGCGCGCGCCGCCTTCTCTTCGGCCCGCTGGCGGCGATCGGTGCGCATCTGCTCGGACTGGATGCGCAGCACCTTCGACATCGACACACCGAGTTGATCAGCCTGGATGATCGCGGAGATGAGGTTCTGGAGCTCCTTCACCTCGACGCGGTCGTTGATGCCGCGGAGGGCCTCCTGGCGCGACTTGCCGACACGCTGCTCGGCGGCGGCGCGCTTGAGCTCCTCGGTGAGCGGCCCCTTCATCTTCTCGGTGACCTTGATGATCGCGGCGTCGAATCCAAGGCCGGCCTCCACCGAGATCGTGAGGAGGTCGAGCGCGTCGGGTAGCTGGTCGAGGATCGCACCGGCTCGGCCGCCGGCGCGGCTGCTCAGATAGAGATCCGGCGCGAGGAAGCCGAGGATGAGTCCGCCGAACAGGCCACCCACGGTGTACACCGGGTCGCTCGTGAGCAGGTTCAGGAGCGAGGAGGCGGCGATGGCCGCAACGATCGCGACGAAGGCCTTGACGCCGAGGAAGAACTCGACGCTCGTCGTCTCCATGCCCGCCCGCTTGAGGCGTATCTGGAGGGACCGCGCCGTGTTGGCGGGGTAGAAGCGCGAGATGATCGCCGCGAGGCCCTGGACGATCGGCTTCAGGGTCCGTTCGGCGAGCGGCCGCTGCAGCTCGAGCTCTTCGAGCGTCCTCGGGCGAACGGAGATCTGCTGCAGTCGCGCCTGCACCGGGTCGAGCTGCTGCCCGACGAGGAAGGACGCGAACACGAGGAACACCCCGAACCCGACGACGCCGGCGAGGATGAGGATCTCCACAGCTAGACCTTGATGTCCGTGATCTTGCGGATCGCGAAGAAGCCGATACCCATCATGATCGCCCCGACCACGAGAAGGATCTGTCCGATCAGCTCACTGAAGAGCGGCTTCATGAACTCGGGGTTGATGAAGTTCAAAGTGATCATGATCCCGATCGGCAGGAATGCGACGAGGTAACCCGAGTAGCGTCCTTGCGCCGTCAACGTGCGGATCTCGCCCTTGATCCGGACCCGCTCGCGGATGGTGAAGGCGATCGTGTCGAGGATCTCGGCGAGGTTCCCACCGACCTGCTGCTGGACGCCGATGGCGGTGACCATCAGGTCGAGGTCATCACTCTTGATGCGCCGCACCATGTTCGAGAGCGCCTCCTCCATGCTCAGACCGAGGTTCACCTCACGAACGACACGCCCCATCTCCGAGCCCATCGGCGCCGGAGATTCGCGCGACACCAGCTCGATCGACTGGAGGAAGCTCGAGCCGGCACGGAGCGAGTTCGAAAGGAGCGTGATTGTGTCGGGGAGCTGCTTGTTGAAGGCGTTGAGGCGGCTACCGATGCGACGACCGACCCACATCCGCGGCAGGAAGTAGCCAAGGAGCGCTCCCACCACGGCGGAGAGGGGATCGCGAACCAGCAGAAGGACCGCGGCCAGACCGAGGGCTGAGCCGATGCGGATGTAGTAATACTCGGCGACGCGCAGGCGAAGGTCGGCACGGGCGAGGTCGCGCTGAACCCGTGAGGCGAAGCGCTTGTCCTGCAGATCGCCCGACAAGGTCGCGAACGGATCGACGTCTCGGCGCGAGCGCTTGCGCTCCTTCTTGGCCTCCGGCGCCGCCGCCTGCTGGCCACCGGCGTAGCGCTGCATGCGCGCCCCGAGCGACTCCGGGGACGACCCGCCGAGCATCGACGAGATCCCCCAGAAGAACAGCAACACGCCGATGAAGGCGGTCGCCGGGATGATGTATTGGAGACCGATCAACGAAGGCCGGCGGACATGTCGCCGAAGACGTTCTGTGGGAGCTTGATGCCGGCCGCTTCGAACTTCTCCGAGAACTTGGGACGGATGCCAGTCGGCCGGAGCTTGCCCTGGACCTTTCCGTCGACGTAGCCCGTCTGCTCGAAGACGAACACGTCTTGAAGGACGATCGTCTCGCCCTCCATACCCTGGACCTCGGTGATGTTCGTGATCTTGCGGGACCCGTCCTTGAGCCGCGAGATCTGGATGATCAGGTCGAGCGCGCTGGCGATCTGCTCGCGGATCGCGCGCGCCGGCAGCTCGACGCCGGCCATGAGGCACATGGTCTCGAGACGGGCGAGGATGTCTCGCGGGGAGTTCGCGTGGCCCGTTGACAGCGAGCCGTCGTGGCCGGTGTTCATGGCCTGGAGCATCGAGAGGGCCTCGCCACCACGCGTCTCACCGACGACGATGCGCTCAGGGCGCATACGAAGAGCGTTCCGGACGAGATCCATGATCGTGACGGCGCCTTTGCCCTCGATGTTGGCCGCGCGGGATTCGAGGCGAACGACGTGATCCTGGACGAGCTTGAGTTCCGCCGCGTCCTCGATCGTGATGATGCGCTCGTCCTCGGGGATGAAGCCGGAGAGGATGTTGAGAAGGGTCGTCTTTCCTGAGCCGGTGCCGCCGGAGATGTACATGTTCAGGCGCGCTTCTACGCACGCGCGGAGGAACTCCATCATCTCTGCCGTCGCCGTGCCGAACTTGATGTAGTCCTCGACGGTGATGCGGTACTTCGGGAACTTTCGGATGGTCACGGTGGGCCCGTTGAGGGCGAGCGGCGGGATGATGATGTTCACCCGCGAGCCGTCCGGAAGACGCGCGTCCTCGAATGGCTTCGCCTCGTCGACGCGCCGGCCGATCGGCGCGATGATCCGCTCGATCACGCGCGAGACGTGCTCGTCGCTGACGAATGTCACGTCGGACAGCTGCAGCTTGCCCTTGCGCTCCACGTACGTGCGAAATGGCCCGTTGACCATGATCTCGGTGATGCTGTCGTCGTTCAGGAGCGGCTGGATGGGGCCGAAGCCGAGGATCTCGTCCATGATCTGCTCGAGCATTCGCTGACGCTCGACGCGGGTCACGACGATGCCTTCTTCGTCGATGAACTTGTTGAACATTTCCTCGATGGACGACTTGACCGCCTTTGCGTCGGACAGATCGAGTCGCGGGTCGAGGTTGTTGATGATCCGGCTTTGCAGGCGCGAGCGAACGTCGCGCTGTGCGTCGCGCGCTGGAGCGGTGGACTGCGAGAGTGGGCCCTCGGCGGGCGGCTTCGGGGGCTGCTGGGGTGCGCCGGGTTGCTGTGGCTGTTCCGGTTGACCCGGGCGGGCGCCTTCGATGCGTCTTAGAAGCGACATCTGTGCGTGTTTAACCCTGCCTTCCGGCGCCCGTTATCCAGGCACCTGCTCCCTCGACAGCGAAATGTATGACCCGGAAACGCTTGTAAAGGGTTCAGACGGGGATCAGCGCGACAGGGCTAACGCGCGAAGAGACGCATACCCCCGGTGCGGGCCGCTGCCTTCGGGGCGCCTGCAGCCGCGGTCTCCGGCGCTTCGGCCGTGATGCGTTGTGCGAGGGTGAAGATGTCCTTTGCAACCTGACTCTCACGATGACTGATCACGAAGGGCACGCCGCGGTTTACGGCCAGTACCAGTGTTCGCCCGTCGGAAACGATCGTGTGCGGGATCTTGCGGCCGAGGCTGGCCTCGACGTCAGACGCCTTGATGCCACCCGAGCTGTCGTTGCGGTTCGCGACGAGCTGCACCTTGTCGCTCCCGTAACCGAGCTTCTCGGCGATCTCCATGAATACGCGCACGTTCTTGAGGCTCGTGATCTCAAGCGTCATAAGCGTGAGGATCACGTCGGCGACGTCGAGCATCGTGATCACCTGCTCTTGGAATGAAGGCCATGTATCGACAACGATGTAGGCGTAGCGCTCGCGCAGCAGCTCGAGGATGTGCTTCATGTTCGCGCCGGTGATCAACTCGGCCGACTCCGGCGTCGGCGGCGCGAGAAGCACCTTGATGCCGGTGGAGTGCGAAACGAGCACCGACTCGAGAACGTCGGAGTCGGTGTTCTCGAATGATCCGATGAGGTCGGCGATGGTCTTCGCTTTCGGGCTCATGTTCAGGATCACGGCGATGTCGCCGAAAGGAAGGCTTCCGTCGACGAGGACGACGGGCTTCTGCGACAGCTGATGCAACGCAACAGCGAGGTTCGTCGCGATCGTCGTCCGTCCGACACCGCCTTTGGGCGAGAAGAACGTGATGATCTCGCCGGTCTGCCGGGCGCCGGGTGCCGCCGCAAGAGGATTCGCCGGAGCCGCCGCCGCGGGCGCGACCGCGGCGTAGCGGGCGCGCTTCACCTTCTCGAGTTCGTGGACGTGGCGGATCGCGTTGATCAGCTCGTCCGCTGAGAAGGGCTTCACCAGAAACTCGCGCGCGCCGGCGAGCATCGAGCGGCGCAGGTAGTCCTGCTCGCCCTGGACGCTCATCATGATGATCGGCGACTCGGGCACGGTGTTGGAGATGATCTCGGTGGCCGTGATCCCGTCCATGTCCGGCATGTTGATGTCCATCAGGATCACGTGAGGCCGCTCTTTCTTGGCGAGGTTGACCGCAGCCTGGCCACCGTCGGCGGTGCCGGCGACTTCCATGTCCGGCTCAAAGCCGATCAGCTTCGCGAGGTTATCGCGAGTGTCGGCGATGTCGTCGACGATCAGGATGCGGATCTTCTCGGTTTCGGCCATAACTCCCCTACTAACGCTCGCTCACGGAGTCACGTTGTTCGCGCCCTTCGCCCGGTCGGGAATATACAGGCAAGAGGTCGCCGCGCGAGACGGGTGTCGCAACGCCGATCACATCGCCGCTCCCGGAAGGCGACCGGAGAGCTCGAGCGCGAGCGCGAGGAGGGTGCCAAGCCCGAGCGCCACGCCGTACGGGATCCACGTCTTCATCACCCCGCCGACCGCGGCGCTGGCACCGTTCGCGGGTCGCAGCCGGCGCACCGCGATGAAACCAAGAGCGATGACGCCTCCAAGAAGCGCGCCGTAGATCGCGCCGCCAAGGAGCAGCCCCAGGCCACGGAGGGCGCCGACCGCCATGAGGTACTTGCCATCGCCGGCTTTCAGCCCGCCCATTGCGTAGAACGGGTACGCGATGAGGAATCCGACGACTAGCCCGGCTGCATGATCGAAGAGACCCTTCACGAAAACCTCGCCCGGCACCGCTTCGAGCGCGCCGAGAACGAGGCCCGCGGCCATGACGGGATAGGTAAAGGCGTTGGGGATCCGCCGATAGCGCCAGTCCGTGTAGACGACGGCGGCAACGAAAGCGACCAGGATCGCGTCCTCGACAGCTCGCACTGCGTCTATTTCGCTGTCCCCTTAGAAGACGGACCGGGCGGCGTCTTGGAGGCGCCGCCCGGTCGTCGTATTCAGCAGCTTGCGATGTCTAGGTGAGGTTGTTGCCGATGTTGCTGAAGATGTTCGTAATCTGGCCGCGCAGGAAGATCATCGCGACGATAACGGCAATGGCGATGACGGCGATAATGAGTGCGTACTCGACCAGACCCTGGCCTTCGTCGTCGCGCAGGAATGCGAGCATTTTCGGTCCCCCTTTCCTGTGATCTGTGGCAAGCCTGCCCGTCTGGTTAACCTCCGACAACTAGGAAGGTCGTACCTCTGACGTTTGGGCTAGGCCTAATTCTGCCTGCCGCACCAAGGATCCCCCGCAAATTGCTTAGTTTGTCTCCCGTTTTGACACCCCCCTAGGCCAACAGGGACAGCAGAGGAGGTCCAAGGAAGACACAAAGCAGCGCCGGGAGGACGCAGACCGCCAGCGGAAAAAGCATCAGCACGGGTAGTCGGCGGGCCTGCGATTCCGCGCGCCGACGATCGCTCGCACGAAGTGCATCGGCTTGCGTCACGAGAAGGCTCGCGAGAGGCGAGCCGAATCGTGTCGCTGCGCGGACCAGCGCCGCGACCCGAGCCTCAGTGGGGCCGGCGCTCCCAAATGCTGCGAAGGCCTCACTCGCCCCGCGGCCCAAGGCGAGATCGGCGAGAAGGCGACGCGCCTCGGGGAGCCGAGCCACCATCGGCGCGCGGTTGACGAGCGCTGCGAGGGCGAGCTCGAAGGTGAGGCCTGCCTCCAGACCAACGATGACGGCATCGAGAAGCGTCGCGAGATCGGCACCCGGCGAGGAAAGGCGGAGGATCCGCCAGAGCCAGAGCGCCCCCACGACCTCGAGAATGACGGCGACAACGAGTAGCCAACGGCCGCGATCGAACATCACCGCGAGGTACTCGGGTGTCATCACCG
Source organism: Chloroflexota bacterium (assembly GCA_005889295.1). GTDB lineage: Bacteria > Chloroflexota > Limnocylindria > P2-11E > P2-11E > 3-1-20CM-2-70-9. The sequence goes on along the minus strand of VBEY01000252.1, from coordinate 9,706 downwards.
CGAAGAACGCGCCGCCGAGCGGTGCCAACGCGACGAGCACCATCGCCGAGGCACGCCCCTGCGCCGTGAGCGCGCTGCGCTCATCTTCGAGCGCGATGCGTCCGCGCAGGAGGGTGGCGACACGTGCAAGGCTCCGACCGATCTTGCCGCCACTTCGCGCGAAGGCACCGAGAACAATCGCGAACGGTGCGAGGTCCTCGCCGGCGACGACGCCGGCGTAGGCGCCGACGGCGTCGTCAACGGATGCACCGAGGACCATGGCCGCTGCGGCGCGCTCGGTCGGGAGCGCCAGAGCACGGGGCAGCGTCGGGGCGACCTCGCAGAGGGCCAGCTGCACCGACAGACCGCTCGAGAGGGCGGCGGCGACCGCGTCGACGAGGCCCGGAAGAGCCAGCCGGCACTCGCGCATTCCCGATCGTGCGCGCGGATCGAGCCTCGCGGCGGCTGCGATCACGGCTGCGGCGCGTCGCTCGTCGAGGACCAGGAGCGTCACTCCGACGATCGCGAGAAGCATCGCGATCACGGGTAGACCCGATGGAGCGTGTACGGGTCGCCGCGCTCCGGCGAGAGCTCCGCGATCTCAGTGATCCTGCGCACACCAGCCGCGTCGCGTTCTTGATGCACGACAACGTCGATGCCGCGCCGTATCTGCTCGCGAATGGCCTCGAGCGGCAGATCGATGCCACCCATGAGGGCCATCGTCTCGATCCGCATCAGCGCGTGTGGCGCGCCGTTCGCGTGCGCGGTGGTCAAGGACCCGCGGTGCCCGGTATTCATCGCCTGCAACATGTCCAGGGCTTCCCCACCGCGCACCTCGCCAACGACGATCCGATCGGGGCGCATGCGGAGCGCCGCTCGGAGAAGCGCACGCACGTCGACGGCTCCGGACCCTTCGACGCTCGGAGCACGCGTTTCGAGCGCGACCACGTTGGGCTGCGGAAGGCGGAGCTCCGCGGCGTCCTCGATGGTCACGATGCGTTCGCGGTCGCCCACGGCGAACGCAAGCGCGTTGAGCGTCGTCGTCTTGCCGCTCGAGGTGCCGCCGGAGACGAGGACGCTTCGCCGCCCGCGTACCGCGCCGACGAGGTACGACATGGCCTCGGGCGGCAGCGTCCCGTTGCGAACGAGGTCGTCGGGGCAGAGCGCCCGCTGCCCGAAGCGGCGAATCGTGAGGACGGGCCCGACGAGAGATATGGGCGGGATTACCGCGTGCACCCGCGAACCATCGGGAAGTCGCGCGTCGACGAGCGGACTTGCGAGGTCGATGCGTCGGCCGAGCGGCGCGACGAGCCGCTCGATCAACACGAGGATCTCCTCCGGATCGGCGAAATGGATCGCGGTCTCCTCGAGCCGTCCATCGCGCTCAACCCAGACGCCGCGGGTGCCATTGACCATGACCTCGGTCACGCGGTCGTCACGCAGGAGCGGTGCGAGCTCGCCGAGGCCAAAGAGCCGGTCTTCCAGCCAGCGCTCGAGCAGGCGCAGCTCGCCCGCCGGGATGACGAGGCGTTGGTCCACGAGCGTCTCGCGCAGGGCCGCCGGGAGCTGCTCGCGACGGGGCCGGCCATCGGGCGCTTCACGAAGACGCGTGACGACGCCGCGTTCGATGCGGGCGCGCGCGGCGACCGTCACGTTGCGTCGATCGCGATGATCTCGGCCAACTCGTCGTACGCCTTTCCGATCGCTCCACCGAGCGCGCTCGGCCGAGACGTCGCCGCCGCGATGGCGCCCTCGGCGCGTGGCAGCGCGCGGAACACATCGCGCCCGGTGAGCGACGCGGACACCGACTGCGACGCGATCAGCCACGCCTCGTCGGGGACGTCGGCGGACGCGAGCGCCGCGATGGAGATCGGGTCGTCATAGCTCATGACGATTACGCGATCGACGGCACCGGTGAGCCGTCGGGTGCGCTCGTCCGCGAGAGTGGGCGCATCGAGAAGAACGATCTCCGAGAGCTCGAGCGCGGCACGGAACGCGGACTGCGCCAGCTGAACGCTTGGCGCGTGCGGTGGCCCTCCCACGATTCGCAACCCCGGCGCGGCCTCGGTCGCCACCACGCCGAGGTGCTCGGCGGTCAGCTCGTCGGTCAGGTCTTCGAGATCGGACCAGCTTCCGCTGGTCACGCCAAGCCACCAGCTGAGCGTCCCGTCCCCGGTGAGGTCGACGCAGAGCGTGGCCCGAAGGAGCGCGAGGCGGCGCGCGAGATTTGCGACGAGGAGAGACCTGCCCACCCCGCCACGGGCCGACGTCACGAGGATCGATCGCGTCGAGCCGCGCTTGGCCGGCGGGAGGGTCGCCGCGATCAGCGGCCCTAAGACGGCGGGCTCGCACGATCGTGCGACGGAGCGGCTTGGAACTCCCAGCGCTCCCGCAAGCGCGACTTGTTCGTCGCCGACAACGACAACACGCGGAAGCTCCGGCGCGAGGGTCGCCGCGCGCGAGGTTGCCTCGGCATCACGGAGGTCGACCAGGGCGATGTCCGCTTGCGCGGCATCGACGCTGATCAAGCCGAGCACCTCGGCCGCGCCTAGGAGTTCGGCCCCTCCGTAGAGAGCGACTCGGACAGTCAATGCGTCGAACGAAGAAGCGGAACGATGAGCAGTCCCGACGCGCGGGCTGTCGCAATCGCGGTCGCGCTCTCTTCGTTCACCTCGAAAACGACAACGCGTTCGTCTGCGCTCATGACGCGAAGATCGGCTGCGATCGCTACCGCAATCGGATGATCGCCGCTGCGCACGGCGAGGAGATCGACGCTATCGCCGCTTCGAACCTCGGCCAGGGGCGCGGCGAGCCACGCCATCGGTATTGCGATGGCCCAGGTCGAAATGGAAAGCCGTTGCGCCAGAGATCTGCCGACCGCCGCTTCTTCAGCCGGACGCGCTGGTTGGGCGACCAGCGTCGAGAGGAACGATGCGGCCAACAACACGGAACCACCCCCTGCGAGAAGGAGCCGGCGGCGAGGGATCGCGAATCTCTTTCGCGTGAAGGTCAGGGCGGGGAGCATTCCGCTGCGCTGAAGCCGGCATGGTGCGCATAGCCGCTCAGCACGAGTCGCGCTTCGATCCGTTTGCCGGTGCACATCAGCTGGACTTGCTCCACGCCGCGATATCCGTTCTCGTGAGCAAGCTCCTCGGCGGCGACGCGTGCGGTTTCGACGACCCGCGGGTCCAACACGAGATCTCTTGCGGCCGACCGGCGTGCGGCATAGAGATCCGCCACGGATTGGGCCGCGGCCTCGACCGCCGCCTCCCCGGCACGTTGCGCACGGACGCCCATCACGATGCGCTCCTGGGCACCGTGAAGACCGATGACGGCGGCGGCTGCGATCGCCAGCGCGAGCACGACGGCCAACGCCGCCTGGCCACCTTCCTCGATCACGGAGTCCACTCCACACGTCGAACGGCCACTCCCTCGATGGTCAAGCGTGGAAGGCCGACAAATCCGAGCGGCACCGGGATCGCGTAGCGCAACCGGACGCGCAGGAGTGATCCTCGCGGCGCGGAGACTCGCGGCGCCTCGTTCTGCGTCGGTTCGATGATCACCTTCACTAAAGACGCATCGAGCGGCTTAACGGCGGCGGCTGCGGTGCTACGGACGAGATCGTCATCGTTGGTGAGCGATCCGGTTCGTGCCGCTTCCGCGGCCGCATGTTCGAGCGCGAGGCGTGCGACGCCGAGCTCGGCGACAAGCACGACTCCAAGGATCACCACGAGCAGGAGGGGCAGCAGCAATGCGAACTCGACGATCGCCTGGCCGCGCTCGCCCCTCATCGACCGAGCGCACGAACGAGCCGACCGCACCACAGGTTGAGCTGGTCCATCCCGCGGCGGCAGAACGGGATCCACCGCACGAGGTACAGGGAGAACGCGGCCGTCGTGAGGACGAGAAGCAGTCGCCGCCACCAACGTGTCTCCTCGTTCCAGATGAGTGGCGCGACGAATTGGGTCAGCGGATCGCGCCGGTCTGGTGGGACCGCGTGCGTACGGACGGTTTCCACGATCAGGTCGGCGATCTGACGGTTGACGAGGCTCCCGCCGTGTCCATCGATGAGCTCGCGCGGGGTCGCCGGCAGGAAGAGGCGTTGCGGGACACCTGGATCGCGGGCGTCAAACGCATTGACCAGTCCGTCGGTCGCGAGGCTTGCGTCGACACGCGCCACACCAGCAGGTGGTCGGATGGGCCGCGCCGTCGCCAGGTCACGTATCGCCGCGCTCTCCGGATCGCGCGCGGCGACGACACCACCCGCCCGCACGATCTCCTTGACCGGGCCGATGATCGGGAGAAGAAACGCCGGCGCGCGTGCGAAATCCGCGCCGCTGTGCGGCCCAGCGATCGCGATGTACGTCCGCACGCCGTCTCCCGTGGAGAGGCCGTTGGCGAAGGCACGATCGACGACCACACCGCCCATCGAATGCGACACCAGATTCACCGCGGCGTAGTCCCCGCCAATTCCGCGAACTTCGTCGGTCAGAATGCGGGCGTTCGCATCGACACTCCCGAACGTGTCGTAGGGAAAGCGCGGATCATCGCCGAGCCGCCGCAGGTCGTAGAGATCCGGCGGAAAGCGCGCCATAAGTTCATCGAACGCGCCGTCGTTGACCTTCGAGCCGTACCCGCCGACAAATATGACGAGCTCCTTCTTGCGTTCCGGTAGACGCAGCGGCCCACTGATCGGATCGGACCCGGGCGCGGCCGTCGGCACCGGCGCCGTACGGATCTCGCTGGGCCGGAGCTCTGTGAGAGGAATTGGGCTGGAGGTCGGAGGATGGCCGGCGCCGTTCGGCGCCGGCGGCCGGCCATCGTCCGCGCTCGCCGCGAATCCTCCAGCCGAAAGGAGAGCCAGCGCGATGAAGGACCCACGAAGGAACAGTCCCGGGGACACGCGGCGCAGTCAACAGAACAACGCGCAGGAGGCGCATAGGACCTGAAGCCGGTACCCGAGTACCGATCTATGTCCTCGTGCGAGCCACCTCACTGGCCTGGACACGAGCGGCGAGCTCGTCGCCATCGTCGAGTGGCTCGAGCTTGACGTCCTTCAGCCGTCGACCGAGAGCCCACCCGAGCAGCCGATCAGCGAGCCACGGATTCTTCGGTAGACACGACCCGTGCAGATAACAGCCGATCACTTTCCCCTGCACCGCGCCCTCGGTCTTGTCCTCGCCGTTGTTGCCGTTACCGGCGATCACGGTCCCAAGCGGCTTCGCGCTCGAGCCGAGATACGTCCGACCGGAGTGGTTCTCGAAGCCGATGAGCTGTCCGTCCGGGGAGTCCGCAAGCAGGTTGCCGACAAAGCGCTTTTTGCCGGCACGGGTGGTGACATCGAGGATGCCGACGCCCGTGATCGACGGCCCGATCTCGGGGACGTACTCGTGCCCGAGAAGCTGGTAGCCGCCGCAGACCGAGAAAATGGCAGCCCCGCCCTCGACCGATTTTCGGAGCGCCGAGCCGTTCTTCCCCGCCAGGTCCGCCCCAACGATGTCCTGCCCCTGGTCCTGGCCGCCTCCGAAGAACCACACATCTGGCCACTCCGGGTCGACCCACTCGCCGACTGAATAGGGCCGCACTTCGACCTGAATGCCGCGCCATTTCGCACGCTGCGAAAGCGCGATGACGTTGCCTCGGTCGCCGTAGATGTTCATCAGGTCGGGGTAGAGGTGTGCGACACGCAGGTCCATCAGTTCAATCTTCCCAGAAGGGCACGGTCGCTCCGGTGCGCGCGAGAACCGCGCGCAGTGCCTGCATCGCCGTGTACGTCGCGAGCACCACGACCTCAGCGCCCTCGGGCGCGAGCGTCGTTGCTCTGTCGATTGCCGCGCTCCAATCGTCCACGACCTCGACTCGCTCTTTCGCGAGGCCGGCATATTTGAAGCGGAGAGCGAGGTCGCGCCCGCGCAAGCCTGTGATAACCGCGTGCTCGACCGACGGCGCGAGAGCCTCGAAGTCGGCGTCCCAGATCCAGGAGACGTCGCGACCGTCCGCGTCGCGATCGCTGAGCGCCGCCACAAGACGCGGCGTACGTCCAGTCTCGAGGAGCGCACCGATCGCGGCGTTGAAACCTGCGGGATTCTTGACGAGGACAAGCCTGAGCGTCCGGCCCTTGTAATCGATTGTCTCGAGGCGTCCGAACGCCGGACGGAAATTCGCGAGCGCCCGGATCGCCTCGGCCAGCCCGAGGTCCAGCGCGCGGGCCGCCGCGAGCGCGGCGAGCGCGTTGTAGGCGTTGTACAGGCCAGGGATCGGAACACGAACGGAGTCGAAGATGCTTCCCACCGTCCCCGCGAGCGCGATCTCGCTCCCGTCTGGGCCGAGCATGACCTTCGTCGCCGCCACATCTCGTGGCGGCCGCTTAAGCCCGCACGATGGGCAGGACCACTCGCCCACGTGCGCGAGTACGACCCGGGTGTAAACGAGCGGGGTCTTGCAGCGCGGGCAGCGGGTCGCGTCGCTGATGGCCTGGGGCACCACACCGCCCACGTCGGGATCGTCGACACCGAAGAAGATCGTCTTCGCATCGCGCCGCAGCGCGAGGTTCGCGACGAGCGGATCGTCCGCGTTCAGGACGAGCGTGGTGTCGGCCGGAAGGCCAGCGAGCGCGTCGCCAATCTTCTTGGCGAGCGCGTCGAGCTCGAAGTAGCGGTCCATCTGATCACGGAACAGGTTGGTGACCACCACGACGCGCGGCTGGAGACGCCCGATGGCGCTCGGCAGCGAGGCTTCATCGATCTCGAAGAGACCGAAGTTGCCGCGCGGCTCCGCATACCAAGTGGTTTGCGCAAGAAGCGCTGCGGCTACTCCGCGATCGAGATTGGAGCCGGACCGGTTGTGGATCGGTTCCCACCCGGCGGTGCGCGAAATGTCAGCGAGCATCCGCGCCGTGGTGGTCTTCCCGTTCGTGCCGGAGACGCAGGCGACGCCGTGCTCGAGCTCAGCTGAGAGGGCGCGGATGAAGTTGGGATCCAGGGTGAGTGCGACGAGACCGGGGAGCGCGGTCGCCCCGCGTCCGGTCGCGCGTAGGCCTTCGCGGGTGAGCTTGCCGGCGGCGTTTGCGATGAGCGCGAGCGCGTCAGGCACACACGAAGCGTACCGGCGCGTTATGCCCCGACGGGTTGGACCTCACGAAGCAGGAGCTCGAGCTCATCGATCGCCCGGCCGAGACGGAGCGCGACGGCCTTGGCGGAGTCGCCGTTCGTCTGGGTGCCCTCGAGGGCGCCCTGGGCGTCCAGGCGGGCCAACACCGCGACGGCCTTGCGCAGGCGCGCGATCGTGAGCGACGCCGGGAGGGCCCGCCGCAGCTCGTTAATGCGGGCTTCGAGGCGCTCCAGGCGCGTGCGGAGCTCGTCTTCAAGGGCGTCGGGGGGCATCTCCTCGAGCCGCTTGGCCTCCGCCTGGAGAGTGCTTATTTCGCGCTGCACGAGTTGCGCGGCCTTCTCGAGAGAGTGTCCTTTCTCGAGAGCTTGGCGGATACGGATGACCTTCTCCATCGCGAAGACGTCATAGTCGTGATCGCCATCAGTCGATGGCTTCACGAGACCTTTCTTCGTCCAATAGATGAGTTGGCGCGGAGTGACGTTGCAAACGCGCGCGGCCTCCGCAGCCGAAAGACGAAGACGCGCGAGCACCTCGCCATCGTTAGCGATCAAGACCTGCGTGAGCGCGTCGTGCGTTTGGGCCTCCGCCACCGGGTGTTGCTCCCCTGACGTCGAATTCCGATGGCGAGTGTTGTTGCCGCCCAAATCATGTGTCAATGAGATGGACAGATATCGAGACTTGGCTGCTAGCGGGAACGTCGGACGGGCACGCGCTGAGCCTCCCGGTACGCAACCTTGACCGACGCGTGATACCGGGAGAGCCTCGGGCCATCGAGCTCCGCCCACAGCCGGCCGACTTCGACGCCGACCGGGGTCTTGACCTTTGCCGCCTTCACGGCCGCGAGGACCGCCTCGTCCCAGCTCTTCTTCGAGTCTCCAGTCGCTTCGACGATGCGGACGACGATCGGTCCGGCGCCTCCCTTAGGACGACGAGCGGGCATTCGTGCTTCGCGTGCCGCTCTGTCGCGCGCGACCTTCGCCGTCACTCTTCACGGGAGTCCGCGACTCGATCGGCGGGAACGCTGCGACCTCGAGGATCTGATTCGCCATGACCCTGAGCTTCTCGCCGAGCATCCGACGCGTCTCGGCGCCGGATCGCGGAGCGAAGAGCGTTCCGACGACGAAACCGATTACGAAGAAACGAAGCGATGTGCGCAGGAGCGCGAACATCAGGCCGCTCGGCCCTTCGGCGGGTACCCTTCGAGGCCGTATTCCTTGATTTTCGCGTAGAGCAATCGGCGGTAAATACCCAGCATTTCCGCGGCTTTTGAGCGATTCCCGTTCGCGTCACGCAGGGCTTTCATGATCAGGTCCTTCTCGAATTGGGCGACCGACTTCTTGAAGAAGGACTTCTCGACGGAAACCTCGTCGCCCCCTTCTTCCTCATGCTCGCCGGCCTCGTGGTCGCCAAAGGGGAGCTCGCGGCTTGTGATGATCTGACCGCGAGAGAGCACCACCGCACGTTCGACGACGTTCTCAAGCTCGCGCACGTTGCCGGGCCAGTCGTACTCCATGAGTCGCTTCAGTGCCTCTTCGCTGATCGCGGCCGGCTGCGCGGTCGCGCTGTAGCGATGTTTCGCGAGGAAGTGCTCCACCAGTGCAGGGATGTCCTCCTTGCGATCGCGGAGCGGCGGCATGTGGATGTTGATCACGTTGAGCCGGTAAAAGAGATCATCGCGGAACTTCTGCTGCTCGACCTGTCTTTGCAAGTCTTTGTTGGTCGCGCAGATGATGCGGATGTCGACCTTGATCGGGAGCGACGAGCCGACCCGCTCGATCTTGCGCTCCTGGAGCACGCGGAGAAGCTTCGTCTGCATCGGAAGGCTCATCTCGCCGATCTCGTCGAGAAAAATCGTGCCTTTGTCGGCCATTTCGAAACGACCGCGGCGTTGCGTCATCGCGCCCGTGAACGACCCCTTCTCGTGGCCAAAGAGCTCGGCCTCGAGCAGAGTCTCGGGAAGAGCCGCGCACGACACCTTCACGATCGGGCCCGACCGGCGATTGGAGTTGTAGTGGAGCGCCTCCGCGACGAGCTCCTTGCCGGTGCCCGATTCGCCGGTGATGAGGACGGTCGCGTCGGCCTTGGCCACCTTGCCGACGGTCTTGTAGACCTCTTGCATCGCAGGCGAATTGCCGACGATCCGCTCGGTCTGCACGAGCGAGCTGATCTCGTCTCGGAGCACCTGGACCTCGCTGGTCAGATCCCGGTACTCGATGACGCGCTTCACGGTGTGGCTGATCTTGTCGAGCTCGAATGGCTTGGTGATGTAGTCGAACGCGCCGAGCTCCATGGCGCGGATGGCGTTATTGGACGAGCCGAACGCGGTCATGATTAGGACGCTTGTCTTCGGCGAGCTGACTTTGAGCTTGGAGAGCGCCTCAATGCCGTCGAGTTCCGGCATCCGGACATCCATGATCACGAGGTCCGGGTTGACGTCTTTGACCTTTTCGACGACCTCAGTCCCGGTCGTTGCCTCGACCACGCTGTACCCCTCGTCGGACAGCAACTGCTTGAGAAGGGAGCGAATGGATGCGTCGTCATCCGCGACGAGAATCGTCCTCTGCGCCACTTTCCGTACGCTTCCTTCCCGCGAGGGCTCAGGATTAGCTAATGAAAG
>VBEY01000219.1 GCA_005889295.1 Chloroflexota bacterium | reverse complement strand
CGACGTGCGATGCCGCTCGCGTGGTCATGCCCGGGCCCTCGACCAGCGCAGGTATGCGACTGCGAACGCGAAATTCAGGGCGAGCATGACGACGGCGATCGCGGATCCATATCCGATGGAGAACGACTTGAACGCGGTGTGAAACGCGAAGAGTGCGATGACCTCGGTGGCGGTGCCGGGTCCACCGTTGGTGAGTGTCTGGATCACGATGAACGTGCCGAACGTCGACATCGTGATGGAGAGCAGGGCGAGCGCCGCGATCGGCCGGAGGCTCGGGAGAGTGTGGTCCCAGAAACGGCGCCACGCGTTGGCGCCATCCATGCGGGCGGCTTCGTAGATGTCGGGCGGGATGGTCTTGAGGGCGCCGAGAAAGATGATCATGGTGAACGCCGTCCCTCGCCAGATGTTGGCGACGATCACCGCGGGCATCGGGAACGAGCCGATCCAGTCGACCGGGCCAAGACCGAACGAGCTCAGGAAGACGTGGTTGAGCGAGCCAAAGAAGAAGTCGAACATCGCCACCCACAGGAACCCGGCGATCAGCGTCGGGTTGACCCATGCGAGCAGCACGGCGCCGTACGCCAGGGTTCCAAGCCACCAGCGCCTGTGCTCGGCGTGGTCGATGAGGAGCGCGAGTGCGAGACCAAGGCCGAACTGCCCGATCACCGCGGAGCCGACGACGAACGTGACGGAGTTGCGGATCACCGTCCAGAAATCCGGATCGGCGAACAGCCGCGTGTAGTTATCGAGACCAACGAAGCGCGGATTCGCGGCGTCTATGCCGACGAGCGCCAGGTTCGTGAGGCTCGAATAGAGCGCCCACACCGCCGGACCGACGAAAAAGAGCGCGAGGAGCAGGGCTGCCGGCATGACTCCGGCGATGTACGTGGAGTTTCGCGCGAGCACGTTCAGAGGATAGGACGCGCCCCGGGGCGGAGGCTCTCCGCCTCCGCTCCGTGGGCGCTCAAAACTTATTGCTCGATGACCTTGTCCGCGCCGATCGCTTGCTTCAAGTCCGCGGAGTATTGCTTCGCGGCATCGTCCGCGCTCGAGTCGCCGTTCGCGACGCGGCCGGTGGCCTTCTGGATGGCGGTCGTGATCTTGCTGAGATTCGGGTCCGGCGGCAGGAACTTCGCCTTCTCGAGCGACTTCGTCGAATCGACGAGGTACTGCTGCGCTTTGAACTCCGGGACGTCCGCCGAGTCGCTGCGTGCGACCGGGTGCGGGTCCTCAATGTTGATCTTCGCGACGGTGTCCTTGTTGTTCCAGGTCTTGATGAACTCCCAGGCCAGGTCCTTATTTTTGGACTTCGCCGTGATGTACCAGCACGTGCCGAGGCCGCCGATGGTGAATGACGGGCCACCGTTCTCCGTCGGGTGCAACAGGTATCCGACGTTCTTCTGCGTGCCGGCCTGATCCTTCGAGGCCCAACCGCCGTAGACCCAGCCACCCTCGAAGAGCAGCGCGAGGCTGCCGTCGCCGAGCTTCGCGCGCATGGCGGTCCACGGCTTGGTCGTCGTGAGGATCTCCTTCGGCGAAAGCCCCTGGCCGTAGACCTTTTGGTAGTAGGCGAGGGCCTTGCGGATCGCGGGGCTGTTGCCGACCCACTTGCCGTCGCTCGTGACGACGTCGCCACCGTACGCCCACACGAGCGGCACGAAAGCGTGATCGCGAGCTCCATCCGATGCCGCGGCGCCGGCGTAGAGCGCGTAGGGCACCACGTTCGCCTCTTTCGATTTGACCGCGGCCGCCGCGGTGATGACGTCATCGAGCTTCGTGGGCATCCAGTTGGCGGGCAGGCCCGCTGTCTGGAGATCATCGCGCCGGAAATACAGCCAGCGCGTGTCCATGCCGTACGGGATCGCCCAGACATGGCCCTTGTATGTCGCGCCCTGCTTGATCGAGGCGGGGTACTGACTCCAGTCCGCCCACGCATTCACGTACCCATCGAGAGGCTCGATGTACCCCGCGTCCGCCAGCTCGCCGATGCTGTCGCCGCCGAAGTGAAATACGTCGGGCACGTCGGCACCGCTCTGGAGTGCGAGAAGCAGCTTGGGGTAGTAGAGGTCGTCCGAGATCTTCTGCAGATCGACCTTCACCGTCGTGCCGGAATTTTTGGTCTGGACCGCTTGCGCGGCCTGGTCGACGTACTTTGGCTTGACCCCGAGCTCGTCGGGATACGACACGGTGATCGTGCCAGTCAGGCCCTTGGCCTGGCTGGGAGACGCACCCGATGGCGAGGATGGCGAGGCAGAGGGCTGCGCCGCCGGCGCGCACGCCACGACGATGCCCGTGGCCGCCGCAACTTTGAGGAACTTCCGTCGAGAGTATGTAGACATCGATCTCCCCCCTTGACGGCCGTGAGTATAGGCACCGCTTCGCGCGACACCTGACCCGTACAAGAGAATCTCGTGCGGGATAATCCGCGCTCATGTCCGACGACGAGAGGCGCGTGGCCGCCGAAGCCCGTCGCGTCCTCGAAGGCAATCGGCAGCGCGGTGTCTCGGCGTGGGGAGGCCGTCGTTACGACTTCGTCTGCCCCTCGCCGAGGACCTACCCATTCCAGTGGTTCTGGGATAGCGCGTTCCACGCGATCGCCCTGTTGCACGTCGATCCCGAACTCGCGAAGCAGGAGATTCGGTGCCTGATGCAGGGAGCCCAACCCGACGGTTTCATCCCGCACATGATCCTGTGGGAGAAGGGCGCACACGAAGTCGCGCTGCGAGAGGTTCAACCAATCTGGTTGGCCGACCCTTTCTTTACCGCGACGATCCAGCCACCGGTCGTCGCGCGCGCCGTGCTGCGCATCCACGAGGTAACTCGCGACGCCGACTTCGTGCGTGAGGTGCTGCCACCGATCCGCCGCTTCTTCCGCTGGCTCAGGGCGGTGCGCGACCCTGACGACGACGGGCTCGTCGCGATCATTCAGCCCGACGAGTCAGGGCTCGATGCGAGTCCCAAGTACGACGCGCTGATGGGGATCTCGCCAGAGTCCACGGAAGAAACGCTCCCGGAGCTCGAGCGCTCGATGCAGCGGCTGTACGAGGCCTACGAACCGTATCGGAGCGAGCCCGCGCGCATTCCCGCGCTCGACGTCTTCACCTGGGAGGACGTCATGATGAATGCGATCTACGCGGAGGGTCTCCAATGTCTCGGGAAGCTGGTGGCGATCGCGGGCGACCCCCGCCACGAAGCGGACGAGTTCGCCGCGCGGGCGGCGCGCGTGCGACAAGCGCTTGAGACCAAATGCTGGGACGACGACGCGGGGGTCTTTTGGGACCTCGCAGGGTGGGCGGAGAAGCCCGCCAGAACCCTCACCTTCTCCTGCCTCTTTCCGCTCATCCTCGAGGATCTCGACCCGCGCAAAGCCAAACGACTTGTGGACGAGCATCTCCTCAACGAGAAAGAGTTCTGGCTTCCCTACCCAATCCCGAGCGTCGCCGCCAGCGAGCGGGCGTTCGATCCGGGCTGGCGCGCAAAGACCACCTGGCGCGGGCCCACATGGATCAACGTGAATTGGTATCTGTACTGGGGACTTCGTGCGCATGGGCGCGGCGACATCGCAAGTCACATCGTCGACCGGACGATCGCGATGATCGACCGAAGCGGCATCCGCGAGTTCTACGACCCGCGGACCGGCGACGGAGAAGGCGCGCGTGACTTCGGGTGGACCACGCTCGTCCTCGATCTGATGGCGGCGGAGCGCGCTTCCGGATAGGTCAGCGGCGGCCCGCGAGGCTGACCATCTCCTGCATCCGGACGTACCCGATCACTGATTCGCGGTACAGGATCCCGACGAGCCGTCCGTCCTTGATGACCGGCAGGAGGGGAAGGTCGGTCACGCCGAAGCGCTCGAGTGCGGTGCTGAGCGGATCGTCAGGTGCGACGGTCGGAAGCGTGTCGGACGGCGTCATGACGACTTCGACCGGCGTCTCGGACCAGCGCTCCTGCTCGACCTTGCGAAGATCCCCGATCGCGACGAGACCGATGAAACGGTCGCCCGCGACGACCGGGATCGCGCGCAGATTCATCGGGAGGACGAGATCGCGGATGACCTGGCCGACCATGGCACCAGGCGATGTCGACCGGAAGTCGGTCGTCATGAGCGGCCCGACTCGCGCGCCGCCCACCGCGGCCGTGATCCGCTCCTGTTGAAGGGTCGAGGTCGCGGCGTTCCAAAGGAAGTAGGCGATGAAGGCGAGCCAGAGCCCGTTGATCGTCGCGTCCAGGCGGAGCGCGAGGAGGACGCCGGCGACGACCAGCAGCACGGCGACGACCTGGCCGCCGCGCGCCGCGATCCGGGTGGCGGCCAGACGGTCCTTGAGGAGGCCCCAGATGATCGAGCGGAAGACGCGGCCACCGTCGAGGGGGAACCCGGGCAGCAGGTTGAACGCGGCGAGCGCGAGGTTGACCCTCCCGATGTAGCTCGCGATCGGCTGGATCGGCTGCAGCGCCGGAGCCGCCTGGAACAGCGAGGGCGCGAAGACGGCGAGGCCGATGCCGACTCCTCCGATGATGAGGCTGGTCGCCGGACCGGCCGCGGCCATGAGAAACTCCGCCATCGCCGAGGGTGGCTCCTTCGCGAGATTGGCGACTCCGCCGAGAACGAAGAGCGTGATCGACGTGACGCTCATCCGAAATCGCCGGGCGACCAGAGCGTGCGCGAGCTCGTGACCGAGGACCGAAAGAAAGAACAGCACGGCCGCGATCACCGCGATGACGAACGACTTTGTGTCGGACCACGTCACGTTCTCGGACGCGAACGAGTCGGCGAGCGACAACACTACGATGAAGAAGATCAGGAACCACGAGAAGTGGATCCGCACGTCGATGCCGAGAAGACGTGCGACGCGGATCGAGCCGGGCATGTTCCGAGCATAAGCGGGCGCGAACTCCCAGAGAAAGGGGCGGCCGGAGCCGCCCCTTCAGCTGTCTAGTCGTCGTTACCGCCGTTGCGATCGCCCTTCGTGCTGATCTGACCGCGGATCTCGCCTGAGGGGAAAGCCGTGGTGTGAACATTTGCGTAGGTGAAGCCGGCGCGCATCGCTGCGACGAGCTCGTCCCATTCGCCGGGTGCGATCCCCTGAGCCGTCGGCCCGATCACGTTGCTCGGGGTGATGGTCCCGGTGACGGTGCCGCCGCCGGGTGGGCATGCCATTTGGCCACCGCCGCCGCAAAGGAAGGCGGAGACACCACCGCTGGTTGCACGCTGCCCGAGATGGATATGCGCCGCTACCGCGGCGGTATTCAATCCGCCGAAGGTCAGTGAGTATGCGATCGTGCGATTCGCGTCGTCGATCGTGGCGCGGAACTCGCCGTGGCCGCTGCTCGAAAGAGTCATTGGGGTTTCCTCGTATCCGATGAGCGCGGCCCGTGCGCGGCCCCGGTCGTCACCAAGAGCGACGGTTGCGACAAGCGCGAGAGTCAATGTGGCGATCGCGAACGCGAGTACAAGCAGCTTGAGACGCATGACTATTCCTCCCCGTTGTTGTGGCCGAGTGAGATACGTTCGCGAATGAAGATCGGATCAGGACGCGCCGATACTTACGGTGGATGGACGCCTATCTTGCCGTCGTTTCCAAGCGCGAGGTCCGTGAGTACACGGACCGTCCGGTGCCGGAGGAGATACTCACAAAGGTCCTGCAGGCCGGCCGCGCTGCCGGTAGCGCTAGGAACACGCAGCCCTGGCGGTTCGTGGTGCTCAAAGACCGGCAACACCGGCACGATCTCGCGACCGCGCTTATGGCGCCGCGGAACCTCGACCGCTGCGCGGTCGCGATCGCGGTCGTTCTTCTGAACGAGCGCCTCCGTTTCGACGCCGGACGCGTCGCGCAGAACATGATGGTCGCGGCTTGGGCACTGGGGGTCGGGAGCTGCCCGAACTCAGTGCGACCCGACGAACACGACCGCATGCGCCACGACCTCGGCATTCCGGCGGACGCCGCGATCGCCACGGTCATCACCCTCGGGTACCCGGCGCCAGGTCAGCCACGACCTCGACCGAAAGCCGATCCCGAAAAGATCCTCGCCCGTGCGAATCGTCTTCCGCTGGAAGAGCTCGTCCACCGCGAGCGTTTCAGCGGTTAGCATGTAAATCAAAACCGGAGAGACATTGACCCTCGCACCACCGGCCGCTCGCTTCGGCGAGCTCACGATCCACCCCGATATCTCCCGCGCCATCGCAGAGCTTGGCTTCATGGCGCCTACGCCTGTCCAGACGCGGGCCATTCCGGTCCTTCAAGCGGGACGCGACCTCTTCGCGCAGGCGCAGACGGGCACGGGCAAAACCGCCGCGTTCGCGATTCCCATCCTCGAGAAGGTCGACGCGGTGCTCAAACGACCGCAGGCCCTCGTGGTGGTACCGACTCGCGAGCTGGCGCTCCAGGTGACGCGCGAGTTCGGGGCGATCGGGAAGTACCGCAAGTCACACGAAGTCGCGATCTACGGCGGTGTTCCGTACGGTCCCCAGGAGCGCGCCCTCGCGCGCGGCACGCAGATCGTCGTCGGCACGCCGGGACGGCTCCTCGACCACATCGAAAAGGGAAATCTCGATCTTTCCGGACTCTTCGTGGTCGTTCTCGACGAGGCCGACCGTCTCCTGGACATGGGCTTCGCGCCCGAGGTCCGCCGCCTGCTTCGACGGTGTCCTGAGCGGCGGCAGACGGCGCTCTTCAGCGCCACGCTCGTCGCCGATGTGCGCGACCTGGCGCAGCGCTTCAGCCACGACGCGGTCGAGGTCGCGATCGAGCCGGAGAAGCAGAACGTCGACAGCATCGAGCAGGTCTATGTGGAGGTCCTGGAGCAGGACAAAGTCCGCGCGCTCGAGGAGCTTCTTCGCCGCTACGAGACGGACCAGGTGCTCGTGTTCCGGCACACCAAGCGCGGCGTGGACGACCTCGAGGAAAAGCTGCGGAAGAGAAAGCACAACGTCGCCGCAATCCACGGCGATATGACCCAACGGGAGCGGGAGCGCACGCTCGAACGCTTTCGCGAGGGTGATCTCCATGTCCTCATCGCGACGAACGTGGCCGCGAGGGGGCTGCACATTGAAGACATCAGCCATGTCGTGAACTATGACCTTCCCGAGGACGCCGAGGTCTTCACCCACCGCGTCGGCCGGACCGGCCGCGCGGGCAAGACTGGGGTCGCCGTGACCTTCGTAGGGGAGTGGGACTTCGATCAGTTCGATCAACTTCGTGCCAAGGCGGGCGTTCCCTTCCGCCGGGAGATCCTCGAGCTCTACGACCGCTAGTAACCTCTCGGCGTGGCGACGACACCGGCCCCCGGCCAGCAGGACGTCTACGCGGTCGTTCGCCTCGACTCGTTCCGCAACTTCACTCCGCGCCCCGAGAACGTGACCATCCGCAGAGTGGTGCACCACTTCGCGGAGGCGGAGCTCGAGGTCCGGCACCTGAACATGACGGCACCGACCGGGACCGTCTACTTCATCCAGCGCACGACCGTCGCGCCTCGGATCGCGCCCGCCGTCGTCGCGCCGCCCTCCCCAGTGGTCGCGATCGCCGCAGCCGTCCTGTCGTCGCTCTCTCCGCGCTCCCGTCGTGCGCGCGCCGAGAAGAAGGCCGGGAAGAAGAAACCCAAGAAGGCCAAGCGCAAGTAGTCGCCACGGCGGCTAGCCGAACGTCAGCGAGTCCACGATCTGCTGGAGCGTCCGCTCGGTAATCCCGCGCGGGCCCTCGTTACCCGGTCCCGTCGCATAGCGAAGGACGAGCATCCGGTCGCCGCGCTGAACGTAATAGGCGTGCATTCGCAGCGAGGGTTCGATGGGCCACGACGCGGTGTATCCAGACAACTGACTCAATGTGGTCTGGCCGACGACACACGAGTTTCGATCGCACCCGTCGACTCGCCACCAATCCATCGCCAAGACCCCTCGCCGCTCGTGCACCTCGACGACGAGATCCCAGGGAACGACCACATCAATCCCCACGAGGTGCGTCCACTCGTCGGACGTCTGGCCCGTGAACTCAACGCGTTCAAGCTCACCGGTCGGCGGTGTGCGGCCGCGTACCGGAGGTGCGACGCGCCAATCCGCCGGTAGGACGATCCCATAACCGAACGCGTCGTTGCGATAGACGTTGCAGCCCCCGCGCAGACAGGTGGGTCGCGGAAGGTTGATGAGCGGCGCCGTGGAGACTCCACGCCGAGCCGCCGCGGCAGCGTCGCTCGCTTCGCGGGCGAGCGTCGCGGCTCCGAGGACGAGCACGACCGTTGCGGCAACGACAAGGGTGGTCAATAGGATCGAGGGTCTCGAAGCGGCCCGGGTCGGGATCCACGAACCCTCGGGCGGCAACGGAAGCGAGTCGAGCTCCCGTCGAAAGACTCGGTCGATGGTTAGCTCAGGAAGCATTCCGCACCTCCGCGCGCATGCGCGCCTTGGCCTGCGCCAACGTGGCGCTGACCGTTCCCGTCTTGACGCCGAAGTGCCGCGCGATCTCGCGGTGATCGAGGCCGAGGTAGAACTGCGCCACCACCATCGCCCTCTGGCGCTCGGTGAGGCCCGCGAGGAGCCGTCCGACTTCCATCCGGTCGAGAGTCGCTTCAATCTCGTCGTCTCCGCTATGGCCAGTCACCCACTCGAGTGGCAAGAGGGGAAGACGCCGGAGTCGCCGCGAGCTGCGGATCGCGACCACGAAGAGCCAGCCCGCGAGATCCGCGTCGTGCGCGGGTGGATGGCGGAGTCCGGCGACGAAGGCGTCGTGCAGCGCGTCGAGCGCGCGGTCCCGGTCGCGCAAGACCGCGAGGAGCGCTCGATAAAGACGTGGGAATTCCAGTCGGTACAGCTCGGCCCAGCGCTCTGCGGTCATCACGGTCCACTCTGTAATGCCGCCGGGCAGACACTTTCGTTAGTCCGCCTGGCGCTTACTCGCTAAGCCGCGACTTTTGCGAGCTCCTTCCGCACGATCTTCGTCGCCTCGACGACTGCCACGCACTTCTCGACGCTTTCCTCGACCGTCCGCGTCTTGAGCCCGCAGTCGGGATGCGGCCACAGCTTCGGCGCGGGCACGTATCGCAGGCCCTTGCGGATCCCTTCCGCGGCCTCCTCGACGGTCTCGGTCTGGTGCGCGTGCACGTCGACGATCCCGATCGCGAGCTCTTTGGTGAAGGGATTGCGGTCGAACAAATCGAGCCAGCGGTACCCGTAGTTCGCCATCGCCAGGTCCAGCTGGTCGACAGGCAAGTCGAGCACCTGCGGATAGATCGCGGCGAAGTCCCCGTAGCAGATGTGCGAGATCGTCTTCGCGGATAGGCCCGCGGTCACGATGCCCATCGCCTCGATGGCGATCTCGATCTCCTCAGGCCGCGCGTGGATCGCTGGTTCGTCGATCTGGATGTATTTCGCACCGGCGCGCTCGAGGTCGCGCGCCTCGTCGCGCACGATCTCGGCGAGCGCGAGCACCGCGTCGCGACGCGTCGGATACGCCTCGTTGTAGGACCAATCGAGCAGCGTGTAGGGACCGGTCAGCATTCCCTTCACCGGCTTCGAGGTGAGCGACTGCGCGTACTCGAACCAGCTCACGGTCATGGGTCTCGGTCGCGAGACCTTCCCCGCGATCACCGGCTTGTGGTAGTAGCGGTTGCCATACGAGCGCACAAGCCCGCCGATCTTGAAGCCTTCGAGTCGTTCGGCGAAATACGCGACCATGTCGCCGCGATACATCTCGCCGTCGACGAGGACGTCGAGCCCGATGTCCTCCTGCCGCCGGATCCATTCCGCCGTCGCCTTGCGCTCGAGGTCCTCGAGCTCGGTCGCGCCGAGCTTGCCGCGCGCGGCCTGGCCACGTGCTTTGGTCAGGTAATCGGGCTTCCCAAAAGAGCCGACCGTCGTCGTCAGCAAAATGTTGTCGCTCACGCAACCACCTTCTCTCCGGTGACGAGTCGCGCGCCTTGGACCAGGGCCGCGAGTTTGGCGCGAGCGACGTCGCGCGGCAGATACTCGAGCGAAGTCGTCGTCGCAAGAACGAGGCGCTCCTCCGGAATCAGCCGGAGGGCGCGCTCGGCGTAGCGTGCGACCTCGTCCGCGGTCTCGAGCCGCGTGTTACGTGCGTCAACGACTCCAGCGACGACGTCCTGCGTGCGGAAGGCGTCGAGCCGCTCGAATGCCGTCGTGTCGCGGCTGCGCAGGTCGATCGCAACCGCGGCGACCGGGAATGACGCGAGGGATTCAAGGACCGCGTCGGGTGGGAAGAAATAGGTCACGAGCGTGAGCGCGAGGTCCGGATCGGCAAACCGACCGTAGGCCTCACGTGCCAGCTCGATGTTCTTCGGCGATGCGACGACGGCCGGATCCTCGATGTCGATCATCGTGGCGCCCGCAGCCTTCAGTCCCGCGATCTCTTTCGCGGCGGCGTCCGCGACCGCGAGCACGCGATCCTCCAGCGAACGGTAGTGGTCATCGCGAGCGGCAAGCGTCGCGAACGTGAGGGGACCCGGCATCGCCGCTTTAAGCGTGGTCTTCGCGACGCCTCGTGCGAAGGTGTAATCGCGGACGAGGGAGCGGCCGTCGGTGTCGATACGGCCTTCGATGACCGGCTGGCGGTAGTAGGTGTTGTTGTCGTAGAAGCGCTCGAGTGGCCCCGGCTGGACCCCTGACCACGTGCGCGCGAAGGGCGAAAGAAGATCGTCCCAACGGATCTGTCCGTCGTTGGTCACGTCGACGCCGGCAGCTTCGATCTCGCCTATCGCCATGCGCGTGACTTCGTCGAACACCTTGCCCAGCTCACCGTCATCGATCTCGCCGCGATCGCGGCGATGGAGTGCGCGCCGCAGCTCCTGCGCCTCGAGGGGGTCGCCGATCTTGGGATACGCACCGATCACCGTCGTCTTCAGCGTCATGCCGGGATCCTCGCTTCCGGCCGGGGGAGCAGTCCGGCCGCCTCGACGACGCGCCCGACCGCTTCCGGCCATTCGATCGCATAGAGATGCACGCCACGCACGCCAGGGAGAGCCTTGAGTTCCTTCACCATCTCGACCGCGATGGCGATGCCTTCGGCTTCCGGGTTGGTCGCCTTCTTGATCCGGTCGATGACCTCGGCGCCGAGCGCAACTCCTGGCACCTTGCTTAGGCGTTCCGCTTGCTCCGCCGAGCGGAGGATGAGAACTCCCGCGAGGATCGGGACGTCGCGGGACGCGCCGCGACGCACCTCGATCAGCCAGCGACTGAAGGTCGCGAGGTCGAAAACCGGCTGCGTCTGCAGGAAATCCGCGCCCGCGGCGATCTTCTCGAGGGTCTTCGTCAGGTCGGCCTCCACCGGCTTCGTGAACGGCGATGCGGTCGCGCCGACGAACATCTTGGGGGGCTGTTTGATCTCGTCGCCGGACAAGAAACGCGCCTGGTCACGCATGCCCACGGCCATCCTGACCAGGCCAACACCGTCGAGGTCCTTCACATAGACGGCGTCGGGATGGTTGCCCTGCTTGGGATCATCCCCGCTCATGAACACGAAGTTCTCAATTCCGATCGCGGCCGCGCCGAGCACGTCGCCCTGCAACGCGATGCGATTGCGGTCGCGCCCGGTCATCTGGACGATCGGCTCGAGCCCCGCGCTCCGGATGATCGTGGCCGCCGGGATCGCCGCCATAGCGACCATCGCGCGGTTGCTGTCCGTGACATTGACCGCGTCGACGACGCCCCGGAGGGCCTCTGCGCGGCGGCGCACGAGGCCGTCAGCGGCGCTCTTTGGCGGGTTGAGCTCCGCCGTGACGACGAACTCCCCTGATCTGAGAAGGCTCGCGAGTGCCCCCAAAAGAAAAGACCTCTCTTTCTGCTATGACGAGAGGTCTCCCAGTTCGGGCGACCCTCTCATCTTTCCCTGGGTTTTATTCATCGGGACGGAATTGGCACCACAGCGGGACTCCGCCGGTTGCCGAGGCGTCATCGGGCCGTTCCCTCAGCCTCTCTGCATGAAAGGGATCGCGTATGAAGTTTCGAAGGATGCTAGCACGTACACTTCGCCCCCGTCCCCATGTCCGATCGCTTAATCGAACGGTCGCTGCGCGTGTTCAGCGACGATCTCTCCTCCGAAGCGCCCGTCCCGGGTGGCGGCAGCGCGGCCGCGTACGCCGGCGCGATGGGCGCCGCGCTCGCCGCGATGGTCGCGCGCATCTCGATCAAGAAGGAGAAGAGCGAACTGCTCGAGAGCTTCATCGAGGAGACCGACAACCTCCGCTCAGACTTCCTGCGTCTGGTCGACGACGACAGCGCCGCGTACGCGCGCGTCGCCGCGGCGATGAAGCTCCCTCGCAAGACCGACGACGAGAAAAAGGAGCGTCAGGAGCGCATGCAAGCCGCGCTCCTGGCCGCGTCCCGGGTGCCCCTCGAGATCGCCGAGACCGCGCGTCGGCTCCTCGGCGCGTGCGAGCGCGGCGCCGCGAGTGCAAGCCCGATGACCGCGAGCGACATCGGCGTCGGCGCGCTCATGGCCGAGACCGCGCTCCGCGGCGCCGCGTTGAATGTGATGATCAACCTCGCATCGGTGAAGGACTCGGCGCAGGTGAAAGCGATCTCGGAACACCTCGATCGCGCGGTCGACGGGAGCGACGAGCAGCTCCGCCGCATCACGGACTCCGTCGAATCCCGGATCGCGCGGTAGCACCGTGCGGCTCCTTTATGGCAAGCCACTCGCGGAGAAACTGCATGAGTGGTCGCGCGAGCGGAGCACCGCACTCGCGGCCAGAGGAATCGCTCCGCGCCTCGCGGTCATCTCCGTCGGGATCGATCCAGCCGCGAGTACCTATCTGCAGCGTCTCGCGGCCCACGGAAAGAAGCTCGACATTGCGGTCGACGAAGTCACCCTGTCCGGCGATGCGACCGAGCGAGAGCTGGTGACGACGCTCGAGCGGCTGGGCGTGGATCCACGGATCCACGGGGTCCTCCTGCTGACGCCGCTCCCCGGGGCGCTCGATGAGGGCCACATCGTCGACCACATCGTTCCGGCCAAGGACGTCGAGGGCATGAATCCTTTCAACGTGGGGTTGCTCGCCGACGGGCGGCCGCGCTTTGTCCCCTCGACGGCGGAGGCCGTCGTCGAGCTTTTGAAATTCCACGGCGTGCCTCTGCGCGGTACGCGAGCCGCGGTCATCGGGCGCAGCACCGTCATCGGGCGCCCGGCCGCGTACCTGCTCCTCAAAGAGGACGCGACGGTCACGATCGCGCACCGCCAGACGAAGGACGTCCGCGCGATCACGAAGGACGCGACCGTCGTCGTCGTCGGCGTGGGGCGACCCGGATTCCTCCGCGGCGACATGATCTCGCCCGGTGCCACCGTCGTGGACGCGGGGATCAACGTGACTCCCAAAGGCATCGTCGGCGACGTCGATGCCGAGAGCGTGTCCCCGATCGCTGCCGCTCTCAGCCCCGTGCCGGGCGGCCTGGGTGCCGTCACGACTGAGCTTCTCCTGCGAAACGTGCTCATAGCAACGGAACGCCAACAGAGGGACTAAGTGCGGGAGGGCCCGCGCGGGTCCAGGGGCGCGGGTCCTGTCACGGGTTCGGGCTTGTGCGCTCGGCTACCGGTCCGCTGCGCTCGCGTCAACAGGCGTTCCGAGCGACGCGGCCGGATGGACGCCTCGCGCACAATCCACTCACCCGTGCCACCCGCGCCCCGGTTCCATCTCGCTATGCCTCGATGTTTGCGCTCATCGGCTTGCTTACGGCGTATGCCTGGGAGG
>VBEY01000336.1 GCA_005889295.1 Chloroflexota bacterium | reverse complement strand
CGACATCCCCGGCGCGGCGGTTGACGCGCGCGATCCCGGCACCAACGACATCAAGGCGCGCATCCAGGTCGGCGGCGAGCCGACGGCGCTCGCGCTCAACGAGGTCGCCAACCGCGTTCTGGTTCTCGACGCGTCGCAGAAGCGCGTGACGGAGATCGACGCGGTTAGTAACACCGTGATCGGCGCCACCATCGTGGCGGTCACCGGAACGCCGACGAGCATCAGCGTCGACCCCGCGACGAACAACATCCTCGTCACCGCGACCGTGAAGTCGCCGGCGCCTGGTACGGCGGCGGGATCCGTTGCGGTCATCAACAGCAACACCAAGCAGCTCGAGACGGTGCGCGAGATAAGCGTCGCGCCGCGCCTGGTGGTGCCGGATCAGCAAGGTGGCCGCTCAGCTCTCGTTTCCGCGGATGCGACCCAGCTGGTGGATTCGTCGTACAAGGTGATCGCAACCCTCCCTGGTGGTGTGAGCGCGGCGTTCTCGATGCGCGGCGACATCATCGCGGTGCTCTCGCCGGCCGGATCGGACTCCGCCCTCATCTTCTCCGGAGCCGGCGCGCCGGACGCGCTGAAGCTCGCGGGAGCTCCCCGTGCGCTCACCGCTCTGCCCGACGGCGGATATCTCGTGCTGGTCGACCTCGGTGGGCGCGGCCGCGTCAGCCGCATACGTGACGGCGTTGTCTTCGCGAGCACCGAGGTCGCGGTTACTGGTGGAGACCTGTTGTATGACCAAGCGACGAACCGCTTCACCGTCGCGAACAACGGCCGGCTGGACACAGCGCAGATGCCGGACCAGATCGCGACGACCCAGAACGCACCACCAACGCAGACCGGAAACGCGGCGGCTTCAGCTTCGCCGTCCGCATCGACGACGCTCCCGGCACCCGAAGCGTCTTTTCAGCCGCCGGCAACGATCGGGCCGAACGTTCTCTCTCAGGCTCGCGCGTTGTCCGTCGGCGTGTACAACCTTCCGCTGCCAAACGGCATCCACCCGCAGTTCGTCGCCGCGAACGGGACGCGACTTTGGCTGCTCGATCAATCCAAGGCTCGTACGTCTTTGGCGTGGATTCGACCACAGGGGAAATCAACATCGTGAACGCGGCCCGAGAGCAGGTCGAGGGTGGGTTTGCGACCAACGTTCTGAGTCCGATCTCGGCCGTGGCAGTCGGCATCGATGGTCGTCTGTGGATCGGTCTGCGGAATGCGTCCTACCTCTTCGTGTTCGACCCCAGGACGCACCGGATGGATTCACTGGACCTGGCCGGCACTCGCGTGAGCGCTCTCACCGTCGACCCCCAGGGCCGCCTCTTCTATGCGGACGACGCGCGCGGAACAGTTGGGACATTCGATCCACGGACCTTGCGGCTCAACGAAGTCCCGTTCGCACGGAATGGTGTGACGACCGCGATGCTCGTCGACGCGACGAGCACTCTCTGGATTGGGACCAGCACTGGCGAGATCTACTCCGTCCGTGGTGGTAGCGCGAAGCTAACTCTGAGGCTGCAGCGCCCGGTCAGCAGCTTTGCGCCAGATCAGGGTGGAAAGGCTTGGTATCTCGCCCCACTGCCGAGCGGTCTGGCTGGCTACGCCTACGCGCCAGCTGATAACAGCCAGGCCCCGCGCTCCGTAACGGGCCCAGCGCAGAGCCTCAATTTCAGCCCGATCGGGCGTGCTTTCCTTGCGGATCCGCGCGGCGGCTTCTACATGAGTGTCGAGGGCGGGAGGTGAGCCCCGCGACAAACGGCTGGGCTCAGCCGTCTAAGGCCTGTGAGATGGTCTTCTCGTCGGCGGGAGTCGTGGCGCCGGTTGGCCGCCTATGGTACAAATCGGCCGCGCATTCCCACCAAGCAAGCCAGTCCGTCCCACCAATTGTCCGATACGGGTACGCCCCGGATGTCACCGCCCCCCGGGGCATGGTCTGCGGCCACAGACCAAAAACCGAAAGGGAGGTGAACTGCGTCGTCTAGGGGACGTACCCGAGCGGAAGTCAATCTCGCGTTAGAGCTCTAAGGCGATCCCACGATCAACGACGCGCGATGCACTGGTTACTGGGGACACCACAGAAAAGGAAAGGGACAAATGCGAAAGATCGTCACCGCGGTCACCGCAGCGTCGCTCGCACTGAGCATGCTGGCCATGGCCGTGCCGGCTTCGGCAGTGTCGGGCTACGACTCCGCCTACGCAGGCGAGTCGGCGTTCGTCAACATCTCGCCGGGCCAAACGCAGAACTTCCAGGTCTTCTTTGCCAACGCAGGCACGACGAACTGGTCGCGCGGCACGTCCACCCAGGTAGACCTCGCGGCCTGCCTCGATGACAAGACCACCTGCAACGCGCAGGATGCGTCCGAAGCATCGTGGAACAGCGGA
>VBEY01000218.1 GCA_005889295.1 Chloroflexota bacterium | reverse complement strand
GCCGGTGGCAACCTTGCGGCAGCTGCCGCGCTCGTGGCGCGCGACCGCGGGGGACCCAAGATCGCATTCCAGCTGCTCACCGTGCCGGTCACGGAGCTCAGCTCAAAGGCCGAGTCGCACCGGGAATACGCGGAGGGCTACGGACTCACAAGCGCCGACATGGAGTGGTATGGGAGGCACTACGTTCGGACCGCCGCCGATGCTGGCGACCCGCTCGCGTCTGTTCTGCGCGCCGACCTTAGAGCAATGCCGCCCGCGTTCGTGATCACCGCAGAGTGCGACCCGCTACGGGACGATGGGGAGGCGTACGCCGAGAAGCTCCGGAAGCTGGGAATTCGGGCAACATACAAGCGCTATCCGGGGATGTTCCACGGCTTCATGAGCTTCCCCGCCGTGCTGCCCGAAGCAGGCGAAGCGTTCGACGACGCTGGGGCGGCGCTGCGCGAGGTGCTCGGCTAGACGGGAGGCTCTCGCTCTAGCGCCTCGCGAACTTCTCGGATGTACGCCGCGATCGCTTCAGCATCCGCAGTTTTTGCTTCCCGCAAACGCTCGACGGCGATGCCGGCCGTGTACGAGGCGAGCGGCGCGAAGCGGCGCTCCGAGGTGTGGGCGACTACACGGGCGAGCTCGAGTAGCTCCTCGGCGACTTTCGGATCGAGCTTGGGCTCCTCGATCTTCACCCCATACCGCAGAGCGGCCCTCTGCCAGCGTTTGCCGAGCGAGTCGAAGAACTCATTCATCAGGCGAGAACCTTAGCGCCGCGCTTGCGCCTCCGGAACCTCCGGAGTAAAACGGGGTCGATTCCGATGACGGAAATCACTCGCCGTGAGTTCCTGAAGCTCGGAGCCGCCGGCACCGCCGGTATGGCGCTCGTTCCACTCGCGAATCCGCTCGGTTTTGATCTCGCTGCCGCGAAGAAACGGGCGGTCGACCTGCGGATCGCCGGCGCCAAGGAAGTCCACTCCGTTTGCCCCTATTGCGCCGTGGGGTGCTCGCTCATCGCGTACACGAAAGAGGTCAACGGAAAGACCCAGCTCCTCCAGATCGAGGGCGACCCCGACAGCCCGGTGAACGAAGGCCGGCTCTGTCCCAAAGGCGCGACCGCGATGCAGCTCGCCACCAGCGCGCGTCGCGTCGACGCGCCGATGTACCGCGCCCCGGGCAGCGCGAACTGGGAGAAGAAGAGCTGGGACTTCATGCTCGACAAGCTGGCCCAGAACATCAAGACGGCGCGCGACAACACCTTCGTTGCGCAGGACGCGAACGGAAACATCGTCAATCGCACCGAGGGAATTGCATTCGCCGGGGGCGCCGCGTTCTCGTCCGAGGAGGGGTACTTCGCCACCAAGCTCATGCGGAGCCTGGGCGTCGTACACATCGAGCAGCAAGCCCGGGTCTGACACGGCCCAACGGTGGTCAGTTTGGCCGCCACATTCGGACGGGGAGCGATGACGAATCACTGGCGTGACATCAAGCACGCCGACGTCATCCTCATCAATGGCGCGAATCCGGCGGAGGCGCACCCGGTTGGCTTCCAATGGTTCGTGAAAGCGAAGCTCGATCCGACGAAGGGGCCGGGGTCAGGCGGCGGCGCGAAGATCATCCACGCCGATCCGCGCTACACGCGGACCTCCGCGCTCGCCGACGTTTACCTACGGATGCGGGTGGGTACCGACGTCGCCTACTTCGGCGGCCTCATCCGCCATGTCCTGGAGAACAACCTCTTCCACGCGGACTATGTCAAGTACTACACCAACGCCTCCTTCATCGTGAAGGATGGGTTTGATTTCAAGGACGGTCTCTTCTCCGGATACAACCAGGCAAATCGCTCGTACGACACGTCGACGTGGGCCTATGAGACGGAGGGCGACAAGCTCCCCGGATCGTCGGGCTCGACGCAGGCGGCCGCGAAGAGGGACCTCACGCTCCAACACCCACGGTCGGTCTTCCAGCTCCTCAAGAAGCACTACTCGCGGTACACCCCCGAGGTTGTCTCGGGCATCACCGGAATCCCTGTCGATCAGTTCCAGCAGGTCGCGAAGATCGTTGGCGAGATGGGCCGGCCGGACAAGGTCATGACCATCGTGTACGCCGTCGGCCTGACCCACCACACGACCGGCGGGCAGCTCATCCGCTCGGGCGCGGTGCTGCAGCTCCTGCTCGGGAACATGGGCCGGCCCGGCGGCGGTATGAACGCCGAGCGTGGTCACGCCAACATCCAGGGCAACACCGACCACGCGATCAGCTGGGAGATCCTTCCCGGGTACCTGCGGATCCCCGCGCCCGGGCAGAAGACGCTCGATGAGTACGTGGCGGCCAGCGCGCCGAAGAAGAGCGATCCCAACTCGTGGAATTTCTTCGGCACGAACTACCTCAACTTCATGGTGAGCCTGCTCAAAGGCTGGTATGGCAACGCCGCGACGAAGGACAACGAGTTCGCCTTCGACTTCATCCCCAAGCCCAGCACCAACTCGTCGTGGATGTCGATCTACGACCAGGCCCTCAAGGGAAAGATGGAGGGCGTGATCCTGAGCGGTATGACCGCGACGAGCATCGGGCCAGACTCGAATCAGGTCCTCAAGGCGCTCTCGAACCTCAAGTGGCTCGTGGTGATGGACCCGCTGCCGACGACGAGCTCCGAGTTCTGGCACGCGCCGGGCATGGACGCGTCGAAGATCAATACCGAGGTCTTCATGCTCCCGGCCACACACTGGATCGAGAAGGACGGGTCGTTCGTCAACAGCGGCCGCTGGATGCAGTGGAAGGACCAGGTCATCCCGCCGGAAGGCGAGGCACGGCACGATCACTGGATCATGGCGGAGCTCTTCGACCGCGTGAAGACGCTCTACAAACAGCAGGGCGGGAAGTTCCCCGAACCGATCATGGCGATGACGCTCGACTACAAGGACCCGAAGAAGCCGGAGCTCGACGAGATCGCGAAGGAAATCAACGGGAAAGACCTTTCGACCGGAAAGCAGATGGGATCCTTCGCGAACCTCAAGGCTGACGGCACCACGACCGCAGGCGACTGGATCTACACCGGGAGTTACACCGAAGATGGCAACCTCAGCAAGCGCCGCAACGGGATCCAGGACCCTACCAAGAACGACCCTACCGGCATGGGCTTCTATTCGACGTGGGCCTGGAGCTGGCCGCTCAACCGCCGCGTTATGTACAACCGTGCATCCGCGGACCTCGACGGCAAGCCATGGGATACGAAGCGCCCCGGTATCCAATGGGACGGGGCACGGTGGCAGGGCGACGTGCCGGACTATCCGGTGACCATGAACCCGAAGGATCCTGCGGCGTGGCTTCCGTTCATCATGAACGGCGAGGGCGTGGGTCGGCTCTTCTCGAACTCGATGCTCGACGGTCCGATCCCCGAGCACTACGAGCCGGTCGAGGCTCCGATCCCGAACCCGCTGCATCCGAACCAGTCCGCGGATCCGGTGGCGTTCCTCTATGACCAGGCGGCCGGCCGCCCGAATCGCTTCGGCAAAGCCGATAAGTACCCGTACGTGGCGACGAGCTACCGCCTCACCGAGCACGAGCACTATGTCACCCAGCACGTCCCTCTGCTGGTGGGGTTGCAGCCGCAGGCTTTCGTGGAGGTTCCGGACGAGCTCGCCAAGGAGAAGGGGATCAAGAACGGCGACCGCGTTCGGGTCTCGAGCGAGCGGGGCAAGCTCGAGGTCGTGGCACTCGTCACCAAGCGTCTCGGAGGGCTCAAGCTCACCGGGAGCGACAAGCCCGTCTACCACATCGGCATTCCCATCCACTGGGGCTTCGTAGGCATCTCGGCTGAGCAGAACAAGGACATCTCGCAGTACTGGCTCGCGAACGCCCTGACCCCGTTCGTCGGAGACGTGGGCGCGCGGACGCCTGAGTTCAAGGCGTTCCTCGTGAACATCGAGAAGATTTGATGGCGCTCTTGGCCGAGCCCACTACCGTCTTCGCCGCGCGGCGCGACCGTGCGCGCGAGCTCGGTGCACGGTTCGAGTTCGCGCAGGAGCCGCTGCGTCTCTACCTTGCGCTCGTCGATGCGCACGAGCGGGCCTTCGAGCGAGCCATCTCGGATCAGCCGAAGGTGGACGACCTCGCGGACTACCTGGTGCGCGTCGCTCTTCCCGGCGTGATGGAAGCGGCGGTGTCTGCGGGGCCGGAGAGGCTCCGCGAAGCGGTGCTGAGTCGATTCGACGAAGGCGATCTCGAAGGCATCGTCGAGTCCTGGCTTGGTGGGGAGGAAGCGGATGGGACCGACACGTTCCTGGCGCGGGCGAGTGCGGCGCCGGTGCTCGAGGCTCTGCCGGAAACCGCGTCCGCCCTGCGGAGCGCCGAAACGGACGACGGCCACTGCCCGCGCTGCGGCGGACTGCCACAGCTGGCGGTGTTCGGGGAGACGGGCGAGGCGCTGCTGACGAGTCCGAGGAAGCTCGTCTGCTCGCGCTGCGCCAACGAGTGGGTGCTCAGCCGCATGACCTGCGCGTCGTGCGGTGAGACCTCCGGCGCGAAGATGCCGATCCTCTCCGATGTCGAGCACTTCCCGCACCTGCGCATCGACGCGTGCGAAATCTGCAGGCGCTACCTCATCACCGTCGATCAGCGCAAGGACCCGCGGGCCGTTCCGATCGTCGACGAGCTCGCCGCGCTGCCGCTCGATCTGGTCGCCGCCGAGCGCGGCTACACCAAGATCGTGCGCAATCTGATGGGGTTTTGATCATGGCTGCATTCGAGGAAAAGCCGATGGGCTTCTTCACCGATACCTCGATCTGCATTGGCTGCAAGGCCTGCGAGGTCGCCTGCAAGGAGTGGAATCAGCTTCAGGGCGACCCGCCCACGTTCATGGATTCTTACGACAACACCGGCCAGCTCGACGCGCAGAACTGGCGGCACGTGCAGTTCATCGAACAGGTCCCGGACAACAATGGCGTGATCTTCAACCCGACCCCGATCGCCGGCGGTCAGGCGTGGCTGATGATGAGCGACGTCTGTAAGCACTGTAAGAACGCGAGCTGCATGGAGGTCTGCCCGACCAACGCGATCATGCGCACCGAGTTCGACACGGTTTACATCCAGAAGGACGTGTGCAACGGCTGCCGCGACTGCATCTCGGCGTGCCCGTACGGGGTGATCGGCTTCAACGAGCAGCAGGGTGTGGCCCAGAAATGCACCCTCTGTTACGACCGCCTTCAGGGTGGCCTGCAGCCCGCCTGCGCCAAAGCCTGCCCGACCGAGTCGATCAAGTTCGGCTACATCGAGGACCTGCACAAGGTCGCCGACGATCGGCTCGCCAACTTGCAGAAGCAGGGCTACGCCAAGGCGCAGCTCTACGGCCGCGACGAGAAGGTTTACGGCGGGCTCAACGCGTTCTTCCTGCTCATGGACAAGCCCGAGGTCTACAAGCTGCCCAATGCCGAGAACGCGACTCTTCCGACCCGAAACAACCTGCCCGGCTACGTCGGCGGCGTCGCGACTGCCGTGGTCGGACTCATCGCCGGTCTGCTTGCATTCCGCAATGGCCGGATGAGCGGGAACAACAACACGACGACGACGCCGCGCTGATGCCGCCAGCCGAGCACTTCGCCGCCCCACCCGAGTGGCAGTGGTGGATCCTCGCGTACTTCTTCTTTGGGGGACTCTCCGGTGGGAGTTACGCGCTCGGGACGCTGCTGCGCTTCGCTGGCGGTCCGCGACACGAAAGCGCCGCTCGGATCGCGTTCATAGCAAGCTTCATCGCACTGATCCCGTGCCCGATCTTCCTCACGCTCGACCTCGGACAGCCGCTCCGGTTCTGGCACATGCTCGTGGACATAGGGACCGGCGGCATTGCGCTCAAGCCCGAGTCACCGATCAGTCTCGGCTCGTGGGCGCTCCTCGTGTTTGGCTTGTTCTCGTTCGTTTCCTTCCTCGGCGCGATCGCGGAGGTTGGATGGTTCCGCGCGACGAGTGCGATCGCCCGCGTGTTGCGCGGCGGGGCGGGACTCATATGGAGCGCGATCGGCACCGTTTTCGGCCTCTTCATTTGCGGCTACACCGGCGTGCTTCTCGCGGTCTCGAATCAGCCAGTCTGGAGCGACGCCGGTTGGGTGCTCGGCGGGATGTTCCTCGCCTCCGCCCTGGCCGGCTCGACCGCGCTGCTCCTCCTCTTCGCTGGCTCGCGGCGCGACGTTGACGCCGATACGACGCACCGCCTCGAGAGGGCCGACCGGTACTTCGTCATCCTCGAGGCGGTCTTGATCGTGCTCTTCCTTCTGTCCGTCGCGATCGCCGGAACCTTAAACAAGGTCCTCGGCGTTTGGATCGTCCTCTGGATCGTCGTGATCCTCGGGCTTGCCGCGCCTTTCCTCACGTCGCGCGCCCGCCGGTGGCCGCCGGTTGCGGCCCCGCTCCTCGCGCTCCTCGGCGTGCTCGCGCTCCGCGCGCTCGTCATCTTCAGCGCGCAGACCTAGCGACGGGCCCGAGCCACTCGTGAAGTGGATCACTCGCGAGCGACCGCGTGTCGACCGTGTGGCTTGCCCGTGGCTCATCGAGAAGTTCATCGACCAGACCGCGGAATTCATCTACGTGCCGGCCGATCAGGTGATGGCCGAGGCGAAGAGGCGGGACGCCACACCGTACGACGTAAAGGATGTCGAGCTCGGGCATCGCGGTGCCGAATGCAGCTTCGACGCGTTCGTCCGGAAGTACGGCTTGGAGAAGGATCCGGCGATGATCTACATGGCGAAGGTCATTCGAGGCGCTGACACCGCGGACAAGACGCTTACGCCGGAATCGGTGGGTATCGAGGCGCTGCTCGAAGGCGTGCGGTCGCTCCATCAGCCGGACGATCAGCGTCAGCGTGAAGCCTCGCGTCCGATCCTCGACGCGCTCTACGCCTACTGCCGCCAAAAGACGGAGACCGCTTAGCCGATCTCGAACTGCACCTGCACGCGAACCACGACGTCGAGCTGGCCCGCCGGCACCTGCGCGGTGAGCGCGGCGAACGTGCTCGGCGCCGGGATCGCCATTTTGAAGGCATCAACCGTCGCCGGGGTCCCGACATCGTTGACGCTCACGACTTTGCCGAGAGCCACGCCCGCGGTCCTCGCCATTGCCTCCGCCTTCGCGCGCGCGTCCTGGATGGCCTGCTCTCGTGCCGAGGCCTGAGCGGCCTTG
>VBEY01000251.1 GCA_005889295.1 Chloroflexota bacterium | reverse complement strand
CGACACCCCCACCGACGCCGCGCTCCTGGCCCGCCATCCGCGCTGTCCCCCCGAGCTGCGCGACCTGGCCGCGTGGCAGGACGTGCTTGGCGACCGGATCGACGCGCTTATGCGTATCGTGACGACACCCGACAAGGAGCTCCTCGTTGCCGGCAGGGTCGGCGCGCCGGTCTGGACATTCATCGAGACACAGACCGCGTGTCG
>VBEY01000250.1 GCA_005889295.1 Chloroflexota bacterium | reverse complement strand
GGATTCCTCTACCAACTGGTTGGGCCTCGCGAGTTCTTCGCGAGAATGGGAGAGCTCTGCGACGGCATGTTGTTCGACATGCTCGTGGTCTTCGCGCACCTCGGCTGGCGACCAGGGGCGGAGGAGCGGTTCGCCTCGTACCCCTTCATGGCCGATCGCATCGCGAACAAACCGCTGCGTGAATTCACAGAGGCGGCGCGCGACGCACCGTTCCCGCTCCTCCTTGGAGGCCATACGCTCGTCTCGGGAGCGTTCTGGACGATGGTCGAAGCGGCCTGGGCGGGCCACCCCGAGCCTTGAACCCCCTCTTTGACCACCACGTGCACAGCGACCGCTCGGACGGCACGGTGTCCCTCGCGGATCGCGCGAAGAGTGTGGCGCTGCGGCCGCACGGGGTGTCAGACCACTACCCCTGGAAGGAAAAGCTGCGGAACGAGGACGACCTGAAGCGCTACATCGAGGACGCCTCGCGGCTCGGCCTTCGCGTCGGCCTGGAGTACGACCTCGGGGTCGCGCCGCCGCTCAGCGCGAGCACGCGCGAGTCGCTGCATTACCTCATCGGCGCGATCCACCAGATCACGATCGACGGAACCAAGATCGCCTACGACGACGCCGGTGCGTTCATCAAGGGCCGGATCAAGACCTTCAAAGAACGCGCGCGCTTCGGGGATCCGGAGCTGCAGAAGCGACTCCTCGAGCGCACGCTCGAGGTGGTCGCGGAGGGGATCGAGCGCGATCGCATCGACATCCTCGGCCACCCGACGTTCTCCGCACTGCAGGCGCTCGGCGATCCCGAACGCGTGTACCCCGAGGAGTGGCAGGAGCGGCTGATCGATCTCTGCGTGAAAGGCGGCATCGCGGTCGAGGTCAACGAGAGCTACGGCGTGCCCCACCCCGAGTTCCTCATCCGCGCGGCACGCGCCGGCGCTCTCTTCTCCGTCGGCACCGACACGCATTTCGAGATCAAGCCGCTGGACAAGACCGACGCCATGATCGCCGCCGCCGCCCTCGACCGGGCTCGCTTCATGGCCGGTAGCCGCCTCGCCCCGAGATAGCGCCCGAGTCAGGCCGCCGGGGCGTCCTCCGCCAGCAGCTCGTACACGAGGAGCCCGATCGCGACCAGAAGCAGCAGGTGCACCGCGTTGCCCCCGAGGTTCGCGGCCTGCGCCACGAACCACGCGACGACGAGCACCCAGACCACCGTCCAGCGCAGCCGATGCCCCGTCGCGATGGTCACGATTTCGGAGGCTAGCGCCCGTATACTTTTCATGCAGGACGACCTGCGATTCGCGGCAGAGAGGGGAGCCGTGTTCCGAGGACTGTCCGTCTACACCGGAAACGCCCACCCCAAGTTCGCCAAGGATATTTGTGACCATCTGGAGATCCCACTGGGCCTTCGAGACCTCTTCAAGTTCCCGAACGACAACATCTTCGTGCAGATCAAAGAGAACGCCCGCGAACACGACGTCTTCATCGTGCAGTCGCTCGTTGGCCCGTCGGTCAGCGACGCGATCATGGAGCTCTTGATCATGCTCGACGCGTTCAAACGGGCGTCCGCCGGACGCATCACCGCCGTCATGCCTTACTACGCATACGGCCGGAGCGACAAGAAGGATCAGCCGCGGGTCCCGATCACGGCGCGCCTGCTCGCCGACATCATCGGCGTCGCCGGCGCCGACCGTTTCCTGACCATGGACATGCACCAGATGCAGATCCAGGGCTTTTTCAGCATTCCCGGTGACGAGCTCTCCGCACGCAATCTGCTGGTCGAGTCTTTCCGTTCCATCGTCGAGAAGGATCCCGACGGCATCGCGCTGGTCGTGCCGGACCTGGGCTACGCGAACGCCGCCCGGCGCATCGCCGAAGACCTGAAGATCCCGCTCGTCTTCATGCAGAAGACCCACCGGGACAACAGCGGGCGCAGCGAGATCGTGAACGTGATCGGGGACATCGATAAGACCCGCGTGATCATCATCGACGATGAGATCGACACCGGCACGACGATCCTCAACGCCGTTCGCATCCTGCAGGAGCGCGGCGTCAACGAGATCTACGTCGGCTGCACCCACGCCGTACTCTCGGGGAACGCCGCGCAGAAGCTCGCCGAGAGCGGCATCGTGAAGCTGATTACGACCGACACCGCGCCCCTACGGCCGTCCGCCCGCGACACCGAGAAGTTCGAGGTCCTCACCGTGGCGCCTCTCTTTGCGGAAGCGATCCGGCGCATCCATGAGGGCGAGTCCGTCGGGGCGCTGTTCAACCCGCCCGGGTTGCAGCTGCCGCTTCAGGTCACCTAGCGATCGCAACTCGCAGTCCCGTGAGCTTCATCGGCGGGTTGTTCGACTCGAACGAAGGCGAGCTTCGCAAGCTTCGCAAGATCGCCGTGCGCATCAACCAGCTCGAGCCGGAGATCGAAAAGCGTAGCGACGCGGAGCTCGCGCGGAGCACCGCGATCTTCCGCGACCGCCTGGCCAAGGGCGAAACCCTCGACGACATCCTTCCCGAGGTCTTTGCGTCCGTCCGTGAGGCCGCGAAGCGGACGCTCAAGCAGCGCCATTTCGATGTCCAGCTCATGGGTGGTCTCGCGCTCCACAAAGGCCACATCGCCGAGATGCGAACAGGAGAAGGCAAGACGCTCGTGGCCTCCCTCGCGCTCTACGCGAACGCGCTTGAGGGGAAGGGCGCCCACCTCATCACGACAAACGACTACCTCGCCAAGACCGGTGCGGGCTGGATGGCCCCCATCTACCACGCGCTCGGCGCGACCGTCGCATACATCGCGCACGAGAAGAGCGCGATCTACGACCCGGCCGTGGAGCTCGAGGCGGTCGATCCGCGTCACCGGCATTGGCGCGACGTCAGCCGTCGCGAGGCCTACGAGGCCGACATCACCTATGGCCAAAACAGCGAATTCGGCTTCGACTACCTGCGCGACAACATGGCCATGGACCTGAACGACCAGGTCCAGCGCCGCGGTCTGCACTACGGGATCGTCGACGAGGCCGACTCGATCCTCATCGACGAGGCTCGCACGCCGCTCATCATCAGCTCCCCGGCCGAGGACGCGACGGAGACGTACTACACGTTCGCACGCGTGGCTGCCCAGCTGCAGCCGGAGACCGACTACGTCATCGAGGAGAAGTTCCACTCGGTCGTGCTCACCGAAGAGGGCATCGGGCGCGCGGAGAAGCTCCTGCGGGTGAAGAACATGTACGAGGGTGACGTCACCGCCGTGCACTACCTCGACAACGCGGTGAAGGCGAAGGCCCTCTACCACAAGGACAAGGAGTACGTCGTCAAGGACGGTGAGGTGGTCATCGTCGACGAGTTCACCGGGCGGCTTATGCCCGGTCGGCGCTGGAGCGACGGCCTCCACCAGGCCGTCGAGGCGAAGGAAAACCTCAAGATCCAGCGAGAGACGCGGACCTTCGCGACGATCACGATCCAGAACTACTTCCGCATGTACACGAAGCTCGCCGGCATGACCGGTACCGCGGCGACTGAGGCCGAGGAGCTCTACAAGGTGTACAAGCTCGAGGTCACGCAGATCCCAACGAACAAGCCGATGGTCCGGAAGGACAATCCCGACCTCGTCTACAAGACGGAGCAGGGCAAGTGGGACGCCGTCGTCGCCGAGGTCCAGGAGCGCAACGCGGCCGGGCAGCCGGTGCTCATCGGCACGACGAGCGTCGAGAAGAGCGAGCGTCTTTCGGACCAGCTGCGCCGGCACGGGATCAAGCACGAGGTCCTCAACGCCAAGAACCACGAGCGCGAGGCGCTGATCATCGCGGATGCCGGTCAGCGCGGGTCCGTGACGCTGTCGACGAACATGGCCGGCCGCGGTGTCGACATCCTCCTCGGGCAGGGGATCACCGATCTGGGAGGGCTGCACGTCATCGGCACAGAGCGCCACGAGGCGCGACGCATCGACAACCAGCTGCGGGGTCGGTCCGGGCGCCAGGGTGACCCCGGCAGCTCGAGGTTCTTCAGCTCGCTCGAAGACGACCTCATCCGCATCTTTGCCTCCGAGCGCGTCGCCGGTCTCATGGCGCGCCTCGGCTTCGACGACTCGACGCCGATCGAGTCCGGCATGGTCACTGGCGCGATCACACAGGCGCAGATCAAGGTCGAGGGGCGCAACTTCGACATCCGCAAGCGTGCACTCGAGTTCGACGACGTCCTCAACAACCAGCGCAACGTCATCTATGGCCAGCGCCGCCTCATCCTCGAGAAAGGCGACGTTCGCGAGACCATCCTCGAGTTCCTCCGGCAGGAGGCGGATGGCCTCGTCGACACGGCCGCGGGGACGCCGGACCCGGAGGATTGGGATCTCGACAAGCTTGCCGCGGGGCTCGGGCCGATGCTCAATCGCCCGGACCTCGCGGCCACGAGCTTCGGCGAGCTACGGAACCAGAACGACCTGCGCGATCGCGTTGCCGAGATCGTCGAGGAGACCTACGAAGCCCGAGAGAAAGAGCTCGGCGACGAGCTCGCCCGTGCCGTCGAGCGGTGGGTGCTCCTCCGCACGATCGACACGCACTGGATCGAGCACCTCACCGCGATGGAGGAGCTCCGCGAGGGTATCTATCTCCGCGGCTACGGGCAGCAGGATCCGCTCGTCGCCTACAAGCGGGAGGCGCATGGATTCTTCGAGGAGATGGAGGCGCGCATCGCAAGTGGCGTCGCCCAGACCATCCTTCGAGTGACGGTACGGACCGCTGAACAAGCCGAGCAGGAAGAAAAAACGCAGACGACGCAAACGAGTGCCAGCAGTACCACGACGACGCGAACGACGAGCGGTAACGGGCGCCCGGCTTCCTCATCCGCGCCGAGCAAGCTGCCGGGAAGAAACGAGCCATGCTGGTGCGGCTCCGGAAAGAAGTTCAAGAAGTGTCACGGCAAGTGAGCGGCGGTCGAAGCCGTGTGTCGCGGGTCCTGTCCCCAGGGGCAGGGGCCCCTGACCGCGAAGCGGCTCGGGGCCGTGCGCTCGCCGCACCCTGCCGCTCCGCACGCGTGATACCCGCCGCTTTGGCCCGCGAGGACCCGCGGCTCGCGCACAACCCACTCGCCGGTGCCACCCGCGACGCCGTGGCACCCGCGGCGCATCCGCCGCATTCCCTTCGTTGATCGATATTCCGTTCGATCCCAATGTGCATCTCGGCCCGATCACGCTCGCGTGGCACGGGATCTTCACCGCCGTCGGCATCTTCTTCGGCGTCTGGCTCCCGCTGCGACTGCTTCGGGGGAAGATCAGCGAGGAGGACGGGTGGGCGGTCGCCACCTGGGGCGTGGTCGGCGGGATCGTCGGCGCGCGGCTCGTTCACGTCATCGACCAACTGCCGTACTACCTCGCGAATCCCTTGCAGATCTTCTTCATCTGGACCGGCGGAATCGCGATCTGGGGTGCCGCGATCGGTGGGGTGCTCGGTGGCTTCATCGCCGCGGTGCGGCGTGGCGTGCCGATCGGCTTGGGCGCTGACGCCGCCGCACCGGGGCTCGCGCTTGGGTTCGCCATCGGCCGGATCGGCGACATCATCAACGGCGAGCACCACGCCACTCCATGCACCCCGCCGGAGGGGATCTGCGTCGGCTTCACCCACCCGGACACGCTCGGTCAGCCGGGGCCGGTCCACCTCGTCGTCGCCTACGACATGCTCTGGGACCTCTCCGCGGTCGCGCTGACTCTCTGGCTGCGCCGCTTTATTGGCCGCTGGCCCGACGGCGTGATCTTCTGGATCTGGGCCCTGCATTACGCCGTGGGCCGCTTCTTCCTTGGGTTCCTCCGAATCGGCGATCCGACGTACGCGTTCGGTCTGCGGCAGGACCAGACCATCGGGCTGCTGGTGTTCGCCGCTTCGGTCACGGTGCTGTTCCGCCTCACCACGCGCTGGCGCGCGCAGACGCGTACTTTCGCGGTCTGATCGACCTCCCCTTCGATCCGAACCTTCATGTCGGATCGTTCAGCTTCGCCTGGCATTCGATCTTCTCGCTTGTCGGGATGATCGCGGGGAGCATCGTGTCGTTCCGCGCCGCGCGGTACCTGATCCGAGACGATCGGATCTACCCGTTCGCCATCGCCGTCGTCATCGGCGGGCTCGTCGGCGCTCGGGTCGCACATGTTCTGGACAACTGGAACGTCTACGCGCCTCGTCCCCTCGATGTGCTCGCGTTCTGGAACGGGGGGATCGGCACGACCGGCGCCCCGGTCGGTTCGACCATCGCCGGGTTCTTCGCGGCGCGCCGCCTTCGACTACCCGTCGGGTTCATGTTCGACATCTCGGTGATCGGTATCGCCCTGGGCGAGGCCATCGGCCGCATCGGCGACATCATCAACGGCGAGCATCACGCGACAGGGTGCTCAGGCCTTCCCTGGTGCGTGCGCTACACGCACCCGGCGACCCTTGGCCAGACCGACTACGTGCACCCGGTGGCGGCCTACGACGGTCTCGTCATGGTCATCATCTTCGTTGTATTGGTCGCCTACTGGCGCCGCGTGCGAGGCCGGCCGCCGGAGAGCCGGGTGTATTGGGCGTACCTCCTGCTCTTCGGGGGCTTTCGCTTCCTCACGTCATTCCTTCGGCTGGACCCGCTCTTCATCGACGGGCTGCAGGAGGCGCAGCTCCTCGGCCTCATCTACGCGCTGGCCGGCGGGATCATGCTGCCGGTCCTGACCGCGCGCGGGCGCCTTGACTCTCGAGTTCCGGGTGCTACTACTACACCGACGTAGTATTAAGGCGGTGAGCCCATGCGGGTCGCGGTAACCGGCGCGAACGGTTTCGTCGGGCGGCACGCCGTCGCCCGGCTGCTCCTCAAGGGCCACGAGGTGCGGGCAGTCATCAGCGAGCGTCCCGGTGCCGAGCGGGAGCTTCCCGGCGCCGGCTCGCAGATTGACGTGCGCCGAGGCGACGTGCGCAAACCAGAGTCCCTGCGCGGCGCGTTCGACGGCTTCGACGCGGTGATCCACACAGTCGCGGTCCCGACCGAGCGCAAGCAGCGGTTCGCGGACGTCAACGTGGCCGGCGTCGCGCACGTCGTCGCCGAGGCGCGGCGCGCCGGCATCGAGCGGATCGTCCACATGTCGGCGCTGGGCGGCGATCCGGCCTCGCCCTATCCCTATCTTCGGAGCAAGGGCGAAGGGGAGGCCATCGTCACCGGGTCGGGAATCGCCCACGTCGTGCTTCGGCCGTCGGTCCTGTTTGGCGAGGGCGACGACTTCTTCCCGCGTCTCGCATTCAGCCTGCTGTTTCCAGTGGTCCCCGTGCCGGGGGACGGCAAGGCGCGTTTTCAGCCCGTGCACGTCGACGACATCGCGCAGGCGATCGTGGCCGCGATCGAACGCGGGGAGATCTCGGGCGTGCACGAGATCGGCGGCCTCGAGTTCGTAACGTACGACGACATGTTGGGCGAGACGATGCGCGCGACTGGCAAGCGCCGGCCGACGCTGCACGTCCCGGTGCCCCTCATGAAGCCGCCGGCTTTTCTCATGGGCCTCCTGATGCCGGACCCGCCCGTCACCATCGCCCAGCTGGACCTTCTCGCGGTCGACAGCACGCCCCGCCAGAACGCGCTCGAGCCCGTCTTTGGCGTCCGCCCGCGCCCCTTCAGGGGCGCCCTCGACTACCTCCGGAAATCGCGCCGGGCCTGAAAGGGAACGGATTTTCGGGCCAAAACCGGCTGTTTGCCCTCTTCTCAAGCCCCACTCGCGCGGATAAGATTCGTACGGAAAGCGACACACAACTCGCAGTGGGGAGAGCGTGGGCGGGTCGTCTGGACCGACAGCAATTACCCGGCACGCCCTAGAGAGGACACCGCGCCATGAAGGAATGGATCGTCTGCGAGGACAACTGCCTCAAGTGCTCCTACGGAGCGACGTTGGACTGTAATGGCGATTGTCCGCGCTGCCCGCGAAACACGTATTGCCCGTGCGTGACCTTCGTCTCGTTCGCCGCGGGCAAGCTGGCTCCGGTGGTGCAACCCGTGACCACCACGTTCGAGCGCCCGCGCAAGCGCTAGCACGATTTTGACGATCGACCAGGCGGCGCTCACCTCGCTGCGCGACCGCATCGAACGGATGGCGGTGTTCCTTTGACCTGCCTGCTCTTTCGCGCGAGGTCGCGGAGCTAGAGGCCGAGTCCATCAAGCCGGACCTCTGGGAGGACCGGCAGCGCGCACAGAAGATCCTGAAGCGACTCGGAAGTCAGCGCGATCGTTTGACGCGGTGGGAGCACTTCCGCGCGCGCGCCAAAGATCTGAGCGAGCTCGCGTCGATGGCCGACGGAGATCCAAAGATGGAAGCCGACATCGCCCACGACACTGCGCAGCTCACCGAGGAAGTCGCGCGCGCGAGCCTCGAGGCACAGCTCTCTGGGCCGTACGACCAGCGGAGCGCCGTCCTCGCGATCTCCGCCGGGGTCGGCGGCACTGACGCCGCCGATTGGGCCGAGATGCTCGTGCGAATGTATCTGCGCTGGGCCGAGCGTCGCGGCTTCAAGGCGGAGCTCCTCGAATCCACGCCCGGCGACGAGGCCGGTTTCCGGAGCGCGACCCTTACGGTCGAAGGTCCATACGCGTACGGCTATCTCAAAACCGAGCGTGGCACGCATCGGCTCGTACGCATCTCGCCGTTTGACTTCCAGAAGCGGCGCCAGACGTCGTTCGCGCTCGTCGACCCCACGCCCGAGGTCGAGAGCGAGGCGGAAGTCGAGGTGCGGCCTGAGGACCTGCGCATCGACACGTACCGAGCGACGGGCGCCGGCGGCCAGAACGTGAACAAAACCGAGACGGCCGTGCGCATCACGCACCTACCGACAGGGATCGTCGTGGCCTGCCAGAACGAGCGATCGCAGCTGCAGAACAAAGAGACGGCCATGAAGATCCTTCGCGCGCGGCTGCTCGAGCGTCAGGTGCGCGAGCAGGAGGAGGCGCAGGCGAAGGAACGCGGCGAGCTGCGCTCTGCGGACTGGGGAAGCCAGATCCGCTCTTACATCCTCCATCCGTACACGCTGGTGAAGGACCATCGGACCGGCCTCGAGATCGGTGATCCGACGCGCGTGCTCGGCGGCGACATCGATCCGTTCATCGAGGCGGCCCTTTCTCGGCCGCCCGGCGGAGCGGCGGGCGAGGCTGGCACCGGCCCTGCAAAGCCGTAGGCTGCGCTTCGAACGCGCGAGGAGGAAGTCATGGTCAGCGTGAAGGATCTGCAGGATGTCGTCGATGACCTGAGGGGTCAGGCGACCAAGCGTGCGAATGAGCTTTTGGGGGAAGGAAAGACCGAGGTACGGCGTGTCGTTGGCGGCCATTCCGATGGAACGCTCTTCGGGACGCTCGCGCTCGGGTTGGTGCTCGGCGCGATCGTGGGCGCAGCCATCGCCCTGCTCTTTGCGCCGTTCACCGGGGACGAAGCACGCCGTCGCCTGGGCGAAAGCGTCGAGAAGGTCCGCACGACTGAGCCGGTCGCGAAGACCGGAAATGGCTCGACCCGACCGGTGTCGTCAGTCGGCAGCACTCCGCACGCGGCGAGCTAGCCCGGAGTTTCGCTAAGACGAGGCGCTGACTGCGCGGTGGGAGCCGTCTAGCCCCCACCGATGTCGCGCATGAGCTCCAAGAGGCGTTCGCGCGTGTTCAGTTTCGGATCGTCGGTCACACGCTCGAAGAGCTCGTCGAGAATCCGTCCGACACGCGGCCCCGGCGGGATGCCGAGCTCGGTCATCACATCGTTGCCGTCGATCGCGAGGTCCTTCAGCGAGAAAGCCGACGCCGCGCGGATCTCCTCCTGCACGCGCTCCCAGAGCGCCTCGAGCGCGTACATGCGC
This sequence comes from Chloroflexota bacterium, assembly GCA_005889295.1. Taxonomy (GTDB): domain Bacteria; phylum Chloroflexota; class Limnocylindria; order P2-11E; family P2-11E; genus 3-1-20CM-2-70-9. The sequence continues at coordinate 13,054 of VBEY01000250.1, read as the reverse complement.
GGGGATCGAGCCCCGCTCCCGATGTTGTCAGCCTTGCGGAGCGCGAACAGCGCCGGGATGTTTTCGAGCCCAACTTTCCGGATGAAGCGGCGGACCGCCGAGGGCGTCCACTCGCTCTGGTACCAGAACATATGGTTGCGGACCAAGTGCGTCACGCGGGTCACGGTCTCTTTATCGAAACGCCAGCGGCGCAGGATGTCCCGCGCTTTCGCCTCGCCGACGAACTCGTGCTGGTGGAAGTGACCGTCGGCGAACGTGGCCGGCTTCCCGATGTCGTGAAAGAGTCCAGCGAGGCGCAGCACAAGGTCGTCCGCAGGCGTGGCATCGAGCGTCGCGAGCGAATGCTCGAAGACGTTCTGTGCGACGGCCTTGTCCTGCGGAGTCCCCTTCGCTTCTTCAAGCTCCGGGCAGATGACCGCGAGAAGCCCGAGATCCGAGAGCAGGCGGAACGCTTCGGACGGCTTCGGCGCCTCGAGCATCTTGGTCATCTCCTGCTGGATCCGCTCACCCGACAGGTTCCTCGCGAGAGCGGCTGAATCGCGGATCGCGTCGGCGGTCCGCGGGTCGATCATGAAACCGAGGCGCGTCGCGAAACGCACGGCGCGCAACATCCGCAGGGCATCTTCCGCGAAGCGTTCGCGCGGCTCGCCGACGGCCCGCACCACGCGTGCTTCGAGGTCCCGCTGCCCACCGAATGGGTCCACGAGCTCCCCGAGCTGCCCACCGATCCCGGGGCGCCAGGCCATCGCGTTCATCGTGAAGTCGCGGCGTGAAAGGTCCTCGTGGAGCGAGTCCGTGAACGTGACCGCCGTGGGGTGGCGGTGATCCGCGTAGTCGGCTTCGATCCGGTACGTGGTGACCTCGATCTCGTGATCGCCCTGGCGGACCACGACGGTGCCGAACCGGTTCAGGTAGAGCGAGTGCCGGAAGACCTGCTGGATCTCATCCGGCGTCGCGCTCGTCGCGACGTCCCAGTCGTGCGGGTCCACGCCACGCAACGCGTCGCGAACGCATCCCCCGACGACGAAGGCCTCGTGCCCCGCGGCGACGAGCCGCGCGACCACCCGCTCGACGTCGGCGGGCACCTGGATGTGCGGAACGGTGCGGGTCACCCGCGAAGTTTAGGGAAGAGTTCCTCTCACATACCGAGGTAGGCGCGCTGCACGTCGGGCGAGGAAAGGAGCTCCTTGCCCGTCCCGGTCTGAACGATCGAGCCCGTCTCGAGAACGTATGCGCGGTGCGCGACCTCGAGCGCCTTGCTCGCGTTCTGCTCAACCAGGAGGATCGGCGTTCCCTGCGTGTTGATCTCGGTCAGCACGCGAAAGATCGTTTCGCACAGGATCGGCGCGAGGCCGAGCGACGGCTCATCGAGCATGAGGAGCTTCGGGCGCGCCATGAGTGCGCGTCCGATCGCCAGCATCTGCTGCTCGCCGCCGGAGAGCGTTCCCGCGAGCTGCTTCGTACGCTCCTTGAGACGCGGGAAGAGGTCGTACACGCGCGCGATGTCGCTCGGAATGCCCGCGCGGTCCTTCCGCGAGTACGTTCCCATCATCAGGTTGTCGAGAACGATCATCCGTGGAAAAAGACGCCGGCCCTCAGGGGAATGGCCGATGCCGGCGCGCACCACCTCGTGGGCCGGGGAGGCGGTGATGTCCCGTCCGTCGAAGACGACGCGACCGGTCGTGGGATGGCTGAGACCGGAGACGGTGCGCAGGGTTGTCGTCTTGCCCGCGCCGTTCGAGCCGATCAGCGCGACGATCTCGCCTGGGTTGATGCTCAGAGAGACGCCGCGGAGCGCCTGGACGCGTCCGTAGAAGACGTTGATCCCCGCGACGTCAAGGAGCCCCACTTAGTGCTGCGTCCCCAGGTAGGCCTCGATCACGCGCTGGTCGCGGCGCACCTGCTCGGGCGTGCCTTCGGCGATCTTCTCGCCGTGGTCGAGCACGACGATTCGACGGGAAACCCCCATCACGACCTTCATGTCGTGCTCGATGAGGAACACGGTGATTCCCTGGTCGACGATCTTGTGCACGAGGCCCATCAGCTCGACCTTCTCCTGCGGCGTGAAGCCGGCGGCGGGCTCGTCCAGGAGCAGAAGAGCGGGATTCGTGGCCAGCGCCCGCGCGATCTCGAGCCGGCGCTGCGAGCCATAGGGCAGGTTGCGCGCATACACATGTGTGTATCGCTCGATGCCGACGAACTGGAGTAGCTCCATCGCACGATCCGTCACGCGCTTTTCCTCGCGGTGCTCGACGGGTGTCTTGAAGAGCGAGTCCCACAGCTTGGCGTGCATGCGACAGTGCTGCCCGAGACGGACGTTGTCGAGGGACGACATGTACTCGAACAGCCTGATGTTCTGAAAGGTCCGCGCGATGCCGAACGCGGCGACCTGGTGGGGCTTCGCACCGGTGATCTCTCGGCCCTGGAAAACGATCCGGCCATTGGTTGGCGGGAAGATGCCGGTAATGCCGTTGAAGAGCGTCGTCTTACCCGCGCCGTTCGGTCCGATGAGCGCGAAGATCTCCCCCTTCTTGACGTCGAACGTCACGTCGTCGACCGCGACGAGGCCGCCGAAGCGCTTCGTCACGTGGTCGATGCGCAGGATCGGTGGGGCGGCTGCGGTCTCGACGGTCATGTGGTCTCCGCGTTCAGGTCTTCGATGACCGTGTCCTCGTGCACGCCTTTTTGGAGCTCTTCCGCGCGCTGCCGGCTCGGCAGCAGGCCCTGAGGCCGAAGCAGCATTGTGAGCACCAGGATGAGACCGAAGATCAGGAACTTCAGTCGCTGCACCTCCCCCGAAAGACCCGGCCAGTCGCCGCTTGGGGTGTTGAGGCCCGTGGCGCCGATCGAGTTGGCGAAGTCGGCGGCCTGCTGGGGGAGGCCGGGCAGGATGTTGAAGATCACGTAGTAGATGAGGAGCGCGCCGACGATGACGCCGGGAATGTTCCCCATCCCCCCGAGCACGACCATGATGAGGATGGTGATGGAGACCGTGAAACCGAAGTTCTCCGGCGATACCAGAGACAGCTTGGCCCCGTAGAACGTCCCCGCGAAGCCGCTGAACGCGGCGCCGATGCCGAAGGCCAGCAGCTTGACGCCGACCGTGTTGACGCCCATCGCTGCGGCCGCGACCTCGTCCTCGCGCACGGCCATCCAGGCGCGACCCATCCGCGACCGTCGCAGATTGTTCACGAGAACGACCGAGATCGCGACGAGGATGGCCATGATCACGTAGTAGGCCAGCGGGTCGATGATCTTGAAGTTCTGGACGACCGCGAAAGCGTCGCCGGACCACGGTCCGTTGATCCAGATCGGAAGCGCGGGCGTGTCGAGAGCGGAGATCCCGTTGACGCCACTCGTCCACGTCGCCGCGTTCCGGAAGAGGCGCGGCACGATCTCGCCAAAGCCCAGGGTCACGATCGCCAGGTAGTCGCCTCGCAGCCGCAGGGTCGGCGCACCGAGGATCGCACCCGCGGTCGCAGCGGCGAACATGCCGACGAGGAGCGCGATCCAGAACGGGATGTGGATGGCCTGATGTATCGGCGTGAACTCCATATGGTCCGACGCCACGAACGCGTAGGTGTACGCGCCGATCGCGAAGAACGCCGCGTAGCCGAGGTCGAGCAGGCCGGCGAACCCCACGACGACGTTCAGACCGATGGCAAGGAGGACGTACACGCCAGCGTCCGCGGCCTGCGAGATCAGGAAGCTGCCGCTGCCGCGGGTGACGATCTGAACCCCGATCGGAAAGGCGATCGCGCCGAGCGCAAGGAGGAGGAACACGACCGCGTTCGGGTTCTTCCGCGGGTCGCTCTCCAGGATCGATCCGAGCCGCGATCCGAGTCGCCTCATTTCTCAGGCACCCGCATCCCGAGGAGGCCGGTGGGCCTGAAGACGAGGACGAGGATCAGGATCGCGAAGATGATGACCTGCGTCCAGGTCGACTCCATGTATCCATCCCACATCGCCGTGATCAGACCGATCAGGAGGCCCCCCAGGGCCGCGCCCTGAATGTTCCCGATGCCGCCGAACACCGCTGCCGTGAAAGCGAAGAGCCCCGCCGAGAAACCCAGGTCGAAGACCAGGGTGTTGTAGTAGAGACCGAAGATTGTTCCGCCCGCGCCCGCGAGCACCGCTCCGATGAAAAAGGTCGCCGCGATGGTGCGATTGATGTCGATCCCCATCAGTTCCGTGGCGTCCTGGTCCTGGGCCGTCGCGCGCATCGCTTTCCCAAGCGTCGACCGGCTCACAAACAGCGCCAGCACGACCATGAGGATCGCGGCGAGGGCGATCACGAAGATATCCTTCAGGCCGATCGTGGCGCCGCCGATCGCGATGCCAGTCGTGGGTAACAAGTTCGGGTAGGGAAGGTTGAACGGACCTTTCCAAAGAAACATCAGGCCCTCGAGAACGAACGACATTCCGACCGCGGTGATCAGCGGAGCCAGGCGTGGCGCGCGGCGGAGCGGCCGGTACGCGACGCGCTCGATCGAGACGTTGATGGCACCGCAGATGAGCATCGTCACGAGGAAGACCGCGATGAGCGGCAGGATGATCCCGGCGGTGCCGGCCTTGCTCGCGTCCGCGCCGAAGATCGGAAGTAAGAAGAGCGAGATGAAACCTCCGAGAGTGAACAGGTCGCCGTGCGCGAAGTTGATGAGCTCGATGATCCCGTAGACCATCGTGTAGCCGAGGGCGACCAGGGCGTAGATCGCCCCGTTGGCCACCCCGTACGTCAGGATCTGCAGGAAGTAGCTGGGTCCCTGGGCAAGGATCTTCGTCGCGAGGATGAAAATCACGTAGAGGACGGCGAGGATCACCAGTAGGTTCACGAGACGGCCGATAGGAGCCTCGACGAACGCGACCCGTGCTTGTTTCAGCGAGCCGACCACATGCCCCCCTCAATGGGGAGGGGGCGAGTCTCGCCCCCTCCACTCACGTGTGTCTGCTAGCCGCCGACCCCGAACTGCTTCACGAATACCCAGTCAAGTGGTGACCCCTTGGTCTGGAAGATCGCCATCGTCGGCGAGGTCGGGTCCCCGTTCGGGTCGAATGTGTACGTGCCCGTGGTGCCCTTGAAGTTCTTTGTCTCGCTCACGGCTTTGCGGACCTGCTCGCGGCTCGGCAGGTTGCCGCCGTTCGCGTCGATGGCGCGGCCGATCGCGTCGATCAGGATCTTGGCGCAGTCGTATGCCGGGAAGGTGTACGAGCCGACGTCCTCTTTCTTGGTGAACCGGGCCTTGAATGCGTCGATGGTCGCCTTCGCGTCGGGGTTCTGGTTCGCGTCGGCGGCGGCGACGGTGCCGTACATGTTCGCGGCGCTCTCCGCCGCGTCCTTGATGCACTGCGCGTTGACCCCACCGTCAGGGACCATGTACGGGACGTCGAGGATGCCCTTCATTTGCGCGCGCGGGATGCAGATTTTGGTGCCGCTGGTGGCGCCGGCGTAGATGGCCTGCGCGCCCTTGTTCTTGGCATCGGTGAGGAAGGGCTTCCAGTCGTTGGTCGTCTTCGTATCGAAGTCCTGTCGGACGACGACCGTGCCGCCCTTCTTCTGGAGCTCCGTGCTGAACTTGTCGGCGACGCCCTTGCCGAAGGTCTCGTTATCAGACCACACGGCGACCTTTGTGGCCTTGAGGGTGTCGACCGCGTAGTCCGCCGCCGCCGGGCCCTGGAACGTGTCAGCTGCGGCGATGCGGAAGTAGTTGTTGACTCCGTTCGGCCGAAGCTTTGCCGGCGTCGTCCCGGTGTCCGCTTCGCAGTACGGGAACGTCTGCGTCAGGCACTCATTGGTGTTGGCGGCGCTGATCATCACGAAGCTTGCGCGGTTCGCGATCGGGATCATGGCGCGCGCAACGTTCGAGTTGTTGGGCCCGACCATCCCCAGGATCTTCGCGTCCGCGATCATCTCCTGGATGTTCTGAGCGCCCTTCTGTGGATCGTGGTTTCCGTTCACGGTGTCGTCCCAGCCCTTGAAGGTGAGCTTGAAGCCCTTTATCGAGCCCGCCTGCTCCACCGCGAACTGGATCCCGTTCTGAGCGGGAATACCGTCGGACGCGTCGCCGCCCGATGTCGGCTGGTCGCTGGCGACGATGATCTCCCCTTTCGTCGTGCCACCGCCACCACCGGTGCCCCCTGTGCAAGCCGTCGCCACCATCGCGAGGCCGGCGATGATCGCACCGGCTGTGTACCAACGTCGCTGCATTCGATCCTCCCACATGCGATTTGGGTCTTCGGGCCTTCGCGTATTCCTCACGCTTCGAACGGCCCGCGTTTGACGGACGAGCGTAGGAGGCGGCCGAGCAGGCGTCAATTGCGGGCCGTGCCAGCATGTGACGGTGAGGGGCATCGGGCGTTACCTCTCCGGCCACCCGGGTCGCCTCGCCAGCGTTCTCGTAACCGTCGTGGTGCTGTCCGTCATCGTCTGGTACCTGGCCTCGCCGCTGTTCGTTCGTACCTATAGGGACGAAGCGCTGCCCTCGGCCGCTCCGACCGCCGCCGCGAGCGTCGCCTCAGCGACCGCCGGGGTCATCGCAGCGCCAACGTCCACGGCCGTTACTGCGCGCGTGCTCCGGTCAGGCGAGCTGGGCTACGTCGACGCCATCCACAACGGGAAGGGGCCGGTCCGGATCGTCGACGTCGGCGGCCAGCGCTTCGTCCGCTTCGAGGACGTGACGATCACGAACGCGCCGGACGTTCACGTCTACCTCTCCCGCGAGACGGGAGGAAAGTGGGAGGAGGGGACGAGCCTCTATCTCGGGGCTCTCAAGGCGACGAACGGGTCCTTCAATTACGAAGTCCCGGCCAGCGCGGACTTGGGGAGCTTCCAGAGCGTGGTCGTCTGGTGTCGCGCCTTCCGCGTCCTCATCACGTGGGCCGATCTCACCGGGACGTAGCCTCTGGCTAGCGCGCCCAGGTCTCCTTGAGGACGCGCAGCACGTTGCCGCCGAGGACCTTCGCGATGTCCGCGTCGGCGTACCCGTGAGCCACGAGCCAGCGAGCCGCGTTGGGCATCGCCTCCGCTGGGCTCTCCATCCCCTCGACGTACCTGACCGGGGTGTACGTGACCCCCTGCTGGATCCGGCCGATCGAGAGCGCCGCCGCGAACGCCTTGTGTAGACCGACGTGGTCCCCAAAGAGGGTGTCCGGCCCGAGTCCGACGTGATCGACCCCCATGAGCTCGACGCAGTACGCCACGTGCTCCATCACCGAATCGATGGAATGGAGCGGGTGCTTGTCGGTGAGTGTCGTGTGCGGCGCCGCCTCGATGCCGATGACGCCCCCCTTGGCCGCGCACGCTTTCAGGACCGCGTCGGGTTTCATCCGCTTCGTATTCCAGAGACCACGTGCGCCGGCGTGCGTGATGAGGATGGGCCGCTCGCTGGACTCAATCGTGTCGAGTGACGTCTGATCGCCGCAATGCGAGACGTCGATGGTCATCCCGACCTTGTTCATCCGCCGCACCGTCGCGCGCCCGAGGTCGGTCAGGCCCCCGTCACGCTCCTCGCGAAGCCCGGACCCGAGGCCGTTCGATTCGCTGTACGTGATGCCCATGACGCGAACACCGAACCCGTAGAGGACGTCGATCCGGTCGATGTCATCCTCGATCATCGTCGCGCATTCGAGCGTCGCGACGAGCGCGCACTTGCCCTCGGGCTTCGCGCGTTCGACGTCCGCCGTGGTGTCGGCACGGTACAGGAAATCCTGATGCGCGATGTCCGAATAGCGCATCCCGAGGTCGAACAGCACGTCGTCCCAGCGCCAGCCGCCCATGCCGTCGAGGAAGGCCTCCAGAACCACGTCGACACCCGCCGCGGCAAGCCCGGCGTATCCCGTCCACGTGCGGCGCTCTCGCGCGTACTCGTGGATCAGCCCGATGTCCTCCGGCATGACGATGCAGTGGTCATGTGACGAGACGAGCGGAGCGGTCGCGAGAATCCGCTCGAGCCGCCTCGTCTGCGCGGCATCGAGAGCGAAGGGTGACGACGGCACACGGTCGAGCTCCTTGGCGAGCTCGAACGCCCGGTAGTCGGCGCCACCCTCGAGGTACTCGAAGGGCCGGTACGGCGCGCGCTTCTTTGGCGGCATGCGGCGACCTCCTCCCCTGATCGGTCGCGAGTATGGTTCAGCGATGCCGGCGCGGCCCAAGCGGCCGAAGCCCCGCGCGATCAAGCGACCCGATCCCGCCCTCCGTGCGCGGGCCCGGAAGATCCTCGCCCGCCTCGCGAAGGCCAACCCCGACTGGGGACCCACGCTCCACTTTTCGTCCCCGCTCGAGCTGCTCGTCGCCACGATCCTGGCCGCCCAGGCGCAGGACGAGCGCATCAACGAGGTCACCCGAGTCCTCTTCGCCAAGTACCGCACCCCGGCGGACTACGGGGCGGCGCCGGCCGGCGTCCTCGAGCGGGACATCAAGGCGACGGGCTTCTTCAACCAGAAAGCGAAATCGCTTCGCGCGATGGCTCGTGGGCTCCTCGAGGAGTTCGGCGGAGAGGTGCCGTCCGACATGGACGCGCTCACTCGGCTGCACGGCGTCGGTCGCAAGACGGCATCGATCGTCCTCGGAGCGGCTTTTGGGGTCCCCGCGGTCGCCGTCGACCGCCACGTGGCTCGCGTCGCCGAGCGGCTCCGCATGGACCGAGCGGGACCGGACATCGAGGCCAGCCTCCGGGCGATCTACCCGAAGAAGGACTGGATCAGGGTGACGTGGTGCTTCGTTCTCCACGGTCGCCGCGTCTGCCGACCAACGCCGCTCTGCCCGATCTGCCCGATCAGCGATCTCTGCCCGTACCCGAAGAAGACGAAGACGTTGCCTGCGGCGCTGCGATCCAACCGGCCAGAGCTGCGAGGGCCAGGACAAGAGCGTCGCCCGCGATGACCGACAGGCCCTCCGTGAGGCCGTCGCCCGAGAGCTCCAGTGGTGACGGTGCGAGACCGATGGCCTCGGCGAGCACGTAGCCGACTCCTACGAGCGCTCCGTGGTACAGGCCCGCATATTTGGCCAGTTTTCCAGCCAAATACGCCCCGAGCGCGATACCACAAAGCGGCGCGGCGATACCAAAGATCGCTGCGTTGGGCGAGGCCGCGAGACGAAGAATGGACGCGACTGTCACCGCGGTGAGGATGCCGGCGGCGACCGCGATCTGCTGGACGGCCGGGAGAGAACGCTGGCGTGCGATGACGTCGAGCGTACTCGGACAAAAAGAAACCGATCCGCGAGGCCTACGCGGATCGGCGAGTTCGCGAAAGGTGCCAGACTCGAAAATCAAAAAAGCGACGACATCCGTCGTCGCTCAGGACAACCTTAGTGCTTCTTCTTCGAGGACTTCTTCGCCTTCTTCTTTGCTGGCATCAGTGGATCACCTCCTCCTGGCCACTCATTGACGGTTATATAGACACAATCACGTCAATGATGTCAACAGACCTGACCGGAAAGAGTTCAAGCCGTCGTCGGGGGAACGTCGCTCCGTAACCGCTCCGCGACGCGTCGTCGGAGCTCCGCGGGAGCGATATCGGAGGTCCCGCAGTCGCTGATCACCTTCAGGAAGCGCTCCTCGAACACGAGGTTGTCGCCGCAGTCGGTGCATCCTTCGAGGTGGCTCGCGACCTGTTTACGTTCGTTTGACTCGAGCTCCTGGTCGAGGAACGCGTAGAGCTTCTCGAGGCAGTCGTCGCAGTCCATCCCGTCCTCCTAGTCCGGTCGTTGCCCGCCGGTCCGGAGCGCGGCGATTCCGCGCTCGCGGGCGACTTCGTAAAGCCGCTGCTGCAGGAATTTGCGACCGCGATGAAGCCGTGACATCACCGTGCCGATCGGGACTCCGACCATCTCGGCGATCTCCTTATAGGAGAACCCCTCGACGTCGAGCAGCACCGTCGTCCGGAACTTCTCCGGCAGCGCCGCGAGGGCCTCTTTCACCTCGCTCGAGACGATCCCGTCGAGAAACTCCTGTTCGGGGTCAGAGGAATTCGACCCGGGCGTTTCCTGGGACATTCGCCGGTAGAGCGAGAACTCGTCGACATCGTCCAGCTCGGCGGTCTGTGGCTGTCGGGAGCGTTTGCGGTACGCGTTGATAAAGGTGTTCGTGAGGATTCGGAAGAGCCACGCCTTGAGGTTGGTGCCTGGCGCGAACTGCTCGCGAAAACGGAGGGCGCGGATATACGTTTCTTGCACGAGGTCCTCCGCGTCCGCCTCCGATCGCGTCATCCGGAGCGCCGTCCGGTACAGCGCGTCGATGTAGGAGAGCGCCTCTCTCTCGAACGCGTCCTCGGCCATCCGGTCACTTTATCGCAACGTTGTGGGCGTTCCCGCCATTCCCGATACGCTTGGTTTTGGTGGACCGGCGGCGTCTTAGAGCGATCGCGCGTCGCCTGGCCCGCTCCTATGGGACACCGCCACCACCTCGACACCTCCCGCCGCTCGAGGAGCTCGTGCTGACGGTGCTGTCCCAGCACACCAGCGACACGAACCGCGACCGCGCGTACGCGGATCTTCGTCGACGGTTCGACACATGGGACGACGTCGCCGACGCGCCCCTTCCCGCGCTCGCCCGAGCGATTCGTCGGGGCGGCCTCGGGCCGACGAAGGCCGTGCGTATCCGGGCGATGCTGCGCGGGATCCGCGAGAGCGGTGTGCCCTTGGACGAACGAGCGTTCACGAACGTTCCGGACCGGGATCTCTGGAACACGCTCCTGGCCCTTCCCGGCGTCGGGCCAAAGACGGCGGCATGCGTGCTCCTCTTCTCACTTGATCGCCCCTACTTCCCCGTCGACACGCATGTCCATCGCGTCGCGATCCGACTCGGCCTGGTGCCGCCGCGGTCAGGGGCGGTCGCGACGCAGGCCGCGTTCCAGGAGACCGTTCCGGACGACGAGATGTACGCGCTGCACATGAACCTCATCCGTCACGGGCGGGAGGTGTGCGCCGCACAACGCCCGCGGTGCTCGGAGTGCGTGCTGCGCGATCTTTGCCCGCGGATCGGAGTGACGAGCTCGCGCTGAGGCTTACTCGACGAAGAGATCGTCTGGGTAGCAGTACCGCCAACGCTCGCCCGGTTCGAAAGAGCGGATCACCGGATGCGATGTCGCGCGGTAGTGCTTCGTGGCGTGCTTGTTCGGCGAGTCATCGCAACACCCGACGTGGCCGCACTCGAGGCAGAGCCGGAGATGAACCCAGGAGTCTCCCGAGGCGAGACACTCCTCGCAGCCATTGGGCGTGTTCGGACGGTGGTCCCGGGCTCGACGGAGATGGGCGCATAGCGTCTGCGGCACTGCGACCCAGTCTGCGCTTCGGTGCGCACCGCGTCCCGTGGCGTCTTCGTCAGGCGACTTCGGCGTGCGGTGTGGGGTGCTGGAATTCGCGGACGGGCGAGAGGAGGAGGTACAGGAAAGCAAGGGCTGCGATGACCGCGGACGCGAAGAGTGTCGGCCGCAACCCGACGAGGTCGCCGACGAGGCCCGCGCCGAATGCTGCCGGTGGCGCGACCGCGAACGCGACGAACCGGGTGGCCGAATTCACGCGACCGAGAAGGTGCTCAGGCGTCAGCGCCTGGGTCAGGCTGACCGAGCTGACGACCCACAGGGGCACGGTGAGACCGAGGAGACTCTGTGAGAGACCAAGCACCACTGCCGCCTGCTCCGGAGTTCCCCCGGCGAACGGGAGAAGTAGCCGGCTCAGCGTTTCGAGGAAGAGCGCGGCGATCATCACCGGCCCGAGTCCCCATCGCGCCGTGAGCGGGCCCGCGAGGGCGGCGCCGAGAAGGCTCAAAGGGCCGATCACCGCGAGGGAGATGCCGAGGAGCGCCGGCGAGAGCCCGAGCTCGCGCGTCGCATAGACCACCAGCACCCCTTGGACCGCGAACCACTCGATGTTCGCGAGTGCGATTGCCGTGATGCAACGCAGAACGATCGGCTGCTGGCGGACCCAGCGCAAACCGTCGGTGATCTCGCGCCAGACGCTCGCCTCGGCCTCGCGCGAACGAGGCGCCTCGGGCGAGCGGATCGCGGCGATGAAGAGGGCCGAAACGACGAAGCCGACCGCATCGCACAGCATCGCGATCGGCGCGGTGAGCGTCTGGACGAGGATGCCGCCGAGAGACGGGCCGGCAACTTGCGCCACGGCGTTCGAGGCCTGCAGGCGGCTGTTCGCGGCGACGAGCCGGCTCCGCCCGACCAGAGCTGGAACGAACGCGGCGCGCGCAAGATCGGTCGAGACCGCGAACGCCCCTCCGAGGAACGACACGACGTACAGCTGCGCGAGGCTGAGCACGCCGAGCGCGGCTGCGAGCGGGACAGTGCCGATGACGATCGCGCTCCCAATGTCCGACACGATGAGGATCGGCCGGCGCGGAAGACGATCGACCCAGACACCGATAAAGAGACCGGCCACGATCGAGGGCGCCATCTGCGCCGCGACGAGCAGACCGGTCTCGGTTGCGCCGGCCCCGAGCAGCAGTACGGCGGTGAGCGGCAGCGCGAGAACCGTGATCTGGCTCCCGACGCGCGCGATCGTGAAGCCGGTCCACAGCTTGACGAAGTCGCTGTTCGAGGAAAGGCGTGTCGAGGCCACTTCATCGCACAGACTGATGGCCCCGCCACCGAGCGGTCCATGCCGACGGCGACCTTCAGACGCTCTAAACTTGTCGGCTCAGATATTCCCTAGCGAAAGCACACCGATCGCGCCGCGGTCACAACGTGACCTCCGGTCCTGACACCAACCCGGACCGGTAGCGTCCGACCACGGTGGCCCCGCGGCATCCTTCATCGCTGATCCGGAGCAACCCTGAGCAGGCCCGCTTCCGTGTGGACGAATCCGCATTTGCGATAGAACTCCGCGAGCCGTGGGTCGTGGTCGACGTGGATCCACACGACGCTACGGGTCCGCGCCGCCGCCACGACACGCTCAATTAGCGAGCGGCCGATGCCCCGACCCTGCAAACGAGGGTGCACCGTCGGATCCAGTAGGAAGGCGTGCATGCCGCCATCCCATGCGAGTTTTGCGAAGCCGACAAGCGTCCTTTCCTCGTAGGCACATACGAAAGCGAGGCAATGCTCCAAC
>VBEY01000217.1:225-8837 GCA_005889295.1 Chloroflexota bacterium | reverse complement strand
AGGCTGGCGCCGATGTCGTCGTCGCGCAGGGGACCGAGGGCGGCGGGCATGTCGGGGTGATGGCAACGCTGCCGCTCGCGCGGATGGTGATTCGCGCGCTCCCGAACACGCCGGTCGTCGTCGCGGGCGGTATCGCCGACAGCGCGGGGGTCGCGGCGGCGCTGGTCCTCGGTGCGGACGGTGTGCTGCTGGGGACTCGATTCCTGGCGACGAACGAGGCGCCCTTTCCCGATGGGTACAAGCGGGCGATCGTCGAGAGCGATGGGCACAACACGCTCATCACCGAAATCCCAGACATCGCGGCCGGGCAGGTGTGGCCCGGCGCGTATGCCCGCGTCCTTCGCAACGCCTTCATCGAAGAATGGCTCGGGCGCGAAGGCGAGCTTCGGCGGCATTTGAACGAGGTTCGGCAGTCCCTGCAGGCCGCCCGCGCCGCGGGCGACGCCCAGCATGGCACGCTGCTCATGGGCGAGGACGCCGGCCTCATCGACTCGATCGAGCCCGCGGGTGCACTGGTTGAGCGCCTCGCGACCGAAGCCGAGGCGATCCTCCGCAGGCGCGCACGCGATCTTGTAGACGGGTAAGAAGAAGGGGAGGACGCGCGTCCTCCCCTTCGCGTGTGCGGCTCCCGAGGCTAGCTGCGATGCGGACGCACGTCCTTCGCGTCCTTCGTCTTCTTCGGCGGCTGGAGCGTCGTGCCGTTCGTGTTCGGCGTCGTGATGTTGCCGGTGAACGTCGGCTGCGTTCGCGCGTGGGTCTTTGCCTCGAACCCCGAGGCGAGCCTGATCAGGGTCGGCTCGCTGAACGCGGTTCCGAGGAAGCTGATGCCCATCGGCATCCCGAGCACGTTCGCCGCCGGTACCTGAACGATCGGATACCCAGGGCCCCCGGCGAGGCCGGAGCTCGCGAAGACGAAGTGGTCCGACATGATGAGGTCGGTCGTCCAACCGGGGCTGTCGGTTGGCGCGACCACCGCGTCGAGGTTGAATTGACTCAGTGCCGCGTCGATACCGTTGGCGCCCGCCTTGTGATCGATCGCCAGCGCCTGGTTGTAGGTCATCCCGCCGAACGCGTCCTGCGGGTTGTCCTCGGGGTGCGGACCGCTGATGTCCATGGACTCAGCGAGCTGGAAGATCTCCTGGAAGAAGTACGGCATCTCGGTGGACGCGTTCGCGCTGTTGAACGCGATCGCGTCGGCGAGCGTCTTGTTCGCCATCGGAACGCCCGTGCGCGTTGCGAAGTACTTCTGCAGGTCGATCTTGAAGTCGTAGACGAGGACGAGGAACTCGCCGTCGGCCGGGGCGAAGGTGAACTTGGCCTTGTCGAGGTCGACGACCGTCGCGCCGGCGTTCTGGATGGTCGCGATCGCCTTGTCGAAGGCGTCGACGACCTGTGGGGGCGCGTTGTCGATGCCCTGTCGCGTCACACCGAGACGCGCACCGCGCAGGCCGTCCGTGTTCAGGAAGGCCGTGTAATCAGCAGGGAGTGTCGGCCGAGTTTTCCCCGTGCCCTGCCATCCGAGCGGGACGCCGGAGGTGGCGGCATCGCGCGGGTCCGACGTGCGGCTCGCGAGGACGTTCAGCAGCGCGGCCGCATCGGCGACGGTGCGCGCGTGCGGACCGGGGGTGTCCTGCGTGTGCGAGATTGGCACGATCCCCGCGCGGCTGGCAAGACCGACCGTCGGCTTGATCCCGACGACCGCGCTCACGTTCGCTGGGCACACGATGCTTCCGTCGGTCTCGGTGCCGACCGAGATCGCGGCGAAGTTCGCCGCAGCGGCAGCGCCCGAGCCCGAGCTCGAGCCACAGGCGTTGCGGTCCGTCGAGTAGGGATTGTGGGTGAGGCCGCCACGACCTGACCACCCGCTCGTCGAGAAGAACGAGCGGAAGTTGGCCCACTCCGAAAGGTTCGTCTTGCCGAGGATGACAGCACCCGCGGCGCGGAGATTCGCCGCGACCGTCGAGTCCTGAGTGGCGGGCTTGCCGGCGAGCGCGAATGATCCGGCGGTTGTCTGCATCTTGTCGCCCGTGTCGATGTTGTCCTTCAACAGGACCGGGATCCCGTCGAGCGGACCGAGGGTCTTGCCCTTCGCGCGACGCTTGTCCGAGCTCTGCGCGAGCTGAAGCGCGTCGGGGTTGAGCTCGATGGCAGCTGCGTGACAGTGAACTCGTTGTACGCGGTGGGCGCGGCGTCGTTATTGCGTGCGACGACGGTGGACGGAATCAGCAGGATGACCGTGAGAATCGCGAGCACGTGCTTCCGCATGTCGTTGCTCCTCCCAGGCGATTCGCGCGGGCTGTGCTAGCACGTGATTGGTCCCGGAGCAAACAGGCGCAAAAGTGGGTGCCCTGGCAGGGCGTCGTTTTTGGCTAGCCCCGTGGCGTCAGACGCGCACCGATGCGACGAAGTACGCCTCCTCGCAGTCCGGCCTGATGCGATCTCGCCGAAAGATGGCGGCGATCCCGGCTACCGGATCCCGCCGCCGGGGCTGCCGTAGATCATGTGGACGAGCGCCCTCATGGAATCTGCGATCCGAGGAACGCGAGGACGCGCGTGCGGTACTCGGCCGGATACAGATCGCTCGCCGCCGCGTGGTCGCAGCCGTGCGCGATCCAGAGCGCGCTCGCCGGATTCGCGCTCGCAGCACGCAAATCTTCAGCGTGATGAACGCGGATGAGTCCGTCGGTGTCGCAGTGGATAAACAGGATCGCCCGCTCCTGGTGCGCGCGCACGACTTCGATCGGACGCACCTGGTCGCCGTCCAACCCGAAGGCGAGCCGCGTCATGACGAAGACACCTGGCGTGAACCAACCCGGTATGCCGCCTTCTTGTGGCAGCACCTCCTGAACTTCCGTGAACGCGTCCATGTAGGACGAGTCTGAGACGAGGGCGCCGATATCCGGGTGCAGGAGCAGTTCCTGGATAGCGGTGCCGGCGCCCAGAGAGATGCCGAGCAGGGCGATCCGCTTTTCAGCGAAGCCGCGGCCCGCCACGAAGTCGATCGCGGCCGCGACGTCCAAACGCTCGAATTGGCCGAGCGAGAAACGATCGCCGTCGCTATCGCCGTGGCCGCGAAGATCGAACAGCAGAACGCTGAAACCCTGGGCGATGAGGAAGTCGGCGATGTGTTCGAGTCGACCGTGATATTCCGCGCGATTCGCGTGCCGGCCGTGGATCACGATGGCGGCGCGGTCCCCGCGAACGGGGAAGAACCAGCCCCTCAGGGTGAGGCCGTCGCGCGTCCGGAGGGCTATGTCCTCATACGTCGCGGCGGCCACGTAAGAAACGGAGAAGTAGCCGATCACGGCGGCGAGTAGGGCGACCGCGAGGAGCCTGCGTTTCATTGAGGTTGGCGACCCTACCCTTGGCCCGCTCGGGGCGTCCCGGCAACTAGTCTCATCGGGAACGTCGGCATCCGCACGTTTGGCTACCCCTCGAAGCGCATCATCACAGTTTCGTGGAGGAAGGGCGCACGCTTCCGGCAGTACAACGCGCGTACCTGTACATCGTCGCGCTCGTCGCCATCCACATGGTCGTGCTCGCGGTCGCGAACCTCCTACGGGTCGGCGCGGAGATCACGATGAACGCGCCCTCGGGCGGCTTCACCGGCCTCCCGTTCGTCTTCAACGACTTCAACCGCGCCCGCGACCTCTACCGTGAGCAGGCGAGCCTCGCGATCGCCCTCCTCGCCGTCGGCGGACCGGCATGGTGGCTCTCGTTCCGGGCCGCCGACCGAGCCGCGCACCGCGATGTGGCCGCCCGCGCGTCGGCGATCCGCAGCTTCTACCTGCATCTCGTCATCTTCGTTACTGCGCTCCTCGTATTCGGTTACGGGCAGCGCACGCTCACGCTGTTCCTGCAATGGACATTCGTCGGCGCTCTTCCCGGAATCCTCCTCGAGCCAGCGTGGTCCGCTCGAGCTGCAGGCGCTGCCGCAATGGTCCTTTCCGCGGCCGGCGCCCTCCTGTATCACGTGCGAGTCTCGCTCGCCGACCGACGAGCGACGCTGATCGGTGGGCGCGCCGCCGAGGTCCGCCATCTCGCGCTGTACGGGCTCGCGGTGATCGGCCTCCTCTTCGCGGCCTTTTCGACGGGCTTCACGCTGCAGGGCCTCTGGGACCGGGTGATCGCTGACGCCATCGCGCCGCAGAGTGGCCCCACCTTCGGATCTCCCGGCGGCCCGACACGTGACGAGAACCTGGTGGCCCAGCTCATCGGACAGATTCCGCCGATCCTCAGTGGCGTCGCGCTTTGGCTCGGTACGTGGTTGCCGCTGCAGCGCGGCCTGCGCCAACCGACGGCCGACGGGGGTGTCGAGCGTCGCTCAGTGATCCGGAAACTTGCGATCTACTTCATCGTCGGCCTTTCGGCGATCGTCGTGCTCGTCTCGACCACGTTCGGCGCCGCGGCGGTCATCCAGCGTCTGCTCGGCGATCCGTACCAAGACCAGACCACGAGCCTCGTCCGCGACCTCGGGTTCCCGATCAGCTTCACGATCATCTTCGCGCCGCTGTGGCTTTTCCATCGTCGCGCCGTAGAGGCAGAGGCTGCCCGAGAGTCGGAGCTCGCCCGCGCCGCGGCCATCCGCCGCTCCTACACCTATGTCGTCGCGGCCTTCGGGTTGGCGATGACGGCGATCGGCACGGCCGGAACCGTGGGCGTCCTCGGCAGCCAGCTCCTCGGTATGAACGCACACCCGAAGGGCGAGACCGCGACGTATCTCGCGCTCGTCCTCGTCGGTCTGCCCGCGTGGGGGTTTCACTGGTGGCAGGCGCAGCGCCGGCTCGACGAGGCCGAGCGACGCGCGCCGCAGCGACGCGCGTATCTCTATCTGGCCGTGCTCGGCGGCGCGATCGGCCTGCTCGTCTTCGGCTCCGCCGCTCTGTACCGGCTGCTCAACGCCGCGCTCGCGGCGGACTTCCCGCTCTCCACCTGGCACGACATCTGGCACTTCACGGTCGACGCCGCGGTCGCCGGGACGGTGTTTGCGTTCCATCTCCGAGTGATCCGCGCCGATCGCGGCGTGACCGCGGCGACTCCGGTCGCGGAGGCGGCGCCCGCGGTGTTCACCTACGTGGTGCGCGTGCCCGCACCGAACGCGCCGGCGGCTCGCGCGCGCCTCGCGGCCGCCCTCCCCGAGGCACAGGTCACGCCCGCGGATGCGGCCTCGGGTGAGGGGGACGGGGGACCGAGCATCGCCGCGATCGCGGGAACGGTCATCGGCGCGCTCTTGCTCGTGTTCCTCGTGGCGTCGTTCGCGCTTCCGTTTTTCTTCTCGCCGCAGTCCGCCCCGCCCCCGCCACGCATCGCGATGGCGACGAAACCGATCTGGGTCGCCAACTTCGCAGAACCATCGACTTTCACTACCACCGGCGGCGCCTCCGTCGACACTCGGGCGGGTTACCTCGTCCTCACGTTCAAGGAAGCCGGCCGGGCCACGATCACCTTCCCAGAGTTCACACCGCCCTTCATGGCCGTCGCGCTCATCGGCGACCCGCCGGAATCCGACGGAACGCTGATCTGGAGAGTGCGAACGGCGGGCGATCGCAGCATCGCGGTCCGCCTCAACACGTCTACCGACTACATCGAGCTCGTCTACGAGGATCTTGCGAGCGGGATCACCGAAGTCCTCGGCCATCCCGCCCGGATTCCCGCGACAAACGGGGGGCCGATCGAGGTGGCGGTACTCGTGCGAACACCTATCTATAGCGTCTTCGCCAACGGCCAGGAGCTGATCAACGTCGCCGACGATCGAGTGACCGCGACGAGCACGCCGCTCTCGTTGTCTGCCTCAGGGACGACGGGCGCCATTGTCTTGCTCGAGCTGCGCGTCCACGAGGCGCCTTAGGGGCTAGCGGCCCCAGAAACGCGGGCGTGATCCTCCGGCGTGTCGACGTCGTCGAGAGAGCCGAGCGCATCCGTGACGGCAAATTCGATGACGCCCACGTCCTTGAGCACTTCGCGCATGCCGATATCTCCCTCGAGCGCGAAAGCGGCGAGCCAAAGGCTCTTGTGAAGGACCACCGGCGGCGAACGGCGACCGCGCCAGACCGATACGACCGCTGACGCACGGCTCTCGCGGCCGAGCGCGACGAGTTCGTCGATCAATGCCGTGGTCACGCCGGGGATATCGCCGAGCAACACGAGTGCGGCATGCAGGTGCGGGTCGAGCGTTCGCAGGCCCACCTGGAGCGAGCTCGCAAGACCGCGCGCGGGGTCTGGGTTTCGCACGACGCGCATGCGTCCCAACTCGACACGGGCGAGGAGTGCGTCCGCGTTCGCTCCGACGACGATCGCGATGTCCTCGAGGCACGACGCGTTCGCGGCGTCGATGACGTGCTGGACGAGCGGTCGACCGTCGAGCGGCGCGAGCAGCTTTTGGGCTCCGAACCGGCGAGCTTCGCCCGCCGCGAGGATCAGGCCACCGATCTGCGGCGGATCGGCCTCAGCGCGCGGCCGCAAGAGACTCCGCGGAGAGGCTCCCGCCCCTGCGGTGACGGCGCACGGCGACGATCTCGGCCAGGATCGCGAGCGCGATCTCCTCCACGCTGCTCGCGCCGATGTCCAAGCCGATCGGCGCGTGCACGCGCGCGATGTCGCGGTCGGCTACGCCTTGGGACCGCAGCCAGGCAAGGCGCTTTTCGTTGGTCGTCCGGCTGCCGATCGCGCCGATGTATCCCGCGGAGGTCCGGAGCGCCGCGAGAAGCGCGGGATGATCGAACTTGTCGTCGTGAGCCAGGACAGCAACCGCCGAGCTCGGCGCGAAACGCAGCGACGCGAGCGCGTCATCCGGCCACGCGGCGAGAATCTCCATGTCGGGGAAGCGTTCGGCGTTCGCGAGCGCGGACCGCGGGTCGGCGACGACCACGCGATACCCGACCGCCTTCGCAAGGTGGGCGAGCGCTTGGCCGACATGCGTTGCGCCCACGATCGCGAGGAGCGGTGGCATCGCGAGCGCCTCGAGGAAGACTGTCGCGTCCTCGTTGCCGATGTGCGCCGTGACCGCGCGCGAGCGACCCTCGCCAAGCGCGGCCAGCGCCGCGACTTTGAGCTCGGCGAGCTCCGCCGACCAGCCTTCGGCGCGGTCCTCGGTGAGGACGGCGACCGTGCCCGCGCGATCGGCCGGGCCGACGATCCGCACGAGCAGCGCGGGCCGATCCGACCGGACCGCTTCGAGCGCCGCGCGATGCAGCGCGCCCACCGGCTCGATGAGCACATCGATGGAGCCGCCGCACGAAAGCCCCACGGTGAAGGCGAACTCGTCGCTGATCCCGTAGTTCACGACGCGCGTCCGACCGTCGTTCAGGACGGCCATCGCCTCTTCATAGACGGCGGATTCGACACAGCCGTTGCTCACCGAGCCCGCGATCTTGTCTCCCGCTCGTGCGATGAGCGTCGCACCGAGCGGCCGCGGCGCCGAGCCGGTGATGCGGACGACCGTCGCGATCGCCGCGGGCTCCCCGGTGGCAAGCCACTGCTCGAGTTCGGCCGCAACTTCCTTCATCGCGCGGCCGCGAGCGCGGCGGCGGGGTCTTTCAGGAAGCGGCGGCGGCAACCCTCGCCGCAGAAGTAATAGGTGGTGCCGTCGTAGTCGGCTCGGAGCGCGGTCGGCGTGATCGCGACGATCATGTCGCAGATCGGGTCCACGGCCTCGGCCGGTGCGGCGGTCGGCTCGAGCATCTGGTGCGCCGGCGAGGGGCCTACCGATTCCCGGTTATGCCGGAGCATCAGGATCTGCGCGAGGATCGAAAGCGCGATCTCCTCGTCACTCGCGTGGCCCATGTCAAGACCCGCCGGGTATGTCAGCCGCGAGAGCTGGTCTTGGCCCACCCCGCGACGCATGAGCGTGTCGCGGATCACATCGCCGCGGATCCGGCTTGCGACGAGCCCGATGTAGCTCGCTGGTGTTTGTAGCGCTTCCTCTGCGGGATCCTCGTCGGCGTCGCCGCGCATCGCAATGACGATCGACGTGCGCCCGTCGACGTTGACGTCCGCGAGATCGGTGGTGATGCGATCCGCGGTGGGGAAGTCCACGGCGGTCACGTTCGGCTCGGCCACCACGACGTATCGGCCAAGCGCCGAACCGAGCGCGGCCAGCGCGCGCGCGACCGGTGTCTTTCCCAGAACGACGAGCTGCTCGGTCGGAAGAAGCGGTTCGATATGGATCTCCAGCGTGCCGCCGGAGTGGCACGTCATCGGAAAGTGTCGCACTCCGGGTCGCGGCGCCTCGCTGGTCTTGGATATCTCGATGAGGCGCGCCTCGCCGTCGGCGATCGCGGCGACGGCCTCGCGGATCACGACCGGCGCCGCGCAGCTTCCGCCGATCCACCCGGTCAGCCTGCCGTCGGGTGTGATGATCGCCTTCGCCCCGGGCTTCGCGGAGGTGGGCCGGTCCGCGCGAACGACGGTTGCCGTGGCGAACGGCTCTCGTCGCGCGATGAGCTCGGCGGCTAGCTCGAAGAACGAAGCGCTCACGCGGCCTCCGACCGGCGCACGGGCCGGCCGCGGCCCACGCGTCCGAGCAGGTCCGCGATGACGGAGAGCCCGTCCAGCGTGTTCGCGGCGAGATGGTCGTCAGCGTGCTCGGATAGGGCGCGCGCGCCGCGCGCGTC
>VBEY01000217.1:0-209 GCA_005889295.1 Chloroflexota bacterium | reverse complement strand
ATCGCGCCACGGCCCAGGACCCGCCGCGACCACCGGAGGTTGAACTCGTGGAGCGCGTCGCCGATGCGCGTCCCGCCGGACCAGTCGGACACCGCGCGCGACACGTGCGCGAGCGCGGCGTCGGGATGGCGCTCGCGAAGCTGTCGCGTGATGCGAGTCAGGCGCGTGCCAAACGTGAAGGTCTCGACGCGTCCCCAGCCGCGCGCCAG
>VBEY01000216.1 GCA_005889295.1 Chloroflexota bacterium | reverse complement strand
TGACGACCTGAAATGTTCTGGTGACCGCGCCCTTGTAGACGGTCTCAACGTCAAAAGTGACATCGACCGGATCGATCGACGAATAGACGGGCGGGCTGCTGTGAACATCGACGCCGGTAACGGTGCCGGTGAACACCAGGGTGGCCTGATGCGCGTAGCTCGGCTTGGTGAGGGGCATGCACATGCAGGCCATCGCGATCGAAGGCGCCAAGACGGACAGAACGAGCGCCACCGCAGCCACCAAAAGCGCTGATCGTTTTTCCATCGGAAAGGGCATCCCGCTACTCGGTCGAGAAACAGCCCGACGCGACCAGCTGCACCTGCCGCCACGTGTTCCCGACACGCGCCTCGACGCGATAACCAGCGCCGACGGTCTGCCCAAACTTCTCCACGACTTCATGCGGGACCGGGAGTGCGGCTACGCCCGCGGCGGCCTTGAGGCAACCGTACGACTCCGGCGCCTGAAAGGACGTCATCGCGATGACGCTGCCGCTCGCGTCCGAAAGACGCGCCTCGTCCGGCAACGGCCGGGCCTTCGCGGCGATATACACCCGATGTCCCGATGGGCTGTGGCTTACGTGCGTGGAGAGGTAAAGCAGGAGTGCGGCCCCTCGCGACTGCTTGGTGACCGCACGCATCGATTGCGCGATCGCCAGGAGGCCTTGCTCGTCGAGCTGCGCGAAGCTGGTCGCTCTGAGCGCCACGAACGTCCGCTCACCCTCTGCGGGCTCGTGCCACCAGAGTGACGGGCCTTCCGCTGCGCCGCGCGGTCGGACGAGCTCGCCCCGCAGCTCGGGACGGCCTCCGCTCGCGGGCCGTACGACGACGGCAGTGCGATCTGAAGTCTGGAACATGTCGGCACAGCAGTCCGCAGGTGCCTCGATGAGGTAGACGGTCGTCTTGGCCCCAGGCGCCAGCACGTACTCGGCACTGAGGATCGGTTCGCCCAGCACATCGCGATCGGGCTGGCTCGGCCTCTGCAACGCGTAGAGGGAGACCCGATCCAGCACCCCCGGCGGCGATACATCCGGCGCGAAGGCCTGGAAGGCGAGATACGGCGCGAGCCTCTCGACCGCTGTGCGGATCTCGGACGCGGTGACGGTCCAGCGCTACCCGGATCGCCGCACGCCGCGACCGACAGGACCAGCACGAGCGGTAGGGCGATCCGCATCTCGTACCTCTTAACGCGGTCGGAACAGAAGGGCTCCATCAAGGTGCCAGGATCAGCCTCTCGGCTATACCCACCGATTCACTCCGCCACGAGGATCGCTAGCACCGCTCCACCCTCGACCTTCGTGCCAGACCGATGGTTGAGCTTCGTCACGCGGCCACGGATCGGGGCGACCAGCTCGTTCTCCATCTTCATCGCCTCGAGCGTGACGATGGGCGCATCTCGCTCGACCGTGTCGCCCTCGTTCACGTGCACCGTTTTGAGCAGGCCGGGCATCGGCGCACGCAGCTCGACGCGGCCCGTCCGCGTTCCGACGGCACCGCGACCGGCGCGCAACGTGCGCTCGTCGCTGACGGTCGCGTGCACGTCACGGCCATCGACGTCGAGCCGAAGGGGGTCATGCGTGACGACGGTTATCTCATGGCTCTCCCCCTCGAGGACGATCGACCATTGCCGCCCACGGACGATCTCGCGTACGTCCGCCGCTACGACGCGATCGTCGATCGTGAAGCGACCATCGCCCGCGAGGTCGACCCTTAGGCGGCGATCGTCGAGCGTTACCTCATAACGCATCAGCGGAGCGCATCTTCGCGCCCGGCGCGCGACCACGGGTCATCGGCCCTCGCGAGTGCCCGGCGCTCCGTGCGGGAGCGCTGCGCGAGGACCGCCGCGAGCGCGGCGGCCGCCGCGGTGCCGTCAGACAGGTCCGCCGTCTTTCGCGCCGCCCATCGGGCGACGAACTCGGTGTCGTAACGGCCGGTGATGAATTCCTGATCGAAGAGCGCTGCACGATGGAAGGGCAGCGATGTGGGAATGCCGGCGACGCGCATCTCCTCGAGGGCCCGCCGCATCCGCCCTATTGCCTCCTCACGATCGCTCCCCCAGGCGATCACCTTCGCCAGCAGGGAGTCGTACTCGCTCGGCACGGCCATACCCGAGAAAAGCGCCGAGTCGATACGGATCCCGGGACCCGCGGGCTCGCGCACGAGCGCGACGAGTCCACTCGCGGGAGTGAATCCCGCGAGCGGGTCTTCGGCAGTGATCCGGCACTCGATGGCCGCACCGCGGCGCACGATCTCCTCCTGGGCGAATGGAAGCGGCTCACCCCCTGCGATCCGCAATTGCAGCGCGACGACGTCGAGACCGGTGACCACCTCGGTCACGGGATGCTCGACCTGCAGGCGCGTGTTCACCTCGAGGAAGTTGAACTCCCCGTTCGCGTCGACGAGGAACTCGACCGTGCCGGCGTTCACATATCCCGCGCGCTCGGCGATGCGAACAGCGGCCGCGCCGAGCTTCGCGCGGAGGTTCTCGCTGACGCTCGGTCCAGGCGATTCCTCGATCAGCTTCTGGTGTCTCCGCTGGATCGAGCAGTCACGCTCACCGAGCCACACGACCTTGCCCTGACCATCCGCAAGTATTTGCATCTCAATGTGGCGCGCTCTCGCGATCTGCCGCTCCAAATAGAGCGCGGGCGCTCCGAAAGCGGCGGTGGCCTCGCCGGTCGCACCTCGCCAAGCGGCGTCGAAGTCCTGATCGCGGCCGACAACGCGCATTCCCTTTCCGCCGCCGCCGCCCGCCGGCTTGAGCAGAACCGGATAGCCGATCTCGTTCGCCGCGGCGCGGGCCGCGGCCACATCGCGCAACGGCTCCGTACCTTCGGCGACAGGGACATCGACGTGACGCGCGAGACGGCGGGCCGCGGTCTTCTCGCCGAGGAGACGCTGCACCCTCGCAGGTGGACCGACGAACACGAGCCCCGCATCGACCACCGCCTGCGCGAAGTCCGCATTCTCCGAGAGGAAGCCGTAACCGGGGTGGATCGCGTCGCATCTCGCGCGCTTGGCGACCTCGATGATCCGCGCCGCGTTGAGGTAGCTATCGCGCGGCGCCGCCGCGCCGATCGGGTACGCCGCGTCGGCGGCGCGGACGTGCAGCGCGTCGCGGTCGACGTCGCTATAGACGGCGATCGCGCGGAGGCCGAGGTCATGGCAGGCCCGGATGACGCGGAGCGCGATCTCGCCGCGATTGGCGACGAGCACGGAGGTGAGCGCCGGTCCCCCCTCTAGAGCGGGATGTTGCCGTGCTTGCGACGTGGGTTCGTGTCCCGCTTGCTTGCGAGAGAGCGTAGCGCGGCGACAAGCCGTGGCCGTGTCTCCCGCGGCTCGATCACGTCGTCGAGATAGCCGCGCTCTGCCGCGACGTACGGATTGGCGAACCGCTCGACGTACTCGGCGACGAGCTGCCTGCGGCGCTCGTCGGGATCCTTCGCTTTCGCGATCTCGTCACGGTAGATCACGTTCACGGCGCCTTCCGGACCCATGACCGCGATCTCCGCGCTCGGCCAGGCGACGTTGTAGTCGCCGCGGATGTGCTTGCTCGACATGACGTCATACGCGCCGCCGTAGGCCTTCCGCGTAATGACAGTGAGCTTCGGCACGGTCGCTTCCGCATACGCGTAGAGGAGCTTCGCGCCGTTCCGGATGATCCCGGCGTGCTCCTGGTTCGTGCCCGGAAGGAAGCCGGGCACGTCGACGAATGTCACGAGCGGGATGTTGAACGCATCGCAAAACCGGACGAAGCGCGCGGCCTTCACCGATGCGTCGATGTCGAGAACGCCCGCGAGGATCATGGGTTGCTGCGCGACGACCCCGATGGACCGTCCGTCCAGCCGGGCAAAGGCGCAGATGATGTTCTGCGCCCATCCCTCGTGGACCTCGAGCACGTCTTCGTCATCGACCACCCGGCGGATGACCTCTTTCATGTCGTATGGCTTGTTCGATGCGTCGGGGACGATGCTGTCGAGGGTTGGCGCCTCGCGATCGGGCGCGTCCTCGGTCGCGACGATTGGCGCGGGATCGAGGTTGTTCGAGGGCAGGAAGCTCACGAGCCGGCGCAGCAGCGTGGCGCAGCTCACCTCGTCGTCCGTCTCGAAGTGCGCGACGCCTGACTTGTGCGCGTGCACGTCCGCGCCTCCGAGCTCGTCGAAGGTCACATCCTCATGCGTGACCGTCTTCACAACATTCGGGCCCGTGACGAACATGTAGCTCGTGTCCCGAACCATGACGACGAAGTCCGTGATGGCCGGCGAGTACACGGCGCCGCCCGCGCAGGGACCCATGATCGCGGAGATCTGGGGGACGACTCCCGATGACAGGACGTTCCGCAGGAAGATATCGGCGTAACCGCCGAGTGAAACGACGCCCTCTTGTATCCGCGCGCCGCCCGAATCGTTGAGTCCGATGATGGGCGCGCCGGTCTTGACCGCGAGATCCATGACCTTGCAGATCTTCGCGGCATGCGCTTCGGCGAGCGAGCCGCCGAAGACCGTGAAGTCCTGCGAGAAGATGTAAACGACCCGTCCGTCGATCCGGCCAAATCCGGTCACGACGCCGTCGCCCATCACTCGCTCGTCATCCGCGATGAGCTCGGTCGGCCGCGCCAGGACGAACGCGTCGAGCTCGGTGAACGATCCTTCGTCGAGCACCAGATCGATCCGCTCCCGCGCCGTTAGCTTTCCCTTCGCGTGCTGCTGGGCAATCCGCTGCTCGCCACCACCGAGCGCCGCCTTCGCTCGCATCTCTGAAAGCCGGTCAGTCGTTCTCATCGGGGGCGAGGATAGGGCCGCTCGGCCGGTTGGCATGCCACACGCAGTGCGACCGGTCATGCAAGAGATGCAAGCTAACGCGAGCGCCAGGGATTTCCTGGAGACCCTCGACTACCCCATTTCGAAGCCCGACATTCTTGCGAACGCGCGAGAGGCGAGCCTTGCGGCCTCGGTACAGGAGGCTCTGACGAAGCTCCCCGATCGCGACTACGAATCGCCCGAGGACGTGACGGAGGGACTGAAGACCGTCGCCTGACCCGCTGGGGTGCGCGCCGTTACGCAACTTTCAGTGAGGGCGCGCGTCATAGAGGCAAAACGTCCGGAGGGTCAGGAGATGCTCACGCTGTTCCAAAAGAGCCTTCTCGGCACCATCGCGCTCGCCGGCCTCTTGCTCGCGCTGGTCATCGCGGCGAAAACACCCGCACAGGCGACCACTATCTCGCCCGCGGTCCAGGTGCCGATCGGCCTGGTCCCACCCGGGATCGTGACTACCGGCGACGCCACCGTTCGCGTCAAACCCGACGCGGCCATCGTCACCGTCGGCGCGATCGCCCAGAGTTCCACCGCCGCGGAGACGCAGGCGTTGCTCGCGGAGCGCGTCGGCAGAGTCCTCGAGCGTGCGAAGGCGCTCGCGATCGAGGACAAGGACACCAAAACGGTCACGTATCGCATCGATCCGCAGTACGCGTACGAGCAGGGCAAAGCGCCGCGGCTTGTTGGCTTCCAGGGCAATCAGCAGATCGCGCTCACCCTGCACGGGACGGACGGCGTCGGGAAAACGCTCGACGCGCTCGTCCAGGACGATGGCGCGACCACGGCGAGCGTTGCGTTCACGCTGCTCGACAGCAAGGCCGCTCAGGCCTCGGCACGAGAGCAGGCCATCCAGGACGCGCGCGGGAAGGCGGAGGCAATGGCGAAGACCGCGGGCGTGGCTCTCGGCAAGGTCGTGAGCGTCAACGACGTCGGGACCCCGGCAACCGTTGACGCCTTCAAGATGGCGATCCCTGCGCCGAGCTCATTCGCCGCGCTCACCGCGCAGGTGCCGGCCGGCCAGCTCGACGTGGTGGTTCGCGTGCAGGTGCAGTTCGAGATCGGCTAAGCCGTCTCCGTCTTTTGGCGGCAGTACGCGTAGAGGGCATCGAGGATCGGCCGCGAGGCTTCGCGCTGACGCTGATCGTCCGGCTGATGGAGCGACCGCACGCCTTCGAGCAGCGCCTCGATACCCACCGATTCCGGCGTAAGCGTCTTCTCCGCCGTGTCGGCGCCGCGGATGACCTTGGCCATGTAGGCCATGGCTGGATCCGTGGCCAGGCCGTATTTCCGGACGAACGCGTCGAAGCTGCACTCGGCACCGCGATGCCCGAGCTCGACATCCTTTACGTCGTACGGTGTGGCGTCCCGCCTCTTCGCCTCGGCCATCACCTGATCGGCCGGCACGTAGATGAATTCCGCGGTCTGGTCGATGAACTTCTCGATGAGCTACGGGCAAGCCACAGGGTCGACACGCGGTC
>VBEY01000335.1 GCA_005889295.1 Chloroflexota bacterium | reverse complement strand
GCATCGCCCGAGCGCGAACCCGCTCCTTCATCATCCGAGGTACCGACACATCGACTCCGACGCCGAGAATGTCTGCAGCTTCCTGTTGGAATCCGATGAGATCGAGCAGTGTCCGCCCGCGGTCGAGGTTGACGAGAAAGTCGACGTCGCTGTCAGGATTCTCCTCACCGCGAGCCACGGACCCGAATACCCGAAGGTCACTTATGCCATGCCGACGCGCGGCCGCGTCGAGCCTGCCCCGCATCCGGCGAATGAGCGCCAGGCGGGTGCCCGAAGAGGGCTGTCGCACTTTCCGCCGCTGCGGCGCGGTTAGTTGAAGCGACCTTCCGCAGGCCGCCAGGATCCGGTCAAGCGTCCCGAGCGAAGGCGACGCCGTTCCCGATTCGTAACGTGCTATCGCCGGCTGAGAAGTCTTGGCCCGGCGTGCGAGCGCGACCTGCGATAGCTTCGCTCTGGTGCGGGCATCTCGGATCAGCTCGCCCGCCTTCATCGTCCTTTAATATACCGGAACAGGTATAGTGTCTCTATGCCAGGACCAAACTTAGAGCGGTATCCCCGTTTGCCGCGAGATGTCGAGCAGCTCGTCGATCACCGGCCCAACGAGCGGAATGCCCTCGCGGCGGCGGATCACTTTGTCGATGAACGCGTCGATCCGCAGCGCGCCGAAGAAGTGCCCGATGCCTTTTCCCACGGAGCGCGTCGGGATCTCCTGACGAAGCGCGAACGGCGGCGCGAACGGTCCCCAGTTCGCGCCGGAAAGGACCGCGCTCAGAACATCGACCATAACCGCGAGGCCGTAACCCTTGTGACCGCCGCGGTCGCGATCCGAGCCGAGCGGCAGCATCGCCCCTCCGTCGATCATCGCGTTGGGATCGGTGGTCGAGGCACCGGCTCGATCGATGGCCCACCCCGTCGGAATCGGTGCACCGGCGCGCCGCGCGATCTCGATCTTCCCGTACGCCGCCGCGGTCGTGGCCATGTCGATGACGATGGGCGGCTCCTCGAGTCCCGGGAACGCGATGGCGATCGGATTGGTGCCGAGCATCCGCTCGGCGCCCCAGAGCGGGGTCACGAGTTTCGTCGTGTTCGTCATTGCCCAGCCGATGAGGTCGCGCTCGAGCGCCTGGAGCACGTAATAGCCCGCGATGCCGTAGTGATTCGTGTTGCGCACGCTCACCCAGCCGCTCCCGACGGCCAGCGCCTTCTCCATTGCGATCGCATTCGCCTTCGGGCCGACGACGAGGCCGAGGCCGTTGCCGCCATCGACCGTGGCCGTGCTCGGCGTCTCTCTCACGATCGTGATTTCAGGCCTGGGATCGATGCGCCCGAGCTGCAGCATGTCGAAATAGGAGTGCAGCCGCGCGACGCCATGTGAGTCGATGCCGCGCAGGTCGGCCGCCTGCAGGACGGTCGCGGCGGTCCGCGCGTCGATCTCCGGGACGCCGAAATGACGAAACACGCGGACCGAAAAGTCGAAAAGCTGCTCCGGCGGAAAGACCTTGCTGTTCTCCACCGCGACTGACGCTAGCGCTTCAGAAGGCGTGTTGGCTTCGCCTCGGCACCGCTGTGCTTGACGAGCGAGACGCGATTGGAAAGCTCGCCGAGACCGTCGATCGCGATGCGCACGACGTCGCCGGGCTTCGCGGTATACGGCTCGGGCGGGACGAGGGACGTTCCGGTCAGCAGCCACGCGCCCTTGGGCAGCGAGTACGACGAGTGCAACACCGCCGCGAGCTTCGCCGGTTCGCGTGTCATGTCGGCAACCGTCGCTGTGCCGTCGAACACCGACTTCCCGTCACGCTCGATCGTCATGCGCATCTTCGCCCGTGACACGTCGACCCCCCAGGCGAGCACTGCGGCGGGACCGATCGCGCAGCTGCGGTCGTAGATCTTCGCCTGCGGCAGGAAGAGCGGGTTCTCGCCCTCGATGCTCCGCGAGCTCATGTCGTTTCCGCAGGCGAACGCGACGACCTCGGCGTGCGCGTTGGTCAGGACGGCGAGCTCGGGCTCGGGCACGTCCCATGTCGAATCCTCGCGGACGCCGACCTCTCCGCCGCCGGGTACGACGCGCCAGCCGGCGGCCTTGAAGAAGAGCTCCGGCCGGTCGCTCTCGTATACGTGCTCGTAGATCGTCTTCTGGCTGGTTTCCTCAACGCGCGCCT
>VBEY01000249.1:7960-29282 GCA_005889295.1 Chloroflexota bacterium | reverse complement strand
TTCCTCCCGCGTTTCCTCACGGAACCGCTGAATCGCTCCTTCTTGCGCAGCCTTCGCCGCGTCCGCTCCACCCGACGCCTTCACGTCCGGCAGCTTTCCGATGACCCAGATCTCGTCCTCGTCCATCCGGATCTCGGGCGTCCCCGAGAACCAGTCCTTGGGGAGCCGTCCCGTAAGCCAGCCTTTGATCTCCTCGATTGTTGCCACGTCACCCTCCTGCGTATCTGCTACCTGAATTACATGTAATACCGCTTGCACGTTCTGGTCAAGCGGAAATTTGGCTCATTTCGCCACATTCGCTGGACGGAGGGTCAGTCGAGGCCGCGGATCACCCTCGCAACCGCCTGCAAATCCGCGATGAACAACTTCATCTCCCGTGCGCGAGCGTTGTCGTCCGGCGCCCGCAGGATCGATGACGGATGGACCGTCGCCACGACGTGGGGAGCGAGAGAAGATGGGATCAGCTTTCCGCGCTGTTGGGTCACCTTGAACGTCGGCGAGATGAGCGCCTGCGCCGCGACCGCGCCGAGGCACACGATGACCTGCGGCTTCAGGATGCCGATCTCGGCGTCGAGCCAGAGCCGGCACGCCGCGATCTCGCTTCGGTTGGGCTTCTCGTGGAGTCTCCGTTTCCCGGCCGGACGCCACTTGAAATGCTTCACCGCGTTGGTGAGGTACACGGCCGCGCGGTCGATCCCCGCCGCCTCGAGCGCCTCGTCGAGCACGCGGCCCGCCGGGCCGACGAAGGGCTTGCCCGCGAGGTCCTCTCTGTCTCCGGGCTGCTCTCCGACGAAGACGACCTTCGCCGTCCGCCGCCCCTCCCCGAACACCGTTTGGGTCGCGTTCTTCCAGAGGTCGCATGCCCGGCAGTGCGTCGCGGCCTCGCGCCAGGCGGAGAGGCTCTTTGTCTCGGGGAGCTCCGGGTAGCCGTGGCCGGGCTCCGGTCGAGGCGCGGACGGTCCGGATGCCCTCACGCTCGGTCGACGGAGCAAATCCCGCGCCGCGGCGTAGTCTCGAGCCGTTGAACGTCGCGATGTGGATACGCGCGCTGCAGATCATTCCGCGGATCACACCAGCGGAATGGCGGGAGCTGGATCTCGTCTCGCGCTGGCTCATCGCGTCGCGCGGCGCGGTCCTCGTCATCACCTTCATCTCGGTCGGGATCGCCGGACTGCTGGCGATCCGCGACGGCGGGTTCGACCTCGCGATCTGGTCGCTGGTCGCGGCGGGTCTCCTTCTCGCGCACGCTACGAACAACCTGATCAACGACCTCACCGATCACGCCAGGGGCGTCGACCGCGACAACTACTTCCGCGCGCAGTACGGCCCGCATCCGTTGGAGCACGGGCTCATGAACCGGCGCGAGCTCGTCACCTACGCGGCCGTGACCGGGCTCGTTGCGCTACTCATCGGCGCATATCTCGTGGCCACGCGGGGACCGTTGACGCTGCCGCTGCTCGCGGCCGGCGCGTTCTTCGTCCTCTTCTACACGTATCCGCTGAAATACATCGGGCTTGGCGAGATCGCCGTGCTCCTCGTTTGGGGACCGCTCATGATCGCCGGCGCGTACTACGTGATCACGGGGCGCGTCGATGGCAACGTCGCGCTGGCGGGCCTGCCCTACGCGCTGGGCGCGACGACGGTGATTTTCGGGAAGCACATCGACAAGATCGACGACGATCGCGCCAAGGGCATCCATACGCTGCCCGTGATCGTCGGCGAGCGACCCGCCCGGGCGATCGTCGCGGCGATGTTTCTGCTCCAGTACGCGCTCGTGGTCTACCAGGTGCTGACCGGTTTCTTCACGCCGGTGCTGCTCGTCGTGCTTTTCGCGGCGCCCAAGCTGCGCGACGCGCTCGCGATCTACCGGACCCCGAAGCCGAAGACTCGCCCCGCCGCATATCCCGCCGAGACGTGGCCGCTCTATTACGTCGCGTACGCCTTCGCCCATAACCGCCGGTACGGGCTTCTGTTCCTCGTTGGCCTCGTCACCGACGTCGCCGTGCGCGCGTTGCTCCGCGTGCTCTAGCCGGGATCGGCTGAGGGCGCGTGCGCCCGGCGCTGGTGCTGCTGGCGGTCGCCGCGCTCGTGATCATTGGCACGGCCGAGGCGCTCGCGAGCAACGCGCAGCTTGCCGAGCTGCCGGGTCGAGCCCGTCCGGCGCTCACTGGCGGCGGCGCGGCGCTGACTCTTGTCGGGACGGGGCTGTCGGTCGTTGTCTACGTCACTCTGGGCATCGTGCTTGCGCGCGATGACACCGCCGAAAGCCGCGTCCTCCCGATCGGCATCGCCGTCGGAGTTGGGGCGGGACTCATCGGCGGCGCGATCCGCTCATACCTCGTCCGGGACTACCTGGGCGACATCCTCGCGAGCTACGGCCTTGGCGATCTCCTGGTCCTGACCCTTGCGGTGTTCGTCGCTCTCTCGGTGCTCGTGGGCGTCGCCGCCGGCGCGAGTCTTACTTGGCTGAGCTTCCGAGCTGGTCGTCGGGCTGCGATGCCGCGACCTCCGAGCTGATCCGCTCGAGCATGCCTTCCTTGGCCAGGGCGACGAATCCCGCCACGATCTCGGGATCGAAGCGCTCCCCCGCCCCAGCTTCGATGACCTTGAGTCCGGCCTCCGCCGACCACGCGTCCTTGTACGGGCGCTTCGAGGTGAGCGCGTCGAACACGTCCGCGATAGAGACGATCCGCGCGGCGAGCGAGATCTCCTCGCCCTTTTTCCCGTCCGGGTAGCCCTTGCCGTCCCAACGCTCATGGTGCTCGCGGGCGATGGCACGCGCGGTCTCGAAGAATCGCGCCGTGCCGAGCATCCTCTCGCCGTCGATGCAGTGCTGCTTGATCACGCTGAACTCGTCGTCCGAGAGGTGGTGCTCGCTCTGCAGGATGTGGTCAGGCGTGTGGATCTTGCCGACGTCATGCATGACGCTTGAGTAGCCGAACTCCTCGACGAGCGCGCCAGGCAGGCCCATCCGCTCGGCGATCGCCTCCACGTACCGGCGGACGCGCTGGAGGTGCGTCCCTGTCGTGCGGTCCTTGATCGTCGCCGCGAGCAGCAGGTGGCTGATGCCCTGCAACCCGGTGCGCCGCAGCTCCTCGCTCGCGATCCGCTCCTGCTCCAGCGCGCGCTCCAGCTCCTGCCGGCGCTCGCGCTCGCTGCGAAGCATCCCGGCGAGATCCTCCGCATAACGCGTCGCCTGCTTCTCCATGAGCGTCATCTGCTTGAGTTGCGCCTCGAACAGGGTGCGGACGCCCTGCTCGCGCTCGTAGACCTTCGCGAAGTCGAGCGCCATGCGCATGGCCTGCGCGTTCGCCATGTCGGCGACACGCACGGCCTGGTGGAGGAGCTGGCGGAAGACATCCGCGCCCGGTGCCTCCGGAACATCCGGGTCGCGCGGCGAGACATCGACCGTCTCGACCATGTTCTTGATGTCGTCGTCGCTCATCAGCCGACCCTAGCTGTGAGCCAGGATCCCGCGGATCGTGTCGATGAGCTCGAGTGGCCCGAACGGCTTTGTCAGGTATTGCGTCGCGCCGGCCGCGAACCCAATCGCGCGGTCGCTGTCGCTCTCGTGCGCGGTGAGCATCACAACAGGGATGTCCTTGGTGGCATCGTCCGCCTTGATCTGCCGGCACACGTCGAAACCGTTGGGGCCGGGGCCCATATCGACATCCAGTAGGACAAGGTCGGGCTTCTCGGAGCGGACCAGCTCGAGAGCCTCGTTGCCATTCTTGGCCTCGACGATCGTCCACCCCTGTGTGGACAGGGTGATGCGGACCATCTGACGGATGGGCACGAGGTCGTCGGCCACGAGCAGCTTTGCCATTTCTTGCGCCTCCGATGCTACTGGTCCATAGGTACGGACCTACCCCCGAATGGCTGGACTTATGACCGTTCGGGGGAAGTACCCGGTCCCCCACGCGGAGGACCGATGCGGTCGCGGGTCCACGATTCGAGGGTTACGAGCCCGAGCCGCGCCGCCTCGGCGACGGCTTCGAGACGCGAGTGGGCGCCGAGCTTTCGCAGCACAGCCTGCACGTGGGCGCGAAGCGTCGCGGTCGAGATGCCGAGTGACTCCGCAGCCGCCATGGTGCTCGTCCCGCTCGCGAGAAGCCGCAGCACCTCGAGCTCGCGCGCGGTGAGCGGCTCGATCGTCTTCCGCGTGGCCGCGCTCTCGAGCAAGAGGCGTTGCAGCTCGCTGGGTGCGAACAGGATCTCGCCCGAGGCCGCGGCCCGGACGCTCTCCACGACCTCGGTCAGCCCACGACCCTTCGTCATGTGCCCGACCGCTCCGGATCGCGCGACATCGTTCAACGTGACGGCGGACGGGTCCGCGGTCAACACCAGCACCGAGGTGTCGGGGAGCGAGCCCCGCACTGCGCGCGCCAGATCGGCCCCGGTCCCGTCGGGCAGGTGGTAGTCGGCGATGACGACATCGGGGCGGTGCTCGTTCAACGCGGCAATCGCCGACTTGAGGTCGTGGACGACCGCCAGCACCTCGATCCCCTCGGCCGCGCGGAGCGCGACACGCATGAGCTCGGCGAAGAGCCGCTCGTCGTCGACGATGACGACGCGGATGGTGTCGCCCATCAGCGGGCCGCCGCCGAGCGCACCTGGCCGGCGAGCGCCGCGACGACCGCGGCGTCGAGCTCGCCACGGGCGACGGCGCTCTGCAGGATGCGGACGGCCTCGGCCTCGGAGACCGCGGGCCGGTCGGCGCGGTCCGCGAGGAGCGCTTCGAACCGGTCGGCGACGGTCACGATGCGCACTTCGAGCGGGATCTGCTCGGCGCGAAGTCCGTCCGGGTAGCCCGTCCCGTCGAGGCGTTCGTGGTGGTGGCGCACGATCGGCAGCAGCCCCGAGAGCCGCTTGAAGCCCGACAGGATCTCCTCGCCGAGGATCGGGTGCCGCTCGAGCGTGGCCCGCTCCTCGGGCGAGAGCTCACCCGACTTCGCCAGGATCGCGGCCGGCAACCGCGCGTTTCCGACGTCGCGGAGCAACGACCCCAGGCGGATCGTCATGCGGGTCGAATCGTCCAAACCGAGCGCGCGCCCGATCTGAACGGCCCGCGAGGCCACACGCTCCCCGTGTCCGGAACCGGGACGGTCGTGGGAACCGAT
Organism: Chloroflexota bacterium; assembly: GCA_005889295.1. Taxonomy (GTDB): domain Bacteria; phylum Chloroflexota; class Limnocylindria; order P2-11E; family P2-11E; genus 3-1-20CM-2-70-9. The sequence goes on along the minus strand of VBEY01000249.1, from coordinate 24,162 downwards.
CGCCGCCGCCAGCACGATGAGCGCCTCGGCGGCGGCTTGAAGATCGTGGTCGAGGCCGCGCTCGCGGACCAGCAGATCGACGATCCGCGGAAGCTGCGCATCCACGGGAACCACTTCGCCCCCGTCCGTCCCACCGGGGCCGGTGGTGACGCGGACGACGGCGACATCCTCCGGCATGTCGGCGGGAACCGCCGCGCTCCCCTCGACGATCACGACGTCCGGGATCTCGCCCACATCCGCGAGATCGAATCGCGAAAGAAGGAGCTGCTGGACATGTTCGCGAAGCGCGGCGTCCGCGACCACGACGCGGGCGACAAGACGCTCGCCGGGAGCGCGATCGATCCGACGGCCGAGCCGCGGTACCCGCGGATTGCGGGCTTGCCCGAGGACCGCGTCGATCCGCGCGAGGAGCTCGGCGGCCTGGAACGGCTTGGTGATGTAGTCGGCGGCGCCGCAGGAGAGCCCACGGACCTTGTCCACGACCTCGCCTCGCGCCGAGAGGAAGATCACCGGAATGGGCGACGTCACGGTGTTGCTCTTTATCCGCAGGCAAACGTCATAGCCGTCGGTGTCCGGCAGCATCACATCGAGGAGCACGAGATCCGGCAGGATCTCCTCGACCAGCTCGATGCCGCGCCGCCCATCGTGCGCCACCGAGACGACCATTCCGTTGGCCTGCAGACGACGCTGCAGAACGTCGGCCGAGGCCTGGTCGTCCTCGACGACGACCACTCTCGTCGCCGGTGCGTCAGAGCGGACGGCTTCCTCTATTGCTTTCACTTCTTTTTCGTTTTCTTCGTCCCGTCAGTCTCGCCGAGAAGCCAGCGCATCGCCACGATGAACTTCGAGGGCCGGTCTTCGTGGGTGTTCTCCTTGAGGTAAGCATGAAGGTCGACCGCCCAGTGCGGCAGCTCTCCGTACCACTTCATCTCGACGATCACGTTCGGCTCCATCGCGAGGAGCGAGCCGAGGGGTGATGGGGCATCGTCGGTGTCGGCTCGGGCCTCCCACGGAAGCGCGAAGTACATCAGGTTGTGATCCGCGGTGATCCGGAGCGACGAGTCCAGCGAGTTGTAGGCGAGGCGGTTGTACTGCGTCACGGCGACCGGTCGCGCCCCTTCGCGGAGCAAGAGAGACGCACGCTGGGCGAGCCCGTGATCCGGCTGCGGGAGCGCGGCTTCGCCACGGAGGAACGAGCGCGCCACGTCCATCGGCACACCGAAGCGCTCCTTCAGAGACGTGTCCTCCTCGTCGTCCTTGAACTCGATCCATGCCGTCCCGGCGTTCAGGACGTCGCGGGGCCGCGTGCGGTGGTACTCCCGGATCCGGAGCTGCATGGCTGAGCCCTTCTGCGCCGCGCGGAAGATGGACCAGGCGAGAGTGTCGCAGTACGTCGTCGTCGACCACTGGTAGGGGCGGTCATCCCGCGAGAGCGGCAGGTTGTTCGCCGTCGTGCGCATCACCAGGCGGGCGATGCTCTCGCTCACCTGGAAGCGGTGCTCGTGGCGGCGTTCGGCATCCGTTTCGTGCGCCGCGGCAGCCGTCGTCACTTTTCTGCTCACGCTACTCGGTTGCATCGGCCGCCACCGCGAGAACTCCGCGCCGCGTGAGCGCGACCCGCACCCCATGTTCAACGTCCGCGGGAATGGTGCCGTCCAGCGAGCGGAGGAGCTTGTCCGAGACGGTGCCGTGCTCGGTCGCGAGAATCTCCGCCGCGCCGAATCTGACATCCGGCTCGATCGAGCTGAGGTTCGCGAGGATGCGCCGGCCGAAGAGCCGCATCATGTGCCACGCGTTGTAGAGGTACACACCCGAGAGACCGGTCGCCACCGCCAGCAGCAACTGATTGTCCCGGAGCTGCAGCCCCACAAGGAGGGCCACCGCGGCGGCAAAGTTGCCGAAGGCGTTCACGCCGCCGGAGAGGAAGGCCCGGGCCCGTGGCCGGATCGCGGCGGCCACCTGGCTGTAGACGAGCTCGCTCGCGGGGCGGTGAACCGCCGGTATCACGATCCGCTCGCTGAGCTGGATCGCGATGGCCGTGATGATGTTGAAGTTGACGGTCGCGGCCGCGTACGAGCCGAGGAACCAGAGCGGGAGAACGAAGAGCACCCGCGCGATCCCGAAGCGTCGCAGCAACGCACCGGTCAAGACGCTCTGGATGAAGAGCGCGACGAGCGACGAGCTCGTGTAGACCGACGCGTAGAGCTGGCTGAACAGATCCTCGCTCCCCGTCCCGCTGCCCGAGGTCGACTGGTCGAGGCCGACGAGATAGAGGAAGTTCCCGAACTGCATGAGGAAATACCAGAAGAAAACGCCGACGCCGAACGTTCTGAGCATCTTGTCCGAGACGACCGCGCGGTACCCCTCGGCCGAGTCCCTGACGCTCGCGGCGAAACCCTTCGGCCGCTCCTCTTCGACACGGCTGCCGTGCCCCTCGGGCAGGCCACGGTAGATCACGAGGGCGACGAAGCACACCAGGAAGCCGACTGCTTGCGCCCCGATGAAGTTCTCGGCGTGGATCACCGGCGCGACCGCGGCTCCGATCGCACCGCCGAGGATCTTCCCGACGAGGACGGAACCCGCGAAGAACGGGAAGAGCCGCTTCGACTGCTCCGCGTCGTAGAGGTTTCCGGCATACACCCAGAAAAGGATGTAGATCGTCTCCTTGACGCCGTGCGCGAACACGTACGAGATCGGCTGCACGAGCCATCCGTTCTCGAGCTGGCCCTGGAAGGTCACGCCGGCCTGGATCGCGACCGACAGGAGCGTGACGCCGGCGACGTACCAGAGGAGGAGCGTCCGCCGCCGGACACGATCGACGAAGAAGAAGATCATCGCCGACACGGCGAGCATCACCGCCGGTGTCACGATGTACATGACCGGGACGTAGTTGACGCCCCATCGCTTCACGAAGAGCGAATCCGCTCCGAGCTTGCCGACCCAGTCGGCCGCCACCATGAGCGTCAGCAGCGCGTACAGGAAGAGACCGAGGCCCCACTCGCCGCGCTTAAGGGGAAATGCATCGCGCGTGATGCGCCCTAACATCTGGCTACAGCCCGTCCGCGTCGCGGTCTGCCGCGGGCAGCGTGAACTGGATGATCGCGCCACTCTGGCCGGGATTGACCACGTTGATGGTGCCGCCATGGAGCTCGACGGCGAGCTTGCAGAATGCGAGACCGAGCCCGGTGCCTCCGCGGCTCCGGCCGGCCCCCTGATAGAACCGATCGAAGATGTGCGGGGCGTCCTCGGCGTTGATGCCGGGTCCGGTGTCACGGACGCGGACGACGATGGATCGCTCGAGGGTTTGGTCACGCGCGCTCTCAACGCTCACCTTGCCCCCGCCCGGAGTGTGCTTCACCGCGTTGGCAAGCAGGTTCGTGAGGACGCGGACGATCAGGCCGTCGTCGACAAAGACGTTGACGTCCTGCGGGAGGGTGCTCTCCACCTGGATCCCCTTCGCGAGGGCTTCCGGCGCGACCTGCGCGATGCTCCGATCGGCGATCGCGGAGAGCCCGATGGACTGCGGCATCGCCTCGAGCTTGCCCTCCTCCATCTTGTAGACGTCGAGGAGCGCGTTGACCATCCGGAGAAGCTCGCTGATGTTCGACTCCGACAGCCGAAGGAGCTCGTCGAACTCCTGACGGCCGGGCTTGAGCTGCCCCATTCGGACGAGCTGCATGAACGCGACGACGCTGTTGGCAAGATTCCGGATGTCGTGGCCGAGCATGCCGATGAGCTCTTTGCGCGACTGCTCCATGCGCTTGAGATCGCCGGCCGTCTTCCGCAGCTCATCTTGGAGGCGCTTCGTGAAGATCGCGCTACGGACGCGAGCGGCGAGCTCGATCGGTTCGAACGGCTTGGTCAGGTAGTCGATGCCACCGACCTCGAAGCCCTTGCTCAGGTCCTCGTACCGGTCCTTCGCGGTCACGAAGATCACCGGGATATCCGCGGTCTCGGGCTGGGACTTGAGACGACGGCACGTCTGCCAGCCATCGATCCCCGGCATCATCACGTCCAGCAGGATCAGGTCGGGCTGCTCGCTGCGGGCGAGCGCGATCGCGCGCTCGCCGGAGCTCGCCACCTGCGTCTGGCACCCGATGGCCTCGAGGCGCCGCGCCAGGAGCTCCACGTTCGCGATCTCGTCGTCCACAATGAGCACGCGCCCGAGCGTGATCGGGACCGGCCCGCGGACGGGCGCGGCGCCATCGCGGGCGAGCGGCACGTGCGCGGCACCGCCGGGGAAGTAGCGCAGGAGGATCGCGCGGAGCTCCGCCGGCGCGAAGGGCTTGGACACGAAGTCGTCGCACCCCGCCTCGATCGCCCGGGCCCGGTCGGACGGAAGGGCCAGCGCCGAGACGGCGATGATCGGGATGCTCGCGGCCCACGGCTCGGTGCGGAGCGACCGCGTGAGGCTCCAGCCGTCCATCCGCGGGAGGAGAAGGTCGACGAGGATCGCGTCGGGCCGCTCGACCCGCGCGAGGTCGAGCCCGGCGACGCCGTCGGCCGCCACGAGCGCCTCGTGACCCGAGGCGCGGATGATGCGCGACGCGACGTCGAGGTTGTTCGCGTCGTCCTCGACGACGAGCACCCGTGCCATCAGCGTCCCGTTCCCGTCCGCACGAGCACGGCGGTCTCGCCGCCGGCGCGGACTCGGATCGGCAGCGTGAAGTGGAACGTGCTTCCCCGCCCGACTTCGCTGTCGACCCAGATGCGGCCTCCATGGAGCGTGACTAAGCGCTTGGAGATCGCCAGACCGAGGCCGGTCCCGCCGTACCGCCGCGTCGTCGAGCTGTCGGCCTGGCGGAACTCGTCGAACACGTACGCCTGCGCCTCCGGGCTGATGCCGACACCGGTGTCCGCGACCGAGACCGTGAGCCAGCCCTCCGCCGCGCTTGCCCCCACCGAGACCGCGCCGCGCTCGGTGAACTTCACCGCGTTGGCGAGCATATTCGCGAGGACCTGGCGCACCCGGGCGCGGTCCGCCCACACGTTCGGCAGACCCTGCGGAATGAGGGAGCGCACCTCGAGGCCCTTCTCGTCGGCGTGCGGGCGGACGAGCTCGAGCGCCTCGTCGGTGACGTCGGTGATATTGACCTCCTCGACGTTGAGCTCCATCTTCCCGGCCTCGATCTTCGCGAGGTCGAGGAGACCGTTGATGAGCCCGAGCAGGTTGTCCGCGGCCTGGGCCACACGGAAGAGGTCCGTCTGCTGCTGCGCGGTCATCTCGCCGTCGAGGCCGTCGAGCATCAGCTTCGTGTAGCCGATGATCGCGTTCATCGGCGTGCGCAGCTCGTGACTGACCGAGGCGAGGAACTCGCTCTTCAGCCGGTTCGCGCGTTCCAGCTGCAGGTTGTTCACGCGCAGCTCGCCGACGAGGTCGGCGTTCTCGTTCGCGACGGACACCAGACGGGCGATCGTGCGGAGGGCCCGGGCCTGGGTGTCCGTAAGCTCGCGCTGATCGTGGAAGTACGCGGACAGAAGGCCGATGGTGCGGCCGCGCGCCGAAAGCGGAACGTGTGCGACGAATCGCAGCTCGCCGGCTGAAACAGCGGAGAGGCGAATGCGGTCGGCGTCCGCCTCGGAGCGAACGAGCACGCGCATTGCAAGCGCCACAGCGGTCGCCGGCTCGATACCCACGGTCGCCGGGGCGTTCAGCCGTCCGCCCGAGCCCGGCGGCGCTCCCGGCGGGTCCTCGCGGATGACGATGGCGCCGGCATCCGCGTTCAAAAGGGACACCATACGATCGAGCGACCGAGCGAAGATCCGCTCCGCGTCGGTGACGCCCACGACCGCGTCCGCGACCTCGTTCACCGCGCGAACCTCGTCGAGGTACTCGCGCTGAGCGCGTTCACGTTCGTAGAGCGACGCGGCCATTGTGTCGAACGCGCGCTCGAGCGTCCCGATCTCGTGTGCCGACACCTGCTGCACGCGAGCCGCGAGGTCACCCGCCTCGATCCGCTGCGCGGCCGCGGCGAGATCGCCGAGCGGCACGGTGATGCTTCGCGCTGTGCGATAGGCGAGGAGGGTGACCAAACCGACGAGCGCGAGGCCCACCAGAATTAGGATGCCGATCAGGGTGCGCTGGGCCTGCTCGATGCCGGCCGTCGGTACGAGGACCGCCAGCAGGCCGGGGTTCTGCCGCTCCGACCGGATCACCCGGAAGATGCCGTAGTAGTTGGTGTTGTTGACGGTCAGGTCCTCGATGAGGAGGTCGTTCGATTGGCTGTCCACCTGTTCCACCGTCGGAAAGCTGGTGATATCCCCGAGCTTCACGGTCGAGGTCCGCACCTGCCCATTCCAGATGAGCGCGAGATCGGCACTTGAACGGGCCTTGATGGTGTTGAGGAAGTCGGCCCCGAGTCCATTGCCGACCTCCATCATCCCGATCGGATCGGTCGCCTGGTTCCGGATGACATAGATGGCCTTGACCACGAGGCCCTGTGGCTCGTCGTAGAGGACCGAATACTGCTGCGCCTCGGCCCGCGCGGCGTTCACGAGCTCGGGCTCGAGCGTATCGCGGGACTGCTCCTGTGCGGACGCGATGATCCGTCCACTGGTGTCCGCCACGTTCATCTCGCTGATCTGGAGCCGCGCCTTCAGCGGCAGCAGGAAGGTGATGAGGCCTTCGCGATCGTGGGCCTCGGTCAGCTCCCGCGTCGTCGGGAGGCTGGCGAGGAGCTGCGCTGCGCGGACCGCCGACGTCGTCGTGTCCGTGATCTCGGAGTTCGCCACCTCGGCCAAGATCAATGACTCGTCGGCGAATTGGGTCAGGATGAGCTGATTTGACTCGTAGATCGCGACGCCCACCACGACCACGAGCGCGAGGACGCTCACCAGCACGTTTCGGCTGACGAGCGCTCGCAGCAAGCTTGGCGCGAAGAGCTTTTGCATAGCCCGAGCTAGCCTTCCTCCTTGGCGATCACGCGGGCTCGGTGTGGCTTAGAGGCCCGCGAGGATCTTTTGGCCTTCGGGTCCCTTCACGAAGTCCAGAAAGGCCTTGATCGCAGGCTTGAGCTTGGTCGGATCGGTGTTGTAGACGAAGTAGAGCGGCCGGCGGACCTGGTACTTCCCGGTGTTCAGGTTCTCGCGGGTAGCGGCGACGTTGTCCACGGTCGCGAACGCGATCGAGTTGTTCCCGAACGTCATTGCGGTCATCGTCACCATCCCGATCGACTCCTTGAAGGAGTTGATCGCCTTGACGGTCTCGTCGATCGTCGTCACCTCGATGGCCGCCGGCGCGTAGATCGGCTTCTTGCCATCGAAGAAATACGCCTCGAACGCGCTTCGGGTCGACGCGCCCGATTCACGGATGAGCACGCGGATCTTCCCAGGCGTCCCCCCAACGTCCTTCCAGTCGACGATCGCGCCGGTAAACATCTTCGCGACCTGGTCCTTGGTCAGCGACTTGACCGGGTTGCTCGCCGCGACCGCGAGCGCGGTCCCGCTCGCCCCGATCGATAACGCCTCGACCTTTCCCGCGGCCTTCTCGGCGTCGGTGAGATCGCGGCTGATGTAGCCGAGATCGGTCTCACCCGAGATGACGAGATTGACGCCGGCGTTCGACCCGACGTCGGCGAGCCCCTGCCACGTGATCGCCGGGTGCATCTTCCCGAACGCGTCGGTCAGCGCCTTCACGTTGTCGAGCGCGCCGCCGCCGCCGTTGACGATGTACTGACCCGCGAGAGGGTCCGGCGTCGCCGGCCCGGGAAGCCCGGCTCCACCACAGCTCACCGCAAAGAGCGCGGCGGTAATGACCAACGACACTGTCCGCAAACGACGCATCCGGGCCCCTCCTCGTTGGGTCGAATCGTGACATTAGTCTCTGACCTTTGTGTAGGCGGGTCTATCCCTCTGTCGGTCGATTCGCGTTACACATCGGGATATTCATGGGCTAATCCAAATGCGGTAGTCGACACTGAAAGTGGACCAAAAGCGTCCGAAGGGGCGTCATACTCTCGCCGGATGAGCGGAGGAACCCCCGTCGTACGAGCGCAAACCGCACCACGCCGCATAGCCGATCTAGACATACGGGGGAGCGCACGAGTCGTGCCCCTCACTCTTCTGGCGGCCGCAGGTGTCGGCGCGATCTGGCTGGTCGACATCTCGACCGGCCCTGACTTCGGCTTCGCCATCTTCTATCTGATCCCGATCGGTCTTGCGAGCTGGTGGCTCGGTCGCGGCTCCTCCGTGCTCATCGCCCTGCTCTCGACCGCGGCGTGGATCTGGGCGGACCTCGTCGCCCGTCCGAGCGTCGCGCTCTCGGCGAGCCTCTGGAACGGGCTGACCCGGGCAGCGATCTTCCTGATGCTGGGCCTGCTCATAGACCAGGTGCGCCGCGAGCGCGTCGCCCTGCGCAGCGTCGACGCCCACCGCGAGGAATCGCTTGCCTTGATCGCGCACACGCTGCGGCGTTCCGCCGGTGAGATCGAGTCGGCGATTCCCGATCTCACGAGGGCGCCCGCCCTCTCCGCCGCCGAGCGGAGCGCGATCGACGAGCTTCGCCGGCAGAGCCGCAACTTCAAGCGGTTCGCGGACGACGTGCTCGAGGTCGGCCAGCTCGAAGCGGGACGCTTCCGCTTGAATCGCGGGCGCTTCGATCTCTCGGAATTCGTCGCGACACTCGTGAAGGAGACCGACCGCGAGCGTCTGCAGCTCGTCGCCGAATCAGACCCGGTGTGGGTCGACGCCGATCCCGAGCGCCTGCGCACGGCGATCGAGCACATCTTCAACAACGCGCTCCGGTTCTCTCCCCCCGGCTCGACCGTTCACGTGACCGTTGGCCAGCGCGAGAACAGGGCACGCCTACTCGTGAAGGACCAGGGCGTCGGTCTCGCGCGGTCGCAGGTTGACGTGATCTTCCGGAAGTACGGTCGGATCGAGACCGCCGCCACGAGAGACAAGATCGGTGTCGGGCTCGGCCTCTACGTCTCTCGGCTCATCGTCGAAGCGCACCGCGGCACCGTATCCGCGAGCAGCGTCGGTCTCGGGCTCGGGTCCACCTTCACGCTGGACCTGCCGCTCTCCTCGCACCAAGCCTGATCGGGGACGAGGCCCGGTGGCGAAGATCCTTGTGGTGGAAGACGAGCCGAACAACCTCGAGCTGGCCCTGCGGATCGTCCGGCACGCCGGACACGAAGCGACGGTCGCGACCGACGGCTTCGCGGCCCTCGAGCTCGCCCGCGAGCATCGGCCGCAGCTCATCCTCCTGGACCTGCAGCTTCCGAAGCTCGACGGCTGGACCGTCGTGAAGCTCCTGCGCAAGGAGACCTGGGCGAAGGAGGTGCCGATCGTCGCCATATCCGCCTCCGCGACGCCGGGGGACGAGCACAAGGCGATCGAGGCCGGCTGCACGGCGTTTCTTTCGAAGCCCTACTACCCGGCTGCTCTCCGTGAGGTTCTCGCTCAATACCTTCCGTAGGCAGCTTTTCGGGTGGGCTTTTCGGATCATGCGGAACAAGAAAGAAAGGAGAAGCGCCGCGACCTGGAGGTGATTGCCCCTCAACCCTGCCAGGCCCGTCGCCTCTCCTTCCGAAGAGCGCTCGGGCGAGTGTCGGGCGCGCACCTCGCGCAGTAAATCGGCCCGCTGGTGGAGCGAGCCCTACCCCATATGAACTAGGCGCGAGCGCGCGACGGCCGGCGGACCGGCTCCCCAGAGGCCTTCGCGATCTCCTCCAGTAGGCGTCGCGAGGCGCGGCCGACCTCGGTCACGGCCGCGTCGAAGGCCTCGGTGTTGCGCTGCGAGGGCGCCCGGTAGCCGCTGACCTTGCGGACGTACTGGAGCGCAGCGGCGGCGATCTCCTCGTCCGAGGCGGGACCGTCCGCGCGGCGAAGGGTCTTGATCGAACGGCACATGCTTCTACGTTAGCCGCTTCTACCCAAACCTGGGCATGCGATTTGACTTCGAGTTGCGCTCGGCGGATGGTCGACTCGTGAGCCCGAACGTCGTGCTCCCCTTCCTCTCGTCCCTCGTCAGCTTTGCTTTCGCGGCGGCCGTGCTTGCGCAGTGGTCCCGCCGCCATCGCGCGTTTCAGCTCGTGTGGGCGGTCGGCCTGCTCTGGTACGGGATAAGCGCCGGCACCGAGTTCCTCGGTTCGGCATTCGGATGGAACGAGGCTCTGTACCGTGCGTGGTACCTCATCGGGGCGTTCTTCGTGGCGGCGTACCTCGGAGCGGGCACCGTCGTGCTCCTGGCGCGCACGCGGTTCGGCTACTTCGTCGCGGTGAGCTTCGTTTTCGGTGCGCTCTACGCGTTCGCGATCCGCGGACGCTATCCCGAGGACACGACCGCGTTCGCAGTCGTGCTCGTCGCGTGCCTGGTCGCCGCGATCGCGATAGCGATGGCGACGTGGCGCGCGCGCTCTCTCGTCGCCCCGATCGCCCTCGCCGTGCTCGGCGTGGGGTCCGTTGTCGCCGCCACGCTCGTGCTGCGCGCCACGCTCGACGCCCCGTACGCCCTCGACCCGACGACCGGTGTGCCGGTGGGCACGGCGATCCCGGGGAACATCCGCATCCTCGCCGGGCCTTTCAACATCATCGGCGCGTTCGCGCTCGTGGTCGGCGCGATCTTCAGCGCGTACGTCTTCATGCCCAAGCAGCGCTTACTCGGAAGACGCGCGCTCCCACCAGGCGTCGCACAGATCTACGGAGCCGTCGCCGTTGCCGTGAACTTCATCGCTTCTCTGCCCCGCGCGGCGGTCGCGCTCGCGCGCGGCGAGCTCCACTCGCGCGTGCCCGCCACGCTTCTCATCGCGCTCGGCGGTTTCATCCCGGGCGTGACGAGCGGCCTGAACCGGTTCGGGTTCACGTGGGCGTTCTTCCTCGGTGAGCTTCTCGGAGTCCTGTTGATCTTCGCCGGCTTCGTCGTCAGCACGGAGGTCTTCGGCGAGCGTGTCCGACTCGGTCCGGTGGTCGTGCGCCGCCGCGAGAAAGAGGTCTCGGCGACCTAACATCGCGCCGTGCTCGTCCTTTCGCGTTCGGATGTCGAGAGACTGCTCGATCTCGACCGTCTCCGTGAGGCGGTCGCGGAGGCCATGGCCGATCTCTCGGCGGGCCGCGCCTCGATGCCGTCGCGTATTGCCGCGCTCGTGCCGGAGCGCGACGCCCTGCTCGCCGCGATGCCGGCGTACCTACCATCCTCGGGCGCGCTCGCGACCAAGCTCGTGTCCCTCTTTCCCCGCAACTCCGACCGACCGACGCATCAGGCCGTGATCGTCCTGTTCGACGCCTCGAACGGCAGCCCCGTAGCGCTGATGGACGGAGAGGCCATCACGGCGGCGCGGACCGCAGCCGGATCGGCGCTCGCGACAGATCTTCTCGCGCGACGTGACGCGGATGTGCTCGCCGTGATCGGCACCGGCGTTCAGGCGCGGGCGCACCTCCGTGCAATGCCTCGAGTACGCGAGTTCCGCGAGGTGCGGGTCGCGGGTCATCACGTGGCGAAAGCCCACGAGCTCGCGACGGAAGCGACCGAGTGGCTCGGCAAGAAGGTCCGCGCCGTCGAAACCTACGCGGACGCGATCCGCGACGCCGATGTGGTGAGCGCCGCGACGCATTCACCCGAACCGGTCGTGCGCCGAGAGTGGCTATCGGAAGGGACGCACGTGACCTCGGTGGGCTACAACACCGCCGGGCGCGAGGTCGACGGCGCGACGTTTCGCGACGCGCTCCTCGTCGTCGAGTCGCGCGGCGCGGCACTCGCGCCTCCGCCGGCAGGATCGAACGACATCGCGATGGCGATCGCGGAAGGCGCGATGACACCCGAGCACGTCCACGCGGAGCTTGGCGAGCTCGTTAGCGGCTCGCGGCCCGGCCGCGGCGATCCGGCGCAAATCACCCTGTACAAGTCGGTCGGAGTCGCGGTGCAGGACGCGGCGGCGGCCGCGATGGTGCTTGACGCGGCCCGAAGGAGCGGCGTCGGCCGCGTGATCGAGATCTAGGAGACGGCGATCCGGGGCTTGCGGCGGCCGATGCGGCAGCCGGTGTCGACAAGAACGGTGGAGATCCATTCGTCGCCCACCTTTGCCTCGACGCGATAGGGCGAGGGCTTACCCGCGTCGAGCGCGGCGACCACCTCATCGTTGATGCCGAGAACGACCCACGCGACGCCGTTCGGCTCGCCTTCGATGATCCTGGCGTGACCCTTCTGACCCGCGGCGAGGGGGATGAACTTTCGAGTCTCGACGACCTCGTCTCTCGGGTCGAGCAAGCGGACCGCGGTCGGGATGAGGTCGGCCGTACCTCCCTCGAGCTGCAACCAGTGGCGGTCGGCGTCGTCGTGGATGCAGAAGCGGAACGGCGCCTTCGGCAGGAGCCGCGGCATGGGTAGCGTCGGAGCCCGAGCGACGAGATCGCCGGGAACGAGCGCGCGCACGGTGCTGACGATCTTTTCGGCGGCGTCGTGCAGCGCGGGATGTCCACCGAGGACCTTGGCCCCGTACGCGAGCTCCATCGTCGCGCGACCGACGTCGCCCAGGGGGAGCATGAACTCGATGTAGCGCGCGTACTCGTTCGCCGCGCCATCGATGTCACCGGCATTCGCCAGCATCGCGGCGAGACGGCGATGCGCGCCCAGATCAGTCGGCGCGATCGCGACCGCCGACCACATGACGGCGAGCGCAGCTACGCGATTGCCGGCTTGGATCAGCATCGCGGCACCGTCTTTGAGCGCGTCGAGATCGGACCGGTGCATTTCACCCTGCGCGGGCTCAATCGACTCGACGGAGTCGGGCGGGTTGGCGCCGCCGATCGCGCGCAGGCGCAGGTCGTCGCTCATCGCTCAACAGTGTTGGCCAAACGCGAGCTCGCTGCACTACGCCAAATGGGGGGTATGCGCCCCGGGGACTTATCGTCGGGCGCGCCGTGCCGTTCTCACCCGACCTGGCCCAGGCCTGGCGTCCGCCCCCGTCCTGGCGGCGTGTAGTCACTGTCGAGTCGCACGCCGCCGGCGAGCCGCTGCGCGTGATCACGGACGGCCTCGACCCGATCCCCGGCGCGACCATCCTGGAGAAACGGCGCTTCGCACGGGAACGCCTCGACGGACTTCGGCGCGGCCTTCTGTTCGAGCCCCGGGGGCACGCCGACATGTACGGCGCGATCCCGACGGAGCCGGTGACCCCCGACGGCGATGCCGGCGTCCTCTTCTTGCACAACGAGGGCTGGAGCACCATGTGCGGCCACGGCGTGATCGCGCTCGTGACCGTCGCCCTCGAGATCGGCCTCCTCAGCAGGCACGAGGTGGTCCGGCTCGATACCCCGGCGGGCCGTGTGACGGCGCGGCCGCGGCGCGAAGGCGCGCGCGTGCGGAGCGTCGCATTCGAGAACGTTCCATCCTTCGTCGTGTCGCTCGACGACCGCGTGACGGTGCCGGGCGTGGGCGAGGTCCGCTACGACCTCGCCTTCGGCGGTGCGTTCTATGCGTTCGTCGATGCGGCGAGCGTCGGGCTCGAGATGACGCCGGATCGCTTTCGCGACCTCATCGCGGTCGGCGGCGCCATCAAGCGCGCCGTGATGGCGGCGCGCGAGGTCCGCCACCCGCGAGAGCCGGACCTCTCGTTCCTCTACGGCACGATCTTCACCGGACCCGCGCTCGGCGCAGGCGCGGACTCGCGAAACGTCTGCGTGTTCGCGGAGGGCGAGGTCGACCGGTCACCGACCGGCACCGGCGTCTCGGCCCGGGTCGCGATCGAGCGGGCGCGCGGGCATCTCGAATCGGGCGGCACTTTCGTGGTCGAGAGCATCATCGGCACTCGCTTCGTCGGTCGCGTTGCGCGCGAGCTGCGCTGGGAAGGCTACGACGCGGTCGTGCCCGAGATCGAGGGGAGCGCCTGGATCACCGGGCGGAGCGAGCTCCTCATCGCGCCGGACGACCCGCTCGCCGAGGGCTTCATCCTCCGCTGAGTCGCGTCAGCCGAGCTTCACGGCGAGCATCGAGACGCCCCCGTTCAGGCCCTCCGTCGGGAAGGTCACGGTGTCCCCCTCGCGTCGCGCGCCGACCGTGTAGAGGAGGGGGTAGTAGTGATCGGGCGTCGGCACGCAGAGCTGCGCATCGGGACCAAGCAGCTCGTAACTCGCAAGCTGTTCCGCGTCGCCGGTCAGCGTGAGCTCGCGGACTTTCTCGTCGAAGCGTTTCGCCCAGTCGTACTCGGGCGCCTGATCGCCGAACCCGGCACGTAAGTTGTGCACCACATTGCCGCTGCCGACGAGAAGCACCCCCTTGTCGCGAAGCGATGCGAGGCGCTCACCGAGAGCCCGATGCGTTTCCGGCGGCGCGCTCCCGTCGATGCTCAGCTGCACGACAGGGATGTCCGCCTTCGGAAACATCCGGACGAGAACGGACCAGGTTCCGTGATCGAGTCCCCAGTAGCTGTCAAGTACGACCGGCGTCGGCGCGAGGAGCTCGGCGAGATCGCTCGCGAGCACCGGATCGCCCGGCGCCGGGTACTGGACCTCGAAGAGGGCGCGAGGAAAGCCGCCGAAGTCATGGATCGTGCGCGGAGTGGAGACCGCTGTGACCCCGGTCCCGTCGGTGTACCAGTGCGCCGAGATCGCGACGATCGCGCGGGGACGTGGGAGCGATGCACCGAGCGCCTTCCAATCCTCGGTCCACTTGTTCGTGACGAGCGCGTTCATCGGGCTGCCGTGGCCGATGAAGAGCGCGGGCATCCGGTCGCTCACCTTGCTCTCCCTCTCGTCTTCCATGGCAATCGGTCAAACGCGCGAAAGCGCGAGAGTATTCCTCTAATGCGAGTGTTCGTGACGGGCGCGACCGGCTTCGTGATGGGCGCCGTGACGCGGGCGCTTCACGCGCGTGGTGACGCGGTCACGGCGCTCGTGCGAAATCCCTCTCGTGCGGCATCGCTTACCGCGCTCGGGTGCGAGCTCGTCGCCGGCGACGTCATCGAGGCGGCCGCGGTGACTGGCGACCTCAGTCGCTGTGACGCGCTCGTTCACGGCGCCGCGATCTACGAGATCGGCGTCAGTGCGGAGCGCCGCCGCGCGATGGAGGAGACGAACGTCACCGGTACTCGTCGCATTCTGGACGCGGCGCGAGCCGCGGGGATTCCGCGGATCGTCTATGTCTCCACGATCGCCGCATTTGGCAACACGCATGGCGCAATCGTGGCCGAGGGTCATCGCCCAACGTCTGCACCCACCTCCGCGTACGAAGACACGAAGCGGCGAGCCCACGACATCGCGCTCGACGCAGCCCGAGGCGGAGCGCCAATCGTGATCGTCCAGCCCGGTCAGGTCTACGGTCCGAACGATCATTCCACCGTCGGCGCGAACTTCCGCGCGCTCGCCGAGGGGCGGCTGCCCTATCGGGCCTTCGAGGGGCTCGGATTGAATCTGGTGCACGTCGACGACCTGGCCGACGGCATCGTTCGCGCGCTCGATCGCGGTCGCCCCGGCGAGTGCTACGTCCTCGGCGGGGAGATCACGACGCTCGGCGCGGCTTATCGCGCGGTGGCGGGCGCCACCGGCCGCAGATTGCCGCCGCTCGTCGTCCCGTCCGCGATCGTGCGCATGGTGGGGCGAGCGGTTCCGAGCATGCGCGAAGTCGTTTCGTCCGCGGACGGAGTCACGTTCTGGGCCACCGACGCGAAAGCGCGCTCTGAGCTCGGAACGACGCCACGTGATCTCGCCACCGGGATGCGCGATGCGTTCGGCCGCGCGGTCGCTTAGTCGATGCGCTTGGGAGCGCCCCGTCGTGGAAGCCGCTGAAGCGAGCCGGCCGGCGGCGTCTCGGTCCGCAGCGGCACGTGGTGGTACTGGTGCTCGGCGATCTCGTGCTCGGTGCGTTTCGCGCTCGCCTCGAGCAGCGAGGGGTACGAGTCGCCTCTCTCGACGGAGAAGCGGACATCGCAACCACCGTATCGGCACGGGAAGCCGCCGTATCGCACGGCTACGCACGATAGCCGACGAAAGGCCGCAGGTCTCTACCTTGCAGCCGCAAGAGTGGTGACTTCTCTGGCGCAGCGTGCGGAGCTCGTCGCTACGCTCGCCGACCGCCGCGCCGCCCTCGTGACCGAGGACGAGGCCCCCGGCGCGAAGGATCGCGCCCGCCAGCTTCGCGATCACGTCCGTGCCTACGTTCTGCCGCGGGTTCGGGCAATCGAGTCCCCGCTCCTCGTCGTGCTGCTCGGGCCGACCGGCGCGGGCAAGTCGACGCTCATGAACACGCTGGCCCGCGCGACCGTCAGCCG
>VBEY01000249.1:0-7859 GCA_005889295.1 Chloroflexota bacterium | reverse complement strand
GTCGCCGACGCGCTCGTCGAGGCCGCCGACCTCGGCATCTTCGTCACCTCGGCGGTTCGGTATGCGGACAAGGTCCCATTCGACGTGGTGCAGCGCATCGCCGCGCGCGGGCTGCCACTCCTCATCGTGGTGAACCGCCTGCCGGCCGAGGAATCGGAGCAGCGCGTCGTTCTCGACGACGTGCGGCGCGTTCTCAAGGACACAGCGCTGCGCGGTATCGACGACGCGCGGGTTCAGGTCGTCGGCGTCGCCGAGGGTCGCCTCGATCCGTCCGGCGAGCGCCTGGACCCCGAGGCGGCGGCCCCGGTGCTGCGACGGGTCGACGAGCTCGCTCAGGATCGCGAGCGCCGGCTCGCCCTCGCACGGCGCGCGCTCGAGGGTGCGCTTGCCGGCCTTGGCCCGCTTCTGGGGACCGTCGCCGCCGACGTCGAGCGCGGCGCGGCCGAAGGCGAGGCTCTCCGCGCGATCGCGAAGAACGCTTACGACACCGAGCTCGCCGCGCTGCTTGAAGATCTGCGGGGCGGGACGTTCCTCCGCACCGAGGTGCTCCGGCATTGGGAGTCGTACGTGAAGGCGGACCAGATCACGCGTTTCTTTTCGCGCGGACTCGGGCGGATCCGAGGCACGATCGTCGCCGCATTCCGCGGGATGCCCGAGGCTCCGGTCGGCGTGGTCGAGAAAGAGGTCACCAGCGACGTCATCGCCGTCGCGGTCTCGCGCGCGACGGAGGCGGCGCGTCGCGTCGCGAGCGAATGGTCGAGCCGTGCGGGCCCCGCCGATCGGCTCGCGCGCGATCCGTCGCTCTGGTCGGCATCGCCGGATCTCGCCACGCGTATCCGACCCCGTCTTGGCGAATGGGTCGCGGGCATCGCGACCGAAGTGCAGGCTCGCGGCGCCGGTAAGCGCGACCTCGCGTTCGGCGTGTCGCTCGGTGTGAACGCGCTCGCCGTCGCGGCGATGGTCGGCGTCTTCGCGCACACCGCGGGCGTGACCGGCACGGAGCTCGGCATCGTCGCCGCGACGGGCTTCCTCAATCAAAAGCTTCTGCAGGCGATCTTCGGGGAGGCCGCGATGCGAGAAATGATCGCGGGGGCACGCGAGCGCCTCGAGGCGCTGCTCGGCGATGAGTTCTTGAAGGAGCGCATGCGCTACGACCGGTTGACCGCCGACCCGCTCGAGCTGCGCGCGCTGGCGGAAGAGCTCCGCGCCGCGATGGCGCCGCTCACCGCGTGACCCTCTCCGCGAGCCTCGCGGCGCTCGACGACGCAGTCGCTGCCGCCACTGGGCTGGGGCTCGACACCTCGCGCGCGCGTCGCGTCCTCGAGGACGCGCGACGGAGACTCGGCTTCGAGGGATCGGCGTACGTCCTCGCCCTGGTGGGCGGGACCGGGGTCGGCAAGTCGAGCCTGCTCAACGTGCTCGCCGGCGGCGTGGTCAGCCCCGCCGGCGCGCGGCGTCCGACGACGGACACGCCGGTCGCGTGGGTCGCCGCGAGTGCGAAAGCAGAGACCGCTCCGCTCCTGGGGTGGCTCGACGTGCACGAGGTGCGGGGTCACACGAGCGGAGCCTTCGCCGACGTCGCGATCCTCGACCTACCCGACGTCGATTCGACGACCCCTCAGCATCGCGCGCGTGTCGACGAGCTGCTCCCCCGCGTCGACGCGGTGGTCTGGGTCGCCGACCCTGAGAAGTACCGGGACGCGCTACTCCACGACGAATACCTTCGGCGCTGGGCACCGCGCCTTCGGCGGCAGCTCGTGGTGTTGAACAAGGCTGACCGGATCGGGCCCGATGCCGAGCGTGTGCGCGAGCATCTCGTCGCGAGCCTTCGCGCCGAGGGCATCGACGTGAGCGTTGCGGTGACAAGCGCGACCGCTGACGGCGGCATAGACGAGCTGCGCGACTGGATCGTGAACGGTGTCGTCGCGAAACGCGTGATGAGCGAACGCATCGCGGCCGAGCTTCACGGTGCCGTGCTCGATCTCGCGACGCGCGCCGGCGTGCTGTCGGACGCGAAGCCGCTCATCACGGTCGAACAGCGGGCACAGGTGCTGGCCGACGTGACGCGGGAAGCAGCCGCGATCATCGATCTGGCCGGCCTCGAGCGACAGGCCGTCGCCGCGACTCGGCTTGCCGCGCGTCCTCGCGGCGCGGGGCCGTTCGGCCTCGTCACGACCTTCCTGTATCGCGCCACCGGACGAGATCGGGTCGTCGCCGACCCGGAGGGTTATCTGCGCCGCTGGCGCGAGCGCGGCGGCCTCGCTCGGCCGGCCCAGCCGATCCGAAACCTCGTTGGGGATGTGCTGCCGCGCGTGCCGCCCGAGACGCGAGGCGCGGTCGCTTCGCTCATCGATGCCGAAGCGCTGCATCGGCGGATCTCCGGCGCGCTCGATGCGGCGGTCGCGACACGCACCGCCGACGTGCGCGCGCCAACGAGCTTCGTGTGGTCGGCCATCGGCGCGCTCCAGTACGTCGTGACAGCGGCCCTGCTCTTCGCCGCGCTCTGGATCGCCGCCGTTTTTCTCTTGCGCGCCCCGTTCGCCAGCGTGGATGTGCCCGTCCTGGGACCGATCCCGACGCCGCTCGTCGTCCTCGCGTCGCTCCTGCTCGCTGGCTATCTGCTCGCGCGTCTCCTTGGCGCACATGCCGGCATGCTCGGGAGACGTTGGGCCCGCCGTCTGCGGGGCGACCTCACGCGCGAGCTCGAGACTCGCCTCCGCGACGTGCTCTTTGTGCGGCTCGACGACATCGACGCGGCGCGTGGGCGCATCGCGTCCGCGCGCGAGACGATCGAGCGAGCGGCCAGCGCTACGGAACGCTGATTAGAGGACACGCTGGAACGACGGAATGCTGGAGGACTGTTTGCTGCTCTCCGTCGAGGCGGTCGGCATGAAGCGGCTCGAAGCCTGATTACCGGTGGTAATGTGCGACCAGCGGCGAGGGGGAGGTCACTGATGCGACACTCACTGAGCGCGGCGATCCTGGTCTGCGCGACGGTCCTTGCGGCGTGCGCCCCGACGACATCGAGTGGACCGTCGCCCACGAGCAATCAGCCCAATCAGCCCAAGAAGGGCGGCACGCTGATCCTCGCCCGCACCGGTGAGGTCACGAACCTCGATCCGCACAAGGTTCCGGCGTTCACCTCGGCGCGCGTCTTCGAGCTCGTCTACAGCTATCTCATGCGGCTTGACGAGAACCTCGGCGTGCAACCCGACCTGGCCGAATCCGTCCCCACGACATCAGCCGATGGCAAGACCGTCACCGTGAAGCTGCGAACGGGTGTGAAGTTCCACAACGGCGATCCGTTGACCAGCGCCGACGTGAAGTACACCTTCGACCGGATCATCGACACGAAGACCGCCGCGGTGGCGCGCTCGTTCTTCGCCGATGTGGACACGATCACGGCGTCGGACCCCGCGACCGTCATCTTCAACCTCAAGAACCCGAACGCGGCGCTCATCGCCTACATGGCCCATCCCAACACCGGCATCGTCTCGAAGAAGCTCGGCGAGGCCAATGCCGATCTGTCGAAGAAGGAGACGGCAATCGGGAGCGGTCCCTTCAAGCTCGCGGAGTGGGTCCCGGACAACTACATGCGCTTCGAGGCGAACAAGGACTATTACGTCTCCGGCCAGCCGTACCTCGACGGCATCCGCATCAACGTCGTGCCCGACGAATCGGGGCTCACCGCGGCGCTTCGCACGAAGGCCGCGGACATGGCGATCGTCACCGACGCCAAGGTCGCGAAGACGCTGCGGAACGAGAGCGGGGTCACCCTCTCCGCGAAGCCCAGCCTGAGCTACAACCTCCTGTTCGTGAATACCAAGCGCAAGCCTTTCGACAACCTCAAGGTGCGGCAGGCGATCGCCTACGCCGTCGACCGCAAGGCCATCATCGATGCGGTCGCGTTCGGCGAGGGCGAGGTCACCGGCCCGATCGCGCCGGCCCTCGCCAACTACGCCCTCCCGACGTCGCAGTACCCGCTCTACACGCGCGACGTGGCGAAGGCCAAGCAGCTGCTTCAGGAGGCGAACGTTGGACCGGTCTCCTTCACGATCCTGACGTCAACCACCGAGCCCGTGTACGGCAAGGACATCGCCCAGCTCGTGCAGGCTCAGCTGGGCGAGGCCGGCATCACAATCAAGATCGAGACGACCGAGCTCACGCAGTACGTTGATCGCTGGCTGAAGGCCGACTTCGACATGGCGACCGGGCTGAACGGCGGCGGTCCCGACCCGGACTTCTATGTCTACCGCTACTTCACCGATGACGGGAACCTCAACTTCGTCACGAGCTACAAGAATCCGGTTTCGAGCGAAGCGATCAAGACGGCCCGCGCGACGGCGGACCCGGCCAAGCGGAAGGACCTGTACACGACGGCGCAGAAGGAGCTCGTGAACGGCGTCCCGTTCATCTGGCTCTTCGTAGGCCGCGACTACAACGCGACGCTCCCGACGACCAAGGGATTCACGCACCTTCCGAATGGTTCGATCATCTATCTGCGGCAGACCTGGCTCGACAAATAAGTAAGGAGCGGTCGCTGCGCGAGGCGTGAGCCGATATCTCGCGCAGCGACTGCTCGGCGCCATACCGACGCTCGTCGGCATCTCGGTCCTGACGTTCCTGTTCATTCGGCTTCTACCCGGCGACGCCATCGCCGCGCGGCTCGGAACATCGACGGCCCTCTCACCCGAGCAGCTGGCGAGTCTCCGCGCGTACTTCGGCCTCGATCAGCCACTCCACATTCAGTACTGGAGCTGGCTGACGTCGCTGTTCCGTGGCGACGCGGGCTACTCGATCCGGACGGGCCGTCCCGTCCTCGTCGAGATCGCGGAGCGGCTGCCCGCCACGCTCGAGCTCGCCGCCGCGGCGGCGGTGATCGCGATCGCGATCGGGATACCGCTCGGTCTCCTCTCAGCGGTCCGGCCGCGCTCCCGACTAGACGTGGCGGCACGCGTCGGCGGGCTGATCGGACTTTCGCTCCCGAGCTTCTGGCTGGGGACGCTGATCATCGTTCTGTTCTCGCTGTACCTCCGTTGGCTCCCCAACACCGGCGGCTACGTGGACTTCGTACGCGATCCGCTAAACAACCTCAAGCTTCTGCTCTTCCCTGCCATCACCCTCGGCCTGGCGCTCGCGGCCGCGACGATGCGGATGACCCGCTCAGCGATGCTCGACGTGCTCAGCGCTGATTACGTCCGCACCGCCAGGGCCAAGGGCTTACGCCCAGCGGTCGTGCTGCGACGTCACGTCCTCAAGAACGGGCTCATCGTCGTGGTGACGCTGCTCGGCATCCAGGTCGGTCAGCTTCTGGGGGGCGCGGTCGTGGTGGAGGAGATCTTCTCCGTTCCAGGGGTTGGTCGGATGCTGCTCACCGCGATCGTGCAACGCGATTACGCGCTCGTTCAAGGCGGAGTGCTCGCGATCGCGATCCTCTTCGTCGCGCTCAACATCGTTGTGGACCTTCTGTATGGCTACCTGGATCCCCGAATCCGCCTCGCCTAACGCTCCCGCTCCCCTCGGTTTCGGCCGGATCGGTGTGCTGGCGGCGATCGTGCGCGAGCCCGTCGCGCTCGCCGGCCTTGCGATGGTCGCGGCCTATGCCGCGGTCGCTCTCTCCGTGGGCTTCCTGCCGCTGCGCGACCCGCTGCAGGTATCGGCGGACCGCCTCGCCGGGCCGAGCGGAGCATTCCTGTTCGGAACGGATGCGCTCGGGCGCGATCTTTTCAGTCGGGTGCTGTTCGGCGCGCGCCTCTCGATGCAGGTCGCGCTGCTTTCGGTCGCCGCGGCGACCGCCGTGGGCGGCGTTCTCGGGCTCGTCTCGGGATACCTCGGTGGGATCGCCGACCTCGTGGTCGGCCGCGTCATGGACGTGTTCTTCGCGTTTCCGGCGATCCTCCTGGCGCTCGGGATCGTCGCGGCGCTCGGACCGGATCCGTCGAACGTCATCATCGCGATCGCCGTGGTCTACACCCCGATCTTCATGCGGGTCGTGCGTGGGCCGGTGCTCGCCTTGAAAGCGCGCGACTTCGTTGAGGCCGCGCGCGCGATTGGAGCCACCCAAACCCGCATCGTCCTGCGGCACATCGTGCCCAATCTGCTCTCGACGCTCATCGTGCAGGTGAGCCTCGCTCTTTCGTGGGCCGTGCTCACCGAAGGCGCGCTGTCGTTTCTGGGTCTCTCGGCGCAGCCGCCCGCGCCGTCGTGGGGCGTGATGCTGAATGAGGGGCGCCAGTACCTCGAGTTCGCGACGCACCTCGCGATCTTCCCCGGGCTCGCGATCATGGTCGCCGTCCTCGGTTTCAACCTGCTCGGCGACGGGTTGCGCGACGCGCTCGATCCGGAGCGTCGATGAGGATCGTCCGCGCCCGGCGAGAGCACGTCGCTCCGATGGCCACGCTCATGGCGACGTCGCCGCTTCTGCGCCGCTACCGCGTCACCGGGCGCGGCGCGAGAGCGAGCCTCGCGGAGGCGCTGCGCGAACGGGACACCGTTCTTGTCGCCCTCGACACTGACACGGTCGTCGGGTTGGCGTGGTTCATCCGCACTCGCGCACTCGATCGCGCCGCGTACCTTCGTCTCCTGCTCGTGTCCGAGCCCCACCAATCGCGCGGGGTCGGCGCCGGACTTCTGGCGCGCGGCGAGCGGGAGGCTCGCGCGTCGGGCTGCCGCCATGTCGTGATGCTCGTCACGAAGACGAATACACGCGCGCGCTCCTTCTACGAGCGTCACGGATACGCGCACTTGGGTGACCTCGCCGGCTTCGTTCGCGCGGGGATCGCCGAGTCGCTCTATCTAAAGAGCTGGCGCGCGTAGCCTCGCACGAGGACCGGCCGGGCCGACACGACGTGCAGCCCGGTCAGCACGACCGCCATCGTGACCAGGCAGGGCCCGAGCAAGGCGACATCGATCGACTGCATGAGCAGGCCGACCGCAGCGGGCAGCGACGCGCCGCCGATCATTCCCGCGGCCACCTGATAGCCGATCGCCCGCGGCGCGGCCTCGCTTCCGATCCGACGAGGCGTGAGGTACATCAGGACGGGTACGAAGACCGAGAGCGTCGCGCCGAGGCACGGCAGGGCGACGAGGGCGGCGAGCGGTGGCGGCAAAACCGAGAAGCCAACGGTGCTGGCGAGGGCGCCGAACACGCTGACGTCGAAGAGGCGCGCCGGCGCGACGCGATCGCCGAGCAGCGCGAGCGCTATGCGGCCCGCGGCAAGGGCCGACCAGTACAGAAAAACGGCAAGGCCGGCGAGCCCATCGCTCAGCGAGCCGTCCGACGTGAAGCGGCTGTACGTCCACTGCCCCGCACCGAACTCGATGCCGACGTAGACGAAGAACAGCGCGCAACCGAAGATCACCGTCCGGCCGATGCCTCGCTCGCCGCTCGGTGAGGCCTCGAGCTCCGGCGCGAGTTTCAGATCGGACCGCACCGCGTACGTCGCCACGCCGAGCAGGGCGAATACCGCGGCGGCAACCAGATACGCGGGGCGCCACGAGTCGCTCGCCACGAGCGTCGCCCCGACGAGTGGCGGACCGAGCGACGCGCCGACCGCCCACGCCCCGTGCAGCGCGCCCATGAAACGGACATCGCCGCGCAGCGCGGCCTCGGTATTCACGGCCGCGTCGAGGAGGCCGAGGCCGGAACCGAGGACGGCCGACGCGAGGATCGTCGCCGCCCAGCCGCTCGCCAGCGCGAAGATCGCGAGACCCGCGGCGGCCGCGGCGAGAGAAGCGAGAAGGAGAGCGATCGTTCCCACGCGCTCGCGCAAGAGACCGCTCGCGGCACTGGCCGCGAACTGCGCGACGGTCATCGCCGCGACGAGGAGACCGAGCCCGGCGAGCGGCGCATCGAGTGA
>VBEY01000269.1 GCA_005889295.1 Chloroflexota bacterium | reverse complement strand
TCTCCTCGGGACCCAGCTGCCCCAAGCCCTCACCCTCGCCTCCGCATTGCTCTTCCTGGCCCTTCCCTACTTGCAGCTTCGGCTCGTCGACGACTTCGCGGGCGTACCGCCGCTCGTGCTGCGCGTCTGTCTCGGAGGGCTTGCGCTCGGGATCGTCGCCGCGGTCGCTGGAATGCTGCAGCTCGTCTTCCTTCCCGCGGCTGTCCCGGTCATCGTGGTGCTCGCTCTCCTCTACTTCGTCGGCTTCTGCGCTTACGCTGCTCTCGTTCTCATCCGCGAAGCGCGCAAGGGCAAAGGGGTCTCGCGTAACCGGATGATCGCCGCGGCCGCCGGCGCTCTTGCCCTGAGCCTGACACTCATCGTCGCGCTCGCCTCAACCGTGATCGGTCAGACGGCAAGCAGCGTCGCCTCGATGGTCTTGAGCCTCAGCTCGGCCGTCGCTTATCTCGTCGCGTTCGCGCCGCCGGTGCTTTTGAAGCGGGCGTGGCGCGAGCCGGCCCTCCGCACCTTCCTCACGCGCGCTGCCGCGATCTCCCCTCACGATGCGCCGGAGACGATCGTCCGGGGCCTCGAGGTGGCCATCGCCAGAGCCGCGCCGGGGCAATCGGCTCGGATCGTCCTTGTCGACCCGAACACCGACGCGCTCGTGATCGGTGACGACGACGAGCTCCTCTCGTCGGCCGAGGTGCTGGCCGGGATCCTCGACAGTCAGACGCCTCGGTTCGTGCGGACCCCCGCGGGGGCGACGCTGGCCGCGCCGATCACCGGCCGGGGTCGCAGGATCGGCGTGCTCGCGGTCATGGGCAGACGGGCGCCGCTCTTCGCGTCGGATGACCTCGACCTCGTGCAGCTCCTCGCCGAGCAAGCCGCGATCGTCCTGGACGGCGCGCGCCTCTACGGCGACCTCGCGTCGGCGAACCGCGATCTTAGCGAGGCGACCCGGGTGAAGTCGGAGTTCCTCGCGAACATGAGTCACGAGCTGCGCACACCGCTGAACGCGATCCTCGGCTTCTCCGGACTGCTCTCCGAGCAGCTCGCGGGGTCGATGAACGACAAGCAGAGAAAATTCCTGCGGAACATCCACGAGGCCGGCGAGCACCTTCTCGATCTGATCAACGACGTGCTCGATCTCTCGAGGGTCGAGGCGGGCAAGCTCGAGCTCCGACCCGAGATCCTCACTCTTGAGGTCCTTCTCGAGCCGGTCGCCGCCGCCGGGCGCACGGCCGCTCAGGCCCGTGGGGTCCTCTTCGAGATGGAAACTTCGGACGGGGCGCCGCTGTTCCTCGATCCGACTCGCGTGCGACAGGTCCTGTTCAACCTCGTCTCGAACGCCGTCAAATTCACGCCGGGCGGCGGGCGCGTTTCTCTGGTCTCGACGATCGAAGGCCGTGAGCTTCATTTCGATGTGGTTGACACGGGTATCGGGATCCCGGAAGGGGTGCGCGACCGTGTATTCGGCGTGTTCGAGCGTTTCCATGAGGACCGCGCCAACGCAAACGGCACCGGCCTCGGTCTCGCGCTCACCAGGAGCCTCGTCGAGCAGATGAAGGGGTCGATCGGCTTCGACAGCAAAGAGGGCAAAGGAACGACGTTCCACGTTCGCCTTCCTGATGCGGTCACCGAGCCGATCGTCGGCGAGCGCATCCTGGTGGTCGACGACGAACGCCACGATGCGGATCTCATCGTGGCCGTGGCCGCGTCGATGGACCTGCGCGCAGAGATCGTGCGTGGTCTCGCGGGTACGGAGGACGCGCTCTCGCGCGGGCGACCCCTCGGAGTCGTCCTGGACCTGCGCCTTCCGGACGGCCGCGGCGAGCAATTCCTCGGACGGCTCAAGACCGATCCTGCCCTCGCCGACGTCCCGGTCATCGTCGTGACGGTGGAGGCCGAGCCCGCGACGGCCCTCGCGCTGGGTGCCGATGACTACCTCACGAAGCCGATCGATCGGGCCCGTCTCGAGATCTGGCTGCGTCGGCTGGCTCAGCGACGGATCGCTGCGCCACGCCCGCAGAAACCGGGGAGGGATTTTGCGCATTCTCCTCGTTGAGGACGACCCGATGAACGTGGAGCTTTTCGAGTCGGCTCTCGAGACTGACGGCCATGAGGTCGTGACCGAGCGGGACGGCGAGGCGGGGGAGCGGCGCGCCTCCGATCAGTTCGATCTGATCCTGCTCGATATCCAGCTGCCCAAGAAGAGTGGCCTCGACGTCTGCCGGAGCCTTCGCGCGCGCGGGGTGCGCACTCCGATCGTGGCGCTCAGCGCGTCTGTCCTACCCGACGAGGTCGCGCGCACGACGTCAGCCGGGTTTGACTCCTTCCTTTCCAAGCCGATCTCACCTCGCGAGCTGCGCGTAGCGGTGCGACGCGCGGTGGCGCCGGGTCACGCTGCCGCCGGATGACGAACCAGATCGCGCCCGTCGCCCGGCCGAAGGTGCTCGTCGTTGATGACATCGCGGCGAACCGCGAGCTCCTCGAAGGCCACCTCGACGATCTCGGCTACCGGGTGCTCCAGGCCAAGGACGGCATCGAGGCGCTCGAGGCGGTCGCGGCCGAGGAGCCGGACCTCATCCTGCTGGACATCGACATGCCGCGCCTCGACGGAATAGCCGTATGCGAGCAGCTGAAGGCGCATCCGCTACGCCGCCTCATCCCCATCGTCATCCTGACCGCATCGAACGATCGCGACACCAAGCTCCGCGGCATCGCCGCAGGAGCGGACGACTACCTGAGCAAGCCGTTTGATCCAAAGGAGCTGCTCATCCGCACGAAGGTGCTCCTGCGGCAGCGCGCGCTCAACGAACGGCTGGACGCGACCGAGGGCGTGCTCCACGCGCTCGCGCGCGCGGTCGAGGCACGCGATCGGCACACGATCCATCACGCGGAGCGCGTCGGCCGCTACGCGGAAGCCATCGGCGCAGCGCGCGGCCTCACGGCTGAGGACTGCGAGCTGCTCTACCAGGGGGGCGTCCTTCACGACCTCGGCAAGATCGCGATACCGGACGCGATCCTGCTGAAGCCGGGTCCGCTGACGACCGCCGAATTCACCAAGATGCGTTCGCACTCGGTCGAAGGCGAGCGCATTTGCCTCTCGCTGCGGAGCGTCGCGCACTACCTTCCGATCATTCGGCACCACCACGAAAGAGTGGACGGCGCGGGCTACCCAGATCATCTCGCGGGCGCCGACATCCCGATCGGAGCGCGCATCACCGCGATCGCCGACTCCTGGGACGCGATGGTGAGCGACCGGCCCTACCGCGCAGGCCTCGCGGAGGATGAAGCCCTTCGCAGGCTCCGCCAGGGCTCGGGCACGCAGTGGGACGCGGGGCTGGCGCATGTGTTCATCGATCTCCTGGACGGCGGGCTCATGCAGCGCGTCACGCGGACCCAGCTCGCGGCGATCGCGTGAAGCGCGCGCCTTCGCGCGAGGTGGTCGAGCTCGCCCGCTCCGATCTCAAGGGGCGCCCTCGCTCGCGGAAGCGTGCCGTCGTCACCATCCGCGACGGCGAGTTCGCGGCGGCGCTGTCGCGGAACGAGTTCGTGCTCCGGTACCAGCCGATCGTCGACCTGCGGAGCGGTGACTGCCGGCGGGTCGAGGCGCTCCTTCGGTGGCGGCACCCACGTTTCGGGTTGCTCGAACCCGGCGAGTTCCTGCCGGTCGCGTCCGACTTCATCGAACGGATCGGAGTGTGGGTCGTTCGCGCCGCGGCCGATCAGTGGACGGAGTGGCGCGCGCGCGGTCCCGCCATCGGGATCGGCATCAACGTGTCGCGGCCCGAGCTCGCGAACGTCGACGCATTTCTCGAAGCGATCGCACCGCTCGGATCCGGAGCGGTCACGTTCGAGCTCGGGCCCGAGACATTCGGAACGGCCGATGCGCGGCCAGCCGTCACGCGGCTCGCGGCGGCGGGCGCACGAATCTCACTCGACGGCGTCGGCGCGGAAGACGCGCCGGGCAGGGCGCTCGCCTCCCAGCTCGATGAGATCAAGATCTCTCGCACTCTCGTGCGGCGCGCGGCGGAGGACCCGCGCGCCCTGGCGGATATGCGCGCGCTGGTCGAGCTCGCGCGGGACTATCGCCTCACGTCGATTGCCGTAGGCATCGAGGATCGCGCCGCACGCGACCTCGCGCTGTCCCTCGGCTGCGAGCTCGCACAGGGCTACTTCGTGAGCCGTCCACTCGTGCCCGATCGGCTGGGACCGTGGCGCCGCTGGGCAGCAGGTCTGGCGCTCACTGGTTCGTTGACGGTGACCACGTTCGCCGGCATCGGAAAGGCCGCGGCGAGCGGCGGCGGTCAGCAAACCCCGACATTGGTAAAGGGCGTGCTTCCGACGGCGTGTTCGCTCGACCTTCCGAATGTGACCGCGCGAACGGGCATCGAGCTCGCCTGCGTGCGGACCGATGCCGCCGATATCTACGTCGAGGAATCGGTCACACCCGCCATCCGCGAGGCGATCGCCAAAGCGGTGGATCGCGATGTCGCGACGCTCGAGCGGGACTTTGGGCGCGCGTTCGCGAGCCGGCCGGCCGTGTACGCCTTCGCGACGCGCAACACGTTCGCGTTCGGACTGCAGGAGATCTTCGGTGTGCGCGGCCCGGACGCGGGCCTCCTCGCGGTCGCCAACGGCGGGATCACGCTCCCGCGTCAGGGAGCGATCGTCCTCAACCTGCAGAACGTTCCGAGCGACAAGGACTTCGCCATCGTGCGGCATGAGCTCACGCACGCCCTCGTTCACGAGACCATCGGCCTCAACGCCGTTCTCCCGGCCTGGTTCGACGAAGGCCTCGCGACGCTGGTGGAGCGAGACGGCGGCGCCACCTCCGGTGCTCGGAGCTCCGCCGTCGCGCTATCCGTGCTGACCGCGGGCAAGACCACGCTCGGCGATCTCGAGCAGCAGACGCTCTGGGCCCAGCGGAACGCCGCGATCGATGGGCAGGCCTATTCGGTGGCCGCCGAGGCCGTGCGCCTCCTGGAGGAGCGCGTTTCCCATGACGGGCTGCTCCGAATCCTTGAGGCGATGGGCGGGGGGTCCACGTTCGCGGCGGCGTATGCCGACGAGGCAGGCGAATCGATCGGCGATTTCGAGCGATCGTTCCCATCACGCCTCGCCGCTGATCAGTCGGAGGCGCGGATCGTTCAGACACCGCGCGCGGACGGCGTCCTCTGGACGCTCGCCGGGTTTACGCCGGAAAGCGTCGTGACCGTGACCATCGACGGTGCGGGCTACCACCTCGAGTACGAGATCCGCACGGACAAGTACGGCATGCATCAGGGCAGCTTCGGCGGCACCGCACCGAAGGGCGAGTACACGATCCGAGCCAGCCGCGCCGGGACAGCGGCGAGCGCGACGATTCAGACGTAGAAGCGCCTAACGCTCGCGTGGGCGGTGTCGTTAGCCCGTTCGTGCTGGGCATCCGCCTTCTCTGGATCGCGGTCGCCGTCGTGGCGGTCATCGCGGTCGTCGCCCAGCTCCTCCACTCGATCTAATTCGGATGCACGGCCCGCGTCGGGCCCGTTCCATCGTTACTCTTCGGCCACATGGGGGAGCCGAAACCGGTCGATCTCGATGCGCTCATGGCCGAAGTCCGCGAGCGCATCCGCATCAAACGCGAGAAGGGCATCTACGGCCCCGATGTCGAGGCCCTCATGCGCGTTCCGCTCCCCGGTGGACGCCGGATCTTCGCCGACGATCTGCAGGACCCGCTCGCCTCGCTCGCCGAGGCGCTGGACGAGGAGGTCGAGTACGACCCGCGCAGCCGCAAACCGGTCGTGGGACCGGTCATCACGTATGCCCGGAAGGTCGTCATCTCGCTCGTGCGGTGGTGGATGGGCGCGATCCTCGAGCGACAGGAGCGCATCAACCGGCTTCTCGCGGCGGCCTACGACTACGAGGGCCAGATGGCGCCGCGCTTCGGGTCGCGGCTCGAGCGGCTCGAGCGTGAATGGAAGGAGTGGCGCGAGCAAGAGGTCGCAGCGAACCTCCACTCGGTCTACTTCCAGGCGCGTTTCGGTGGCGACGAGCCGGTCATCCGCAGGCAGTCCGAGGCGTTCGTCGACCTCTACAAGGGGCGCAAGCGCGTGCTCGACCTCGGCTCCGGGCGCGGCATCTTCCTGCAGCTCCTGAAGGACAGGGGGATCGGCGGATACGGGGTCGACCTCGACCCGCGCATGGTCGCTGAGGCACGCGAGAAGGGGCTCGAGGCTCACGAGGTCGACGCGCTGACCCATCTGCGTCAGGTCGAGGCGGGGAGCGTCGACGGCTTGTACGCGCGGCACCTCGCCGAGCACATCCTTCCCGGCCAGCTCGTGGAAATACTTCGCGCGTGCCGCCGCGCGCTTGCGCCGGGCGCGCCGCTCGTCTTCATCACGCCAAATCCTGCGACGCTCACGGTCGGCGCACACACGTTCTGGATGGATCCGCAGCACCTGCGGCCGATCCCGCCCGACCTCTTCAAGTTCTACTTAGAGGTCGAGGGCTACACCGACGTCGAGGTCCGGACGTTCGAACCCTCAGAAAAGCGGCTGCGCGAAGACGGCGACAGCAACAGACGCGAGAACATCAGGCTTCTCAACGACACCCTCTTCGGCGACCGGGACTACGCGGTCATCGGCCACGCGCCAAAGTGAGAGTCCATCAGTTCCATCCGACGCTCGCTCCGGGCGACGCGATGAGCAACCACGTCTTTGCGCTGCGCAAGAAGATCCGGCACTGGGGCTATGAATCGTTCGCGTACGCGGTCGAGGCCAAGCCCGGCGTCGCCGACGTGCGGTCGTACCGCCGCCTCTTTCGTGACGTGAAGCCGGAAGATCTCCTGATCGTCCACTTCTCGATGGGCAGCGAGGTCGTCGACCAGCTCATCAAGATCCCGTCGCGCCGCGTGCTCGTCTATCACAACATCACGCCCCCCGAGTTCTTCAGCGGCATCAATCCGCACGCCGCGGCGTTCGCGCGCCTCGGGCTGCGGCAGCTGTCGCGCATCGCGCCGGCGTTCGAGCTCGGGATCGGCGTGTCCGAGTTCAACCGCCGCGCGTTGGTCGAGGCGGGATACGAGGAGACGACGCGCGTACCGATCCTTCTCGACTGGGAGCATTTCGCGCTGCCGCCAAACGATGCCGTACTGGCGCGCTGGAAGGGTCTGCGGACCGTCCTTCTCTTCGTGGGGCGGATCTCGCCGAACAAGAGGCAGGACGATCTCGTACGGATGCTCGCCTACTACCGGCGCTGCATCGATCCGGAAGCCCAGCTCATTCTCGTCGGCGCGTACCGCGATCAGCCGCAGTTCCACGCGCGCGTGGTCGCGCTGATCGAGCGTCTCGGCCTGGGGGGTGCCGTGTGGTTCGCTGGAAGTGTCGACGACGCGTCGCTGCTCGCGTGCTACCGCGCCGCGACCGCGTTCGTCTCGCTCTCCGAGCACGAAGGCTTCGGCGTGCCGCTCCTGGAGGCGATGCGTTTCCGCTTGCCGGTCGTCGCCTACGACGCCGCGGCGGTCGGCGAGACCGTCGGTGACGCGGGAGTGCTCCTCCGCGAGCGCGATCTGGCGGAGACCGCCGAGGCCGCGGCAATGGTTGGCGAGCCGAGCGCTCTTCGCGAAGCGCTGGTCGCGGCGGGCGAGCGGCGGGTGAAGGACTTCGACCCGGAGAAGGTGGGCGAGCGGACCCGGCAGGTCCTCGGGCTCTAGCCGGGTCGGGGCACGAGGATCTGGACCGTCCGGATGAGCTCGTCCGCGTCGTACGGCTTCGGCAGGACGGCGGCGGCCTTCATCGCGCGGCCGATCTCGTGGGCCGCCGGAACGCCGCTCAGAACGATGAGCCGCGCCGGCGATTTCGCGCGCCGTCGGTACTCGGCAGCGAACTGATCGCCCCGCATACCGCGGCCCAGGTCGAGGTCCACGACCACGACATCCGCATCGAAGCCCAGCTCGTCGGCGACCTCGAGGGCCTGTTCACCGGTGCGAGCGACCCATACCGCGAACTCCTCACGGAGCGCGGCGGCGACGGCGGCGAGCGTGTCGGCGTCGTCCTCAACAACGAGAACGCGGACCTTGTCGAGCATTTGTTATCTGAGCGTAACAAGTCCGCCGTTTTGATTAGAGCAGTCGGAGGATGGTCACCGGACGCGGTCAGACGTAACTTGCCGCGGGGGACCTAAGTTGCCGTTGGGGGTGGGTTCGATGGTGAGTTGGCGGATGCCAGACGGGACGGAGATCGTGGGCGTCGGTGTCGAGGTGGAAACCGAACGGCTTCGCGAATTCGTCATGCGGTTCATGAGCGCTGAAGGTGCGGGTTGGAACGCGACGCAGTGGAGCGAGACGCTTTTCGGCTCGGCGTTCGAGGAACGGTTCGGCGTGAAGGTCCAGATCCACCGTGAGGCCGGGCCAGACGGCCACCGCGTGTTCGCGATCCGCACCCTACCGGGCTAGCGCGAACCGCGCAGACGATCGCACGCTTCTTTACTTGTCACACAGACGTGCCCATGACGGATTCGTCATGACTAGATGAATCCGGATTCTCATATTCCGGTCCGCGCGACGGTGGGCATGTTCGTGGCGAGGAAGGACGGGTTGGTTGGTGATCGCCCGTGGCGGTCGCTGGCAACGGCGGGGAGCGACGTTCGTCGTCATCCTCGTCGTTGTCCTGCTCGAGATGATGACCGTCGTCAGTCCGAGCGCGGCCGTGACACCGAACGACAAGATGCCCGGGCCCGGGCCCGCGGTCGCGACGACGCTCGCCGCGGACGGTGTGACGCCCGCGCCGAAGATCACCGTACTGACCGGAACTCCGGTCATCGATCAAGCGGCCCTCAGCGGTGTGGGCGCGAAGGCGCGCGGCCGGATCGCCTACCTCGTGTTCTCGGATCCAAATTGCACGACGCTCGTCTTTGACGCGACGCCGAACCCGCATCGCGTGCGAAAGGGCGTCGTCCCCGCATCGAAGGCGTTCGTCTCCGCGAGCGCCGGCGTTTTCTACTGGGTTGCGGTGTTTTCGCGTGGCAAGGGAGATAACGAGAACGACGACAACGATCGG
Source organism: Chloroflexota bacterium (assembly GCA_005889295.1). Classification (GTDB taxonomy): domain Bacteria; phylum Chloroflexota; class Limnocylindria; order P2-11E; family P2-11E; genus 3-1-20CM-2-70-9. The sequence continues at coordinate 1,204 of VBEY01000269.1, read as the reverse complement.
AACAGCGACGAGGACAACGCGAAGGCCGGAGACGACGACAACAACGACAACAATGACGCGCAGGTCGTCGCGAAGAGTGCGTGTGGCGATGAGCAGCTGACCGTCGTCGAACCCGCCCGTCTGCTCGTCAAGAAGCACGTCATCAATGACAGCGGAGGCGTGAAGACCGCAGCCGACTTCAGGATCACGGTGACCGGTGGCGACCCGAGCCCGCCGAGCTTCAATGGAAGCGAGGATGGGACCAGCGTCACATTCCGCACGCTCACTTCGGTCACCTACAGCGTCGACGAAGCTGCGATCGGCGGGTACGCCAAGAGCCTCTCCACTGATTGTGCGGGGACGATCGCAGCCACCCAGAGCAAGACCTGCACGATCACCAACGACGACATCGCGGGTCCGGCCGCGCCCCGGCTCACGGTCATCAAGCACGTCATCAACGACAGCGGCGGTCTCGCCAAGGCCGGCGACTGGCAGATGACGATCACGAACAACGGTGCCGCGCAGGCGCCGTTTGCGGGAACTGAGTCCGGGACAACCCGCGAGCTGTCCCCTGGTTCGTATTCGGTCGCCGAGTCCGGCGGACCGGCGGGCTACACCGCGAGCTTCGCCGGGTGCGCCGGGACGATCGCCGCGGGTGAGAGCAAGACCTGCACCGTCACCAACGACGACCAGCCCGCGCATCTCACCGTGATCAAGACGGTCGTCAACGACAACGGTGGGACCAAGAAGGCCGCAGACTTCAGCATCACCGTGACGAGCAATGGCGCGGCACTGCCCTCGTTCCCGGGGAGCGCTGCCGGTACCGATGTCACTGTCAGCGCAGGTTCGTACAGCGTCGATGAGGCCGCAGTCGCCGGGTATACCAAGACTGGCGCCGTCGGCTGCGCCGGAACGCTCGCCCTCGGTGAGCAGAAGGTCTGCACGATCACCAACGACGACAACGCGCCGACCATCGCGACGCTCACCGTGATCAAGCGTGTGGTGAATGACAACGGCGGCACCGCGTTGGCCGGGGCATGGCAGATGACCGTCACCAGCAACGGCACGCCGATGACGTCCTTCCCGGGGAGCGCTGCCGGCACGGACGTCACCCTCGGCGCCGGCTCGTACAGCGTGGCTGAGTCGGGCGGACCCGCGGGCTATATCGCCAGCCCGAGCGCGGACTGTAGCGGCACGATCGTCGCGGGGGAGCACAAGACCTGCA
>VBEY01000268.1 GCA_005889295.1 Chloroflexota bacterium | reverse complement strand
TCCTCAGGGCTGATGGCTGGACAGGTGGATAGACGGCGGGGGCTGTACCTGTGGCAAGGCCAATATCGTATTCCCGACCCGGGGGCTAGGTCAACAGGCGGGAACCGCTCACTCTCGACAAGCGGCCATCCCGTGTCAAGGGGTCATTTTTGGGATTTGCCGCGGCCTACGCAGTCGCTCCCGGCCCGGGCGCTCGTGGTGGGACCAGCTCAGGCGGGGCGTGGGGACCGGTCAGACGCACTCGATCGATCTGCTCTCGCTGCTCCCGAACGTCGCGAATGGCGCTTGTCTGGGTGTCGGCCACCAAGACACCCGCGAGGACAGCCACGAGTGCGCAGAGCCCGACGATGACGTTCGGCTTTCGTCGCAGGCCGCGAACTCTAGCGTTCCGAGAGGTCGCCAAGACCCCTGTTTTTTTCCATGTCGCCCGTATCGTCGGCCGATGGCACCCGGACGGCGGCTTTTCGACGCGCTGGGCGGAGAGTGTGAGCTCTACGCCGTCGGCGTCCCGGTGGCGCGTCTGGCTGACGGCGAAGCCTGGGTCCACGAGATGCACGACCGTCTCACGCGGTTCTCGCCCTCCTCGGAGCTCTCGCGGTTCAACGCATCGTCCGGCTCGTGGGCCGCGGTGAGCCCCCTCCTCGAGTCGCTTCTGCGCGAATGCCTCCGGGCGCATCGGTTGTCGGATGGTCTGGTCAACGCCGCGGTGCTACCTGCGCTGCTCGCCGCCGGCTACACGCGCACGTTCTCCGAGGGGCCGACACAAGTGACCGCATCGGTCGTTCCGCCAGCCTTGCCCGAGATTCTCGAGGTGCGATCGGGCGTCGCGCGGTTGCGGCAGGGCGCATCGATCGACCTCGGTGGGATCGCAAAGGGATGGCTTGCCGATCGACTCGCTGCGGAGATCGGCGAGAACACCCTCGTCAATCTGTGCGGCGACCTCTTCGCGCGTGGTGGCGGCGAGACGGGCGAGGGCTGGCCGGTGGGCATGGGCGGGAAGACCGTGCTTCTTATGGACATGGGCGCCGCGACGAGCGGGACCCGGAAACGATCGTGGGGCCCGGACCTCCACCACTTGATCGACCCGCGAACCGGTCTACCCGCGCGAAGCGACCTTGCGGAGGCGTCCGTCATCGCGCGGACAGGCGCTGACGCCGAGATCTTCGCGAAGACCGCGCTCCTCCTGGGATCTGCGAAAGCCGACGAATACCTCGCCGCGCATGATGCGTTGGGCTGGTCGCTAACCGTCTGAAAAACCAAACCGGGACCCCTCCCCTGGGGCCCCGGTCCGGCACCTTTCGCGAGCCCGCCGATCAGGGCGCTCTCGCGGCGAGAACTCTATCGGCCCGCGTTCCGCCACCAAAGCTGGCAGCAGGGCGCCAGGACGAAATATGAGAGTTTCGGCCCAAAAAGGCCAAACCTCACTTCATTTCAACGGTCGCGCCAGCGTCCTCGAGCTTCTTCTTGACCGCGGCGGCCTCGTCCTTGCCGATGTTCTCCTTCACCGGCTTGGGCGCACCGTCGACCAGATCCTTGGCCTCCTTGAGTCCGAGACCGGTGAGCTCGCGAACGGTCTTGATCACGTTGATCTTCGACGCTCCAGCCTCCTTCAAGATCACGGTGAACTCGGTCTTCTCCTCAGCCTCGGCCGGTGCGGCCGCTCCGCCGGCACCGCCGCCCGCCGCAGCGACCGCGACTGGCGCGGCGGAGACACCCCAGCGCTCCTGAAGGTACTTGCCAAACTGCGCGATCTCGAGAATCGACCACGCTTCGAGCTCTCCGGCGAGCTTGTCGAACTTCGGATTCTCCTTGACTTCCGTCGCCATCTTTCTCTCCTTCTTATTGCGAACCGCGCGCCTGGAGCACGCGGACGAGATTTCCGTGGGCGGCTGTGAGAACGCCGACGACCTGCGCGAGGGGCGCCTGCAGAGTTCCCACGAACGTGGCCTGCAGCTGTGGGCGCCCGGGAAGGCGCGCGAGCGAGGTCACGTCGTCGGCGCCCATCGCGCGGCCCCCGATAAAGGCGCCGAGGACTTTCAGCGCCTTCAACACCCGCGCCTCATCAACGAGGCTCTTCGCGAGCTCGACCTCGTCGACTTTGCCGAACGCCACCGCGGTCGGCCCGGCGAGGATCGTGCGCAGCTCGCCTTTTCCGGATTGCTCCGCGGCCCGAGCGAACAGACTGTTCTTCACGACGTGGTACTCGATGCCGCGCGGGCGCAGCCGGCGTCGAAGCTCCTGGAGCTCCCCCACCTTCAGCCCGCGGTACTCGGTCACGACGAGCGAAACCGTCCCGTCGAGCTCCTCCGCGAGGCCTTCGACCTTTTTCGCCTTCGCGGCGACTCCGCCGCCCTTGCGCTTGACCTTGGGTCCGGTCTTGATCTTCGCCAAGCAGCTGCCCTCCTTTAATACGAAAACGCCTCCGGTCCTGGGGCCCTGCCCCTGGGACGCGGAAGCGCTTAGGCGGCTGCTGCCGCTTGGCTTGCCTCCGCAGGCTCGGGGCCAACACGCCCCGACTTAATCCCATAAGGAACCGGCTTTCTCAGGCTATGAAGTTGACGTAGTGGTCAGTTTACTTGGCGAACGACTTCATAGCCAAGAAAGAACCACTCTTCGCAAGGGGCTCCGCCCCCTGCCACCCCCGAATGCCCTAGCTCCGTGCTTGACCTGCCAGCTCATTCGTGGCGCCGAGCTCGAGCTTGACGCTCGGACCCTGCGTGCTCGTGAGGTGCGCCGCGCGGATGTAGGTGCCCTTCACGCCCACGGGACGGGCGCGGTTCACCGCGTCCATGAGCGTCGCGAGGTTCCCGAGGATCTGCTCCTCCGTGAACGAAGATTTCCCGACGACGGTGTGGATCACACCGGTCTTGTCTGTCCGGAACTCGACGCGGCCGCCCTTCGCTTCGCGTACCGCCTTGGCAACGTCGAACGTGACGGTTCCCGACTTCGGGTTTGGCATAAGCCCGCGCGGGCCGAGCACGCGACCGAGGCGCCCCACCTGGCCCATGAGGTCCGGCGTCGCGATGGCCACGTCGAAGTCCAGCCAGCCACCTTCGATGCGCTTGGCGAGGTCCTCGGCACCGACCGCGTCAGCCCCGGCGGCCTCAGCGTCGCGCGCCTTCTCGCCCTGGGCGAACGCGATCACGCGGACCTTCTTACCGGTGCCGTTTGGGAGAACGGCCGCACCACGGACCATCTGATCCGCGTGCTTCGGGTCGACGCCCATTCGGAGATGCAGCTCGACCGTCGTGTCGAACTTCGCCTGACTGGTGTCCTTTACGAGCTTTGCGGCCTCGGTGGGCGGGTATTCCCGGCCGCGTTCGATCTTCTCGGCGAGGGCCGTGTAGCGCTTGCCGTGCTTCTTCGCCATGGATTCGCTCCCTTCGGCCTTCTGGGCCTCCCGTCTGTCGCGCGGTGGGCGCCCGCCCGTCGTGGGCGAGAGAACTCAATTGTGAGCTATGTACCGGGACCCGTCGATTCCTCGCTGGTACGCGCGGCGTTCGGTGGTTGGGTAAACCTCCCTCGTGAACCGCAGGCGCCTCGCCCTCGCTTTGGCCCGGAGCGCGCCGCTCATCGTCGTAGGTGTCGCGATCCTGGTGCTTGGAAGCGTCGTCGCGGTCCTGTTCTTGGCAGCCGGACAGCTGCATCCCGTTCTGCGTTCCATCTTTGTCGGTTCGCTGACCGGTTTCTTCGTCCTCCCGTTCGGTTTGCTTGTCGTGCAGGTCCTGCGGGACCTTCGCGCACCGTCGTTGGCCAACGGCGCGGTGGTCATCGAACGCGCGCGCGCTCAGCGACTCTTCGAAGCAGTCGCCGCCGGTGCCTCGCACCTTGGACTCGGCGAGCCGCGAAACCTTTGGATCAGCTCAGGCTTCGAGATCACCGCCGTAGCCAGAGGCAGGCGGTATGAGCTCGTGATCGGGCTCCCTGTTCTCGACGTGGTCGACGAGAGGGAGCTCAAGGCACTCACCGCATTTGAGTTAGCTCTTTCTTTTTCGGGCGATCCGGTGGCCGCCGGCGCGTACCGCGCGGGACGACGGTTGGCCGCCATTGCGGGGGGCTTCTCGAATCGGTCGGGGGTCGCTCCAAGCATCGCGATCATCGTCGCCGCCGGGTGCGCTGCGCTGCTCGATCTGCCCGCCGTCGCAAAGGAACGGCTGGCGTTCGCCCAGCGCGAAGCGTCACGCCTTACGTCCGATACGGATCTCGCCGACGCCCGCGTGCGCGTGTCCATGTACGCCACCCATGCGAATGAAGTGTTCTGGCCCGACATCATCGCGCGCCACGCGAAGAACCCCGAGCCACCGGACGCGATCAGCCAGCTCCGCGCCCTATCCCGGTCCGCGCTGGCGCCCGAGGACCGCCTGCGCTCGTTCAATCTGGCGAAGGCGGAGCTCGCTATGGAAGACGCGACCCTACCGGCCGAGCGCACCGACACCGCTCGCGCGAGCGACATGCTGATGCGCGAGATCGCACCCGCGCTCACAGAGGCGTTCGACAAGGCATGGCGCGCGTCGGTCGCGGATGCCTGGACCAAGCTCCATCGTGACGCGGCGGCGAGCCTCGACGAGCTCAGTCGGCTCGAGACGTTGTACGACCAGGATCGCCTGACGGCTCCGGAGGCGTGGCGGCGACTTGAGCTCATCGCGGCACACCGCGGCGAAGACATCGCGCTGCCGCTGTTCAAAGACTGGGTCGCATCGAACCCAGGTGACGCGAGAGCGGCCCTCGTCACGGGTCGCGCGCTGCTGAAGGCGGGGTCGCCCGAAGGCAGCACACTCCTGAGGCACGCCATCGATCTCGACGAGCGCTACGTGGTCGAAGCGTGCGCTCTGCTGGCTCAGGACCTCGTTGCTCAGGGTCGCGCGGACGACGCGAAGCCCTATGTCGAGCAGCGCGACCGAACGCTCGCCGCGCAGATGGCGGCGCTGGCCGAGCGAGTGAAGGACCGCTCCCTGAAGGTTCTTCCGCACGGACTCGGAGAGCACGAGCTGCGATCGCTCACCGAGCACATCGGTCACTTTCCGATGGTCTCCGCGGTCACCCTCGCGCGCCGCGACGTCTCGCTGCTCCCGACGTACCCCTGCCTCGTTCTCGGCGTGCGTTTCAGTCGGAGCTGGCGCTGGCTCCATGGGGAGAAGGTCCGGGACGTCCTCGGTCAACTCTGCGCGGTGCCGCTCGAGGGGCAGGTCATCGCGTTCAACCTCGACAGCTTCCGTCCGCCGAAGGAGCTCCAGGGGCCGCCTGCGGTGGAAATCTACCGGGCGCCCGCCATTCCTCGCAGCGTGCGCCTCGCGCGCTGGGGTCGCCGAGCCCAAAACGGACTGGTGGCCATCGGAGTGGGCTTGGTGGTGCTGATCGTGGTCCTCAACCGCGACTGTTTTCCCGATTGCTTCGCTGACATCAGCGCGGCGCTCGTCTTCGGTCCGATCGTCGTCGCGGTGAACGTATTGCTGCTGTCGGGTGCTCCGGATACCGCGGCGCGGCGGGCGACCGCGTTCGTCGCAAGCGCGTTCTTTGCCGGCATGCTGTTTTTCGGCGGTGCCTTCATTCTGCTGTTTCCGGTCGCGATCGTTGCGCTCCTGCGCGCCCCCATGACGAGGCGGACTCTGACCTGGGTGGCCGGGATGGGACCCCTGGCGTTCGCGATCGGGTGGTTCGTCACTCGGGTCTAGCCGCAGGTCGGACTAGGGTGTCGCGAGCGTCAATCGGGGAGGATCGCCATGTCCATCCAGAGCTTCGAGAACGCGGCTGCCCGGGTCCCGAAATTCGCCGAGATCGATCGCAAGTTCGGACCGGCCCGGAACGTGAGCGTCGAGCTCGCCCGCAGCCTCTCACCCACTGACCGTCTCGCCGTTTGGGTCACCGACCGGGTCGGCTCGATGGCCTTCTTCTTCGCCGTCGCCATCTGGACGATCCTCTGGCTCGGCTGGAACACCGCCGGGCCAGTGGAGTTCCGCTTCGATCCGGGACCGGCCTTTGCCGTCTGGCTCTTCTTCAGCAACCTGCTGCAGCTCCACCTGATGCCACTGATCATGGTCGGCCAGAACCTGCAAGACCGGTATGGCGAGCTGGTCGCGAGTGCCGACTTCGACATCAGCCAGCGGACCGAGGCCGAGGTAGACGCGATCCTTCAGCACCTGACGAACCAGAACGCGTTGATGCTCGAGATCCTGAAGCGCGTCGAAGGGCTCGAGAGCGCGGGCCGTGCTAGCCGGTGATCTCCACGCCCATGCTGCGCGCCGTGCCTTCGATCATCCGCATCGCGGACTCGATCGTGTTCGCGTTGAGATCGTTCATCTTGATCTCGGCGATCGACCGAACCTTCGCGCGCGTGATCTTCCCCACCTTGTTCTTGTTGGGCTGGCCTGAGCCCTTCTCGATGCCGGCTTCCTTGCGGATGAGGTCGGCCGCCGGGGGGCTCTTGGTGACGAACGTGTAGGTCCGGTCCTCGAAGACCGTGACCACGGCGGGCACGACCGTACCGGTGAGCGACGCGGTGCGCTCGTTGTACTCCTTGATGAACTGGCCCATGTTGATGCCGTGCGGGCCGAGCGCCGTGCCCACGGGAGGCGCGGCCGTCGCCTTGCCGGCGTTGATCTGAACCTTCACGACCG
>VBEY01000248.1 GCA_005889295.1 Chloroflexota bacterium | reverse complement strand
ACGAAGTCGTAGGCGTCCTGGCCGAAGCCCGTGAGCTAGAGCGCTTGCCCGCAGTTGGTGCAGAACTTGGAATCGCTCGGGTTCGGCCGCCCGCAGTTGCGGCAGTAGATGGTCGCGCCCGGCGTTGCCGTCGTCGCCGAAGTCGTCGAGCCGGCCGCGACCGAGGCGGGTTTGTCGTTCTGGGCCTCGTCGCGGAAGCTTCGCACGCCTTTCCCCAGCTGGCCGAGAACGTCGGGCAGCTTCCCCGCCCCGAAGACGATCAGCACGACCGCGAGGATGAGGAGAAGCTCCGGACCACCGATATTGGGCATCGTTCACTCCCTCGCGAGGCGTCTCGATGCGCGATGCGCCTCGATTGTTCCAGTGTACGCACGTCTCTAGACGAAGAGACCGTCGAGGAGCCCGAGAAAGAGCGGTATGACGACGAGCAGCATCAGCGCGGGGAGGTAGCAGAGAACCAGAACGAGGACGAGCCGTCCTTCGACCCGGCCGGCGGCATCGAGGCTCCTGGCGCGCTCCGACGCGCGGAGCCGATCGCGGTGGTCGCGAAGGACCACGAGCGCCCCGCGCCCGAGGTCGCGGGCATGTTCGAGATCGCTCGCGATCAACACAAGGGCCGGCAGTCCGACGGCCGCTGCCTCGCGCGCAAGCGCTGGAAAGAGCGGCGCTCCGAGCTCATAGGACCGCGCCGAGGCGGCGATGGCGCTATCGATCAGCCCCCCATCGACCCCCCTCTCAGCGATTGCGAGGAAGGCGGTCTCGATCGGCCGACCGCTGGCGACGAGCGCCTCGCTCCACTCAACGAGCGTGACGAGCGCTCGCTCCGCAGACGCCCGGCGCCGCGCCGCGGCGCGGTCAACTCGAACCGTCGGAAGGATGAAGCCTGCGTAGCCGGCGACCGCGACGATGAGGGGACCGATCGGGACGATCAGGCCGGCGGCCGCCGCGAACGCCGCACCGGCAAGCGCCGCGACGATCTTCGCGCGCACCAGGTCGCCCTCACTCCAGCCCAGTCCGCTTTGCGCAAGATCTGCTGTGACGAGCGCCGAACGAACGAGACGCGATGTCTTTCGCCGCGGCGCGAGCCGCGCCAAGCGCTCTCCGATCACGGACCGCGAACGGCTCGCAAGGATCGCGGCGGTTACTCCGGTCGCGGCGAGAACGGCTCCGGCAACGATCACCGCCGGCCCTCCTCAATCGCGCGACGGCTCAGGATTACACCGACGAGCTCAAGCGCCAGGGCGGCGGGAATGAGGACGAACCGTCCGATCGGTTGTCCGAGCGTGCCCGCGAGCGATGGCACCGTGAACGCGAGGTAAGCCGCGATCGCAGGCACGATGAGCGCGAGGAGGATGACCTGCGCACGGAGACCCGCGGTACGGGCACGCAATTCATCGTCGAGCCGTTCCTCGAACGCCATGCGGTCGGCGACGGCCGCGACCAGGATCCCGGCACGGTCATATGGCAACCGCGACGCGATCCCGATCGCGATCGTTTCCAGAACCATGCGCGAGCGCGGATCCACGGCACGTTGGGCAGATGTCTGGAGCGCCTCATCGAGCGGAGCGCCGAGATCAAACGCGCGGATAGCCTCGGCAAAGGGACGTCGCGCCAGCCGATCCAGAGTCGCGGCGTCGCACGCCCTCCGAAGTGCCTCAGGAAGCGAGGCACCGGATCGCAGCGCCGCTTCCGTTGCGCGCAGCAGATGCGTCGTCGCAAGTCGCGCACGCCACCGAACGGCCCCGGCTCGCGACCGGAGGAGCACGGACGGAGTGAGGGCGCCGGCAGCGAGCAGGGCCAACAGCGGCAACGGTGTCGCAAGGGACAGGACGGCACCGGCCAGGATGCAGCCGCTCCGCAGGGCTTCCCACTCCCAGAGCGACCGCCGCCAGTTGACGTCGTCGAGGGCCTGTACATCTGGATGCGAGAGGTGCGCGCTGAGTGTGGGGTGCCGCCGTGCGAACGGAGCGAAGACCGCGCAGCTCACCGCAAGGGCGGCGCTGAGAGCTCCGGCCGCTGCGACGCTCACCCGAGTCGCTGCATGAGGCGTGCGGGCATCCGGACGGTGGCATCGCCCGCTCGCCACAGGGTCACGACTCCGGTGTCCTCCATAGCGCCGATCTCCCGCACCGATCGTTGGCCCTCGCGATCGCGGACGACGTGCACGAGGATGTCGATCCCGAGTGCGACATGACGCGCGATCGCGGACGCGCCAAGTTCCGCGGCCCGCGCGAGCAGCAGCGACAGTCGATCGATGGCGCCCGCCGCCGAGCCGGCGTGGATCGTGGTAAGTGAACCCTCATGTCCCGTGCTGAGCGCCTCGAGCAACGCAGAGGCCTCGCGGGGCGTGCGCACCTCGCCGACAAGAATGCGGTCCGGGCGCATCCGCAAGGCGTTCGCGACGAGGTCAGCGATCCCGATGCCTGATCCGTCGCGCGCCGGAACGCATTCGAGATGCACGACGTGCGAGTGCGGGAGAACGAGCTCGTTTGTGTCCTCGATCACGACGAGTCGCTCGTTGTCGGGGATGGCCGCAGCGAGCGAGCGCAGCAGCGTGCTCTTGCCCGATCCGGTAGCTCCGCTCACGAGGATGCTCGCCCGCTCTCGGACGCAAGCTTCGAGGAGAGCCGCCGCGTCGTCATGAAGCCCGTTCGCGACCCAGGATGGAGCTGGACCTCGCAGCGGTACGGAAAGACGCTTGAACTTTCGAATGGAGAGGCTCGGACCGCCGATCGGCGCGATCACCGCGTTGGCGCGACTGCCATCGCGCATACGCGCATCAACGAATGGTCGTTCGAGCGTCAGCTCTCGGCCGACGCTCCCGGCGATGCGATGCGCAAGCTCGGCCACATCCTCGGTGCCGCGGAATGACACATCGACGCGCTCGAGGTGACCCGAACGCTCGCAGAAGACGTCCCGTGGACCGTTCACTAGGACATCCGTAACCTCCGGATCGTCGAGGAGTGGTTGGAGTGGTCCGAAGCCGAACAGCTCGGCGCACATCGCGTCGAGCTCGGCATCGGCGACGGGGACTCGGGCCGCCACCCGCACCCGCTCGCGGAGGAGCGCTCGTCGCGCGGGTTCGGCATATACCGCCAGCAGGGCAGCGGGATCGATGCCTGCCGCGACCTCGGCCCGCACACGGGCAACAAGCGCCGGATCGGTCACGCGAGGGCGCGGAGCAGAGTGTCGACCGCCCGCAGGGTCGGAGCGCGCGCCGCGAACGCATCGTCCGCGAGATAGGTGTCGTAAGGGATCGCGGCGAGAAGCGGAAAGCCCACGCGCTCCGCGACTCGCGCGGCATCGTCCTCGGCCGCTCCCACCACGACCAACCCAACCGCGCACGGCACGCGCCCGAGAAGCTGCGCCGCGCAGAACGCGGCTTGCAGCTGGGCCGAACGTGTGCCGGCGACGAGACAGAGACGGTCGAGCGACGACAGGATCGCGGGGTCGAGCGAGTCCGCTCCCGCGCCAAGATCGAGGACCGCGGCGTGGCCCGCAGCGCAGGAATTCACGAGACCGACGAGCCGCTCGCCATCGAATGTCGCGTGCAACGAGGGTGCGCCCGGCAGAAACGGGATCGCCGACCAGCGCGAGACAAGCTCCGCTTCGCGTCCCGGTTGCAGCAGTGCATCCACGACGTTCGCCGCGCTGAGCCCGGCTCGCAGCGCGAGCGAGGGGACCCAGCGATCGAGATCGATGAGGAACGGCGCCTCACCGCCAGCCGCGGAGCGATGCGCGAGCAGGGCGGCGACCGTGCTCGACCCCGCCCCGGCCGCCAGCGACCAGAAACCGACGCGCCTTCCTCTCCGCAGGGCCGCGGGCCGCGCCGGCGCGATCGCGACGAGAGGCTCCGTCCGGCCGGTGGCCTCCCGCATGAGAGCGAGCGCGATCTGCGACATCGGCGAAGCATCGAGGAACGCGCGGAGTCGGCTCACGCGAACAACCAGCGTCCGATCGAGCCTTCGCGCGTGCGGGCGCGACGCTCCGGAGGAGCACCGATCGCGGCGACGTCGAAGACGACGGGGCGGAGCACGCGGCGCGCCTCCGCGGTGCGGAGCACGTCCCGGGTCGTCCATGCCCGGCGACGCCATCCGACCAATGCGTCAAAGCCACAGAGGAGCTCACGCACAAGCGCACGTCGCGCGGCGATCTGGCGTTGCCATGGCCAGGCGCGAAGGAGTCGCGCCGTCTCAGGGCCGAGGGCGAGAGAGCGCACGTGGACGAGATCGAGGGCCAGCGATGGAAGCGGCAGCGGCGTGAGGTCGCGGCCGATCGCGGCCCGCGTGCCCAGACGCGGCGCGAGAGTTTCGAGCGAGATTCCCACTCGAACACCCGCGAATGCAAGTGCGCGGCGAGCGCGATCAACGAGCTGGTCCTCGACCTCGACGAAGGCGCCGACCGGAGTCCGCGCGAGCGTCACTGTTCCGAGCGACGCAATCGCCGCGTCGACGTTACCGGTCGCGAGACGCTCGCAGCGCAAGACAGCCACTCAGTGCGATCCGGCCAGCGCGAGAATGAACGTGCTCGTGACGATGCGGTCCGCGAACCGCACCTCGTCGAGCGAGTCGATCGCGACCACAACGCTACCGATCCGCTCACCCACGCTCGAGACCGGTGTCTTCGTCACCGCCGCGCCGTACGGCGAACCGGTCTCCGATCGCACGTCGAGGACCATCGCGCCCTGCAGGAGAAGCTCGGCGGTCCTTCCGCCTGGAGCTCGTCCAGCGACCGGCACCGCGATCACGTCGACGCGTGCGCCGGGCACGATCGCTCCGCCCACAGCCTGCGCCGCGCTGGATACCGGCAAAGCCACGGCACGCATGCCGGTCGGTAGCGCGAGCCCGGTGTGGAACGAGGCTGCATCCATGGACAAAGCCGGTTGGAGGACGACCTGGCCCCGCCAGAGCGGCGCCCGCGGCAGCTTTCCCAGAGCTGCGCTCTCGTCGGCGAGCGCACCCGGCGGAACCGCGTCGGCGGGCACGGACACGATACCGAGGTCGTCGGCGGTGAGCGGGTGGGTCCCGTCAATATCCCGCGCCGCGATAACGACAGAGCTCCGCTGCGCACCCACGTAATAGAGCGTCCCAGCGAGCGCACCGGCCGCGAGAGCAAGCACGATGAGAGCGCGCTGGCCGATCAATCCTGGAGCGCGGGCGACCGCACGACTACCGTGATCGCCCCATCGACTGTGCGGTGACCGGTCTCAGGCGTGTCGACCTCGATCCTGAAAACGACTTCGTAAGCGCCTCCCGGCGGCGCGAGGCGAGACCACGAGCTTCTGAAGGGGACCCCACCCGAGCCGGCGGTCGCGAGCGCGTCTCCTGCTTCGCCGGCAACGACGGTCCACGAACGCACCGGAACCTCGCGACCATCGGCGAACGCGCGCGGCCACAAGGTGACCGCCCGACCGCGGAGGACCTCGACCATCGTCAGCGGGATGCTCACGGGAAGGATCGATATGACCGGACGGACCGGCTTCGTCGGTGCGGGCGGCACGGCAATCACGACGGGTCGCTCGGCGGCGCAGCATGCCGAAACGAGGGGCCGCGGGGTCGACGGCCGCGCCGCAGGTGAGGGTACCGTCGTCACCGGCGGCTTTGTGGTGGCCTGATGGCGAGCGAGCTCCGCATCGTCCTGGAAGAAGACAATGCTGATCGGGACAAACGCGCCGTCGGCGAAGACGAAGTTTTCGTAGTAGGTGCCCGCCACCGATCGCCCGTCGGTGAGTGCGGCCCGGCCGTTGAAGGCGCTTCCATCGAACGCGCTCGACGCGCCGGTGGGAACGGTGTCGAGGACACGCGCGTAGCTACCCGTCGATTCGTGGACCGTGGCCGTGCTGTACGTCGTGAGCGGCCCGCTCGAGGTCACGACATCCTGGACATAGGTATCGGTCACGTAGTACAGGCCGGGCGGCGTCGCGATGAGTGGCGCGAGATCCGGAGCGGCCTCGAGGACCGGAGGCTCGGAGCGCCCCTCCTCCAGGAACGTGTCCCACGCGAAAGCCGGCGAAGACCACAGCAGGAGCAGCCCGAGCGCAGCGGCGGCGCCACCGCGTTTCATCGTGGCGAGCCCACCGCGAGCACGTGAAGGATCGTTACCGGACGGAGGATCAGAGCCCCGAAGACCGGCGTCCGGACCGGCACGTCCGCCGCGACACGTACGGTCGGCCGGTCGTATCGCGTGCCGGTCCGCGTGTCATACGCCGGTGCCGAGGGATAGGCCGCTATATCCGCGGCCGCCGCGATCTCGTCGGCCGGACCGTCGAGCAGAGGGGCCGACGATGCCAGCTCGCGGGCGAAATACTCGCGCGCCACGACGGCGGCATCCCACGAAAGTCGCAGAGCACCAGACCTCGCGAGCTCCGCGTCGTCCTGGTCATTGACTGCGACGAGCGTCGCCAGATCGGCCGCGGCGCGAACGCGGGCGGCCACGACACGCAGAGCACCCAGCTGCAGGACGCCGGCGAGCGCGACCAGCAGGAGCGGCGCGAGCACGAGCGTGAGCACCATGGCGCTTCCCCGGTCGTTCCGGATCCAGCTCATCGGTTCACCTCCCCGCGGGAGATCGCGCTCGAACGAAGGGGCACGGTGGTGGAGAAGAGGAACGGCACGGTGACGGGGTAAGCCGACGAGAGCGAAACCCGGATCGGCTCCCGCCAGCCCACGTGAGACGGAGCGACATCGACGGTCACGCGGTCCGGGTCGATTCCCGCGTTGCGCAGCTGGTCAGCGAGAAATTGGCGGAGCTCTGGCGCGTCACCGCCGAGCTCACCCGCGTAGCGCGCGGCCTGGACGGTCGCAGCATCCTGCGCCAGCCATCGCTCGAGCGCGGACCCGAACTCAAGCACGGAGAACAGGAGCGGGACGAGGATCGTGATCGCGAACGTCGTCTCGAGGGTGGCGAGACCGCGTTCGTCGTTCCGAGCCTTCATCGCACCGCTTGCATCTGGCTGACGAGCGCCTGGAGCCGCGCGACAAGACCGTTGTTCCATGCGGTCACACCGATCACGAGTGTCCCGAGCACCACCGCGGCTCCAATGACGTACTCGATCGTGGCGAGGCCCTCACTCGCGGAGTGAAAACGACGAAGCACCGACATCGAACCTCCCTTCGTGAATGCGGCGAGGCTCGCTTCGGTGCTTCGCTTACACGATGGTCAAATCGGCCGGTACCGGAGTACCGGTGTGACGATCAGCGGCGGCCGAGGGCCTTGTTCGCGGCGCGCGCGTCCTTCACCCCGAGCGCGAGCGTCGTGCTCTTCCTCGACGAGCCGAGCATGTACGCGGACTCGATGTTGACCCTCTTCTTGCCGAGACGGTTCGCGGCACGGGCCAGCGTCCCTGGCTTGTTGGCGAGACGCACCTCGACAACTTTGCGGTCGCTTGAGATGCGGTACTTCTTCGCCTTGATGGCCCGGCGGGCCTTCGCCGCGTCCTTGTCATCCACGACGATGTGAATGATTCCGCCTCCGCCGCCCGTCGTCGCGGCGATGCTCCGCATGCTGATCCCGGCGTCGCCAAGGGCGCCAGCGAGCGCTCCCAGCTGACCGGCGCGGTTGGGCAGCTTGACCGTGAGCTCTACCGACATGTCGTTCCCTCCCCGATTTTTTCGGCGAGGGCGATTCTAGGTGCGAGCTTTAGAGCGCGATGTTCCCGCGGCGCGCTGGGATGCGACGACCGTCAACACGGTCAGCCCAGTGCGTCGAGCCAAAGACGGTCAGGAAGTAACGCATCCGGTTGCTACGCTGGCGCTGCGGGTCGGTGTCAGGCTGGGCGTTGGCGCGCGGACGGAACAGTTGAAGTAGGCGTTCCACTGGCGGGTCCTCCTCCCATGACATGGGTGGAGCCTGCGCCCCGGCGGCGACTCGAACGATCACGCAGTACATGAACGGTCTGTGCCGCTCAAGACACTCAGCGGGCTTTCTGAATCCCGGTCCGGATCTGCGCCTCGGTCATCTGCCGGAGCTCGAGATGGCGGATGACGCCGTCCCTGTCTACGAAGAACGTGCTCGGCAGGCCGAGCACGCCAAAGCGGCGCGTCGTGGCGCCGTCGGTGTCCAGGACCGGCTGCAGGCGGTCGAGCCCGAGCGAGTCCAGGAAGGAGCGCGCCTTGTCGCTCGCCTCCATGAGGTCGACTTCGAGGACGACCACGCCGGGCTCGCTCGCCGCGACGCGCTGCAAAGCGGGCATCTCTTCGCGGCATGGCGCGCACCAGGTAGCCCAGAAGTTCACGACGACCACCCTGCCGCGGTACGCCGATAGCCGAAGGGTCTGGCCATCCGGACCCGTCCACTCGAAATCTGGGGCGGTCGCTCCGATGCGGCCGGCGGCTCCGTCGGCCTCGATCTGGGCGCGGATGACGCCCGCATCAGTCGGGGTCGCGGGCCTCATGAGGAGTGGCCAGAGCAGGGCGGCGAGCGAGGCGAGCGCGATGGCGCCGATGATGATCGCGGCGATCCACCGCGGTAGCGCGGTCGGCTCGCGGTCGGGTCCCTCGGCGGTCAACACGCTCATCCGACGAGCGGCAGGAAGTTGAACAGCTGCGGAAGCCGCGCGAACTGCCCCGACACTAGGACGAGACCCATCACGATGACGAGGGTACCGCCGGCCAGGTTCACCGCCCGGACGTGAGCGGAGAGCCATCGGGCAACGCGGTGAGCGCCGCCCAGCCCGCCCGCGAGCAGCAGGAACGGGACGCCCAGCCCGAGCGCGTACGCGACAAGGAGCAGCGCTCCCGATGCCAGATCTTCATTCAAGAGCAGGGTCAGGATCGCGCCGAGATAAGGCCCGACGCATGGCGTGAAGCCGATCCCAAACGCGATGCCGATGAGAAAGCTCCGCGGGAGCCCGGTCGTCCCGCCCTCGAGCCGGAGGTCGAGCTCACGGGCCAGGAACGGGATGCGGATGAGACCGATCATCTGCATGCCGAGCACGACGAGGAGGAGGCCGCCGATCCTCTGAAGCCATGAAACCATCTCGCCGGCAAGGGAACCCACGAGCGCGACCGCGATCCAGAGGAGGGTGAACACCGTCGAGAATCCGACCACGAAGGCGGCCGCGTGCGCGAGGGTGCGCGCTCGATGGGTACCCGCAAGCGCGGCTTCCCCGGCCATGTTCACGAGGAACGCGGGCACGAGCGGGAGCACGCACGGCGAGGCAAACGACAGGATCCCCGCGCCGAAGGCGATCGCGATGTTCATCTCACGATCAGCCTAGGGCGCTCCTCCGCGAGTAGACGAGGAGGTCGAGCCCGTAGAAACGCCCCGGCCCCTCGAGGCTCATCCCGCACTTCGCGGCGACGTTTCGCGAACGCGCGTTGTCGGGAAGGATGAGCGCGACGACGCGTGGAAGAGCGAGCTCGCGAAAGCCGTAATCGATAAGCGCGCGAGCCGCCTCCGTGGCATAGCCATGACCCCACACGCGCGGCGCGAGCTCGTATGCCACTTCGACATCCGGCCCCTTGCCCTCGACCGGAAAGAGTCCGACCTGCCCAAGGAAGTCAGTGGGCTCATTGAGTTCGAGCGCCCACAGTCCGAGGCCGGAAGGCTGACGCGCCGTGAACGCCATCGTGCGCGCAAGACGCTGCGTGGTCTCGGCCACGTCCCGCGAAGGCGGGCTCGGCGTCCACCGCATCACGTCGGAAGATCCGAACACGTCGTGCAAGGCGGTGGCGTCGTCGTCGCGGTACGGACGAATGATGAGCCGTTCCGTCTTGAGCGGCAGCGGCACTAGCCGATCGCTTGCCCGAGGTCTCCGATGAGGTCGTCAACCGTCTCGATGCCGACGGAGAGGCGCACCAGCCCGGCCGGAGGCGCGAGCTTGGTGCCGCGGACCGAGTCGTGGGTCATGGCGAGGGGGATCTCGATGAGCGACTCGACCCCGCCGAGCGACTCGGCGAGCGCGAAGATCTTCGTGCGCGCGGCCATGCGTTTCGCCGCGATCTCACCACCGCGGAGCTCGAACGAGAGCATCCCGCCGAAGGCACGCATCTGCCGGCGCGCGAGTGCGTGCTGCGGATGCGTCACCAAGCCGGGGTAGTTGACGCTGGTGACCTTCGGGTTCTCGGTCAGCCACTCCGCGATGGCCTGTGCATTGGCCGAGTGCCGTTCCATCCGCACCGCCAGCGTTTTCGCTCCGCGCAGCACGAGCCACGCGTCGAATGGACCCGGCACGCCTCCGGCCGCGTTTTGGAGGAACGCGATGCGCGCGCGAAGCTCCTCGTCGTTGCCGGCGAGTCCTCCGCCGACGACATCGGAATGCCCGCCCAGGTACTTGGTCGTCGAGTGCAGGACGACGTCCGCCCCAAGCCGCAGCGGTTGCTGCAGGTACGGACTCGCGAACGTGTTGTCGACCACGGCCAGCGCCTTGCCCCGGTGCGCGACCTCCGCGAGAGCCGCGATGTCGAGCACTTTCAGAAGCGGATTCGACGGCGTCTCGATCCAGACGAGCTTCGTGCGCGGGCGCAGCGCGCGCCTCGCGGCTTCGGGCTTGCGCATGTCGACCGCCGTCAGCGTCACGCCCAACCGATCGAAGACTCTGGCGAACAAGCGATACGTCCCGCCGTAGACGTCGTCGGTCATGACGACGTGATCGCCCTTCGAGAGGAGATGTGCGATCGCGTCGGTTGCGGCCATCCCGGAGGCGAAGGCGAGTCCCCAGCGACCACCCTCCAGAGCCGCGAGGCAGGTCTCGAGCGCCGTTCGCGTGGGATTACCGGTGCGGGCGTACTCGTAGCCTTTGTGCTTACCGACCGCTTCCTGCGCGAAGGTCGAGGTCTGAAAGATGGGAACGACCACAGCCCCGGTGACAGCTTCGGGATCCTGCCCGGCGTGTATGGCGAGCGTCTCAAATCCGAGCTTGCGGGGAGCGTCCTTCACGGCAGTTGTCAGTATGCCGAGAACCGCGTGCGAACCCGCCGCGACGACGCGTTCGGCGTGGTTAGTTGGCGCTCTTCTTTGACTCGCGCCCGAGCGCGCGCTCGTGGTCGACCATTGCGTCTAGGCGGGCGCTCTGGTCAAGGGCCGCGCCAACCCGCGTGCGGATCGCATCGACGAGTGGGCCGACATTCGCATCGGCCGGCAGCTCGCGTGCGAGCTTCAACGCGACATTGATCTCGCCGAGTGTCTCGCGAAGAGAGCGCACCTCGGCGGCGAGGTCATTGGTGACCAGAGGCGTATGACCGTTGGTCTGGGCTCGCGGGACGGGTGGGACCGAATGACCGTTGCCGCGGTGCATCTCACCGAAGGACGTGGCGTCCGTGTAGGTCCTGTTCAGGCCCGAGCGGATCGTGGCAATGTCGCCAGAGAGCTCGGCGTAGGCACGCTCGTCGGGTTCTGGCCACGCCCGCGTGATGCTGACGAGCTCGACCCGGTTTTCCGCGCCGTAGCGCTCGAGGAGCCGGGAGATGTGAACTTTGACCCCCTGTTCGGAGATGCCGAGCTCGGCCGCGATGTCCTTGTTGGTCTTTCCGCGCGCGATGCTGCGGAGGATCACGTGCTGCCGGGGGGTGAGCGGCCTCTGGATCGGCACGAACGAAAGTATATGTACTTTCGGTCATTACCCGCGCGCTACGTCGCGCGTATTGGACAGGCCGTTACTTGAGATGACGCGCCGTCATGAGGCAAACAGATGGAGATGGGGACAGCGGGTGCGCGTATCGCGTTCCTCTGCATGAGGTCGGCGCACCTCAACAAGAACGGCGCCCTTGTCGATCACCTCACGGTCCACGAGAAGGCGTGGGCCTATTGCCCGTCCGACGTCCGCAAAGGTGAGCATGAGTGGAAGCCGACGGGTGGAGCGACGTTGGCCGAGCTCGAGATCCTCGTCAGAGGCTTGCGCGAGCGCCTCGCGAGCGACGCGCGCGCGGAGAATCGCTAGCGGGGCGCGACCCTGCGTTGGTGCGCAACGAACTCGAGAAGGTCCGCCTTGGTGATGATCGAAACCGGCCGGTCATCGCGCGCCGCGAGCAGCGCGGGGGCGCCGCCAGAGAGCTCCTGATAGAGCCGCTCGATATCGTCGGTCGCCTGCACCACCGGGAACGGCGGATCCATCACCCGCTCGACACGCTCGTCGACGAGCGCAGGCTCGCGGAACACCCGATCGAGCATCGTCTTCTCCTGAACGCTGCCGACGATATCGGTCACCGCGCTCGCCGCGCCGTCTCCCGTCACCGGGATCTGCGAGATCCCGTAGCGCTGCATCGTGTCGATCGCGCGGCGCACCGTCTCGCCTTTCGAAACGACGATGAGCTCGGGCGTTCCGGCACGATCCTTCACCACGTCGCCAACAGTCGCCGGGACCATCTGCCCGAAGAATCCGTTCTGGCGCATCCACTCGTCGTTGAAGATCTTGGAGAGGTAGCTGCGGCCCGAGTCCGCGAAGAGCACGACCACGAGGGCGTTCTCGTCGAGCCCCTTCGCGACCTCGAGAGCCGCGAACATCGCCGTTCCCGAAGACCCACCGACGAGGATCCCTTCTTCGCGCGTGATGCGGCGCGCCGTGAGGAATGCGTCGCGGTCCGAGACACGTACCCACCGGTCGACCAGGGCCGGGTCGAACGTGCCCGGATAGAAGTCCTCGCCGATGCCCTCGGTCTTGTACGGATGAATGTCGCCGGTGTAGAGCGATCCCTCGGGGTCCGCGCCCACGATCTGGATGTTCTTCTTGTGCTCTTTCAGGTAGCGGCCCGCCCCGGTCACCGTCCCGCCCGTGCCAACGCCCGCCACGAGGTGCGTGATGCGGCCCTCGGTCTGCTCCCATATCTCGGGACCGGTCGTTCGGTAGTGCGCCTCGGGGTTCATCGCGTTGTAGTACTGATTGGGCTGGAAAGCTCCGGGAATATCGCGCGTGAGACGATCGGCGACCTTGTAATAGGACTCCGGCGATTCCGGCGGGACCGCGCTCGGGCAGACGACCACCTCGGCCCCGTAGGCGCGCAGAAGGTCGCGCTTCTCCTGGCTTTGCTTGTCGGCCATCGTGCAGATGAGCCGATAGCCCTTGATGGCGGCGGCCATCGCCAGCCCGACACCGGTGTTACCACTCGTCGGCTCGACGATCGTTCCACCCGGCCGAAGCAGACCGCGGCGCTCGGCATCTTCGATCATGAGCGGGCCGATGCGGTCCTTGACCGAACCGCCAGGATTCAGCTGCTCGAGCTTCGCGACGATGGCGGGGCGAAGGCCTTTGCCGATGCGGGAGAGGCGAACGAGCGGTGTGTGACCGACGAGCCCGAGGATGTCCGGCGCGATCTCGGTGGGCACGGGGTGATGCTATGCCGCCCCCGATGGCCTCGGCAGTGCCGGTCTACTCGTCCGGAACCTCATTCGCCCCCAGATGCCGAGCCTCGTCGCCCTGGAGAAACTCGGCGTACTTGAGACCCGTGCCGGTGTTGAAAATGACCACCTCGTCCGATTCCGCTATCCAGCCGGTCTGGCGAAGCTCGCGCGTCACCCCGAGGGCGCACCCGCCTTCGGGACAGAGGAGAAGACCCTCGCTCTGGCCCGCGAGCTCCATCCCATCCGCGATCTCCTCATCGCTGACCGCCAAGGCAGTCCCCCCGGACTCACGAAGGGCTCGAAGAACGATGAAATCTCCAAGCGCCTTCGGGACGCGGATTCCGGCGGCGAACGTCCTGGGGTCGGGCCAGGGCTGGGCTTCGTCGAGGCCCTTGGTGAACGCATCGACGATCGGCGCGCATCCGCCCGCTTGCGCCGCGACGAACCGTGGTTTTTTTTGGTCGAGCCAGCCGATCGCGCGGAGCTCGTCGAACGCCTTCCACATGCCGATGAGGCCGACGCCGCCACCGGTCGGGTACACGATCACGTCGGGCACGCGCCACCCGAGCTGTTCGGCGAGCTCGAACCCCATCGTCTTCTTGCCCTCGATGCGATACGGCTCCCGCAGCGTCGACGCGTCGTACCAACCGCGATCCGCGCAGATCCGTTTCACGACGGCTCCGGCGTCGGCAATCGATCCGGCAACCGTGTAGACCTCGCCTCCGTACGCTGACGCCTCGCGGAGGATCACTTTCGGCGTGCGGTCCGGCATGACCACGATGACGCGTATCCCGGCACGCGCCCCGTATGCCGCCCAGGCCGACCCCGCGTTGCCGGCGCTCGGAAGCGCCAGGGTCTCCACGCCGAGCTCCGCCGCCCGCGTCATTCCGACGGCAGCACCGCGCGCCTTGAACGTGCCGGTCGGGAGCAGGCCTTCGTCCTTCACGCGCAGCCTCGGGATGCCGAGCTCCTCGCCGAGCGACGGCGTGTCGAGGAGCGGCGTGTTCAGCTCGCCGAGGGTCACGACGTTGTCGGGATCCTCGTACGGGAGGAGCTCGCGGTAGCGCCAGAGCGTCTCCGGCCGCTCACGGAGCGCGTCCTTCGTGACCGAGCCGCGCACGCGGCCGAGGTCGTACCGGACGAGCAGCGGGCCGCCATCCGATTTGCAGACCTGCTGGATCTGGTCGACAGGGAAGTCTTCCTGGCACCTCGAGCATTCGAGGTGGGTCGCAAACGAGGTCAAGCCGCGCGTTCGATCTTGGCCCCGAGCGCGCGCAGCCGCCCGTCGAGATCCTCATAGCCACGATCGATCTGCTCGACACCGTTGATCACGCTCGTACCCCTGGCGCACAGCGTCGCGGCGAGGAGCGCCATCCCCGCGCGAATGTCGGGGCTCCGGAGTTCGGCCGCGTACAGCTGGCTCGGTCCGATGACGACGGCGCGGTGCGGGTCCGAGAGGATGATCCGCGCGCCCATCTCGCGCGAGAGCGCGTCGGCGAAATAGAGCCGTCCCTCGAACATCCACTCGTGGATGACCACAGTCCCCTCCGACTGCGTCGCCATCGCCGTCGCGATGCTCGTCAGGTCGGAGGGAAAACCCGGCCAGATCTGCGACTGGACGCGAGGGATCGCGCCGCCGAGATCGTGCTCGATGACAAAGTGTTCCTGCGCCGGGACGTGGATCGCGTCCCCCTCCACCCTTGTTTCGACGCCGAGCCGCTTGAAGACCAGACGGGTCATGCGCATGTGATCGGGGACCGCGTTGCGAATGGTCGCATCGCCGTGTGTCATGGCGATCGCGCCGATGAGCGAGCCGACCTCCATGTGATCCGACAGGATCGTGTGCTCGATTCCCTTGAGGCGCTCGACTCCATCGATCGTGATGGTGTTGGTGCCGACGCCGACGATCCGCGCACCCATCTTCAAGAGCGCGATACCGAGCTGCTGCACGTGAGGCTCGCTGGCCGCGTTCCGGATCACGGTGCGCCCCATCGCGAGGACCGCGGCCATGAGAGCGTTCTCGGTTGCCGTAACAGAGGGCTCGTCGAGCAGGATCTCGGTGCCGGAGAGCCCGGCGGTGTGCATCCCGTACCCGCCGCTCTCCAGATCGAGCTCGGCGCCGAGCGCGCGCAAGGCCAGGAAGTGCGTGTCGTTCCGCCGCCGGCCGATCACGTCACCGCCGGGACGGCCGAGGCGCACCTTCTTGTGGCGGCCGAGCAGCGGGCCGGCGAACAGGAGCGAGGCGCGGATCTCCTTCGCGAGCGACGCGGGCACCTCGGTGCTCTTAAGCGCGCCGGTCACCCGAACGCTGTGGCCATCGAGCTCCTCGACCTTCGCGCCGAGCGCGCTCGCGATCTCGAGCATCCCGCGGACGTCCCGGATCCGCGGGACGTTGTGCAGGGTGACCGGGTCGTCGGTGAGCAGGCTAGCCGCGATCAGCGGGAGAGCCTCGTTCTTATTCCCTGCGGGAGTGATCTCACCGTGTAAAGGCGTCCCGCCTTCAACGACGAATCGTGCCATCCGCCGACAGCCTAGCGGTCGGCCCCACCCCGAGGCCGCATCTAAGAAAGTTCCGAGGCTCCTATCACGCCGCTCTCATGCTCCCGACTACTTCTGGACGCACGGTGAACTGAGCCCAAGAAACTGGGCTGAAAGAAAGGAGACACGACATGGACCCACGGAAAGCCGTCATCGCGGCACTCGCAGGAGGTTCGATGCTCGCGGGCGTCGCGCTCGGCGCCGCCTTCACAGCGGGCACGGGCTCGAGCGCGAACGCCGCGACCACCACGCCGACGAGCGCCAACACGCGTGCCGACGCATCGGCATCGCCGGGCGTCTTCGTCTCGAACGAGGACCCGGCCCACGAGGCCACCGAGAGCGCGGAGCGCGAAGCTCAGGAGAACGCGGGCCAGCGCCCGACCGTTCCCTAGCCGAAAGGGATCGCGCTCGGACTAATACCCGAGCGCGATCCCGATCTTGGTCCCCTCCACGCCTCCGCGAAGCTCCAGTCCAGCGATCTGGATGGCACCGGGTCGTGCGAAATTCGTGGCGAGCACGTCCTCGACTTTCACTTCGACGTCGTGCCCCATCCCAGCGAGGGCCGCGCGCGCGTCCTCCGGGATGCGCGAGTCGACCTGCAGCTTTTCGCCCTCGTCATGGATGCGCGGCCGGCTCGTGGCGCTCTGTGGCCCATCGCCGTAGTCGACGGCGTTCACGATGGTCTGGACAACGGCACTCATGATCTTGCGTCCGCCGGGAGCCCCGCAGACGAGGAACGGCTCCCCCTTCCGCAGCACGATCGTCGGAGCGCCGGCCCAGAGGACCCGCTTCCCAGGCGCGATCGAGTTGGGACGGCCCGGTCGTGGATCGAACCAGTAAGTCCCGTTCGTGATCACGATCCCGGTCCCTTTGATCATCACGCCGGATCCGAAGCCGCCCCCGAGTGTCGCGGTCAGCGAGACGCACATCCGATCGCGATCGACCGCATTTACATGAGTGGTGTTGGGCATGTCGGCCATCGATGTCAGCCGTTCGGCGAAGGCCGCTCGGACCGCGACCGCGATGCGATGCAGGCTCTCGGCGCCAAGTTGTCTGTGCTTCGCAAGGTCTTCGCGTGCGAGGAGTCCGAGCGCCCGCGCAACGGTTGGGCCGCCGGTGAGGCCCGGAAGGGTGATCACGCGATGCGCCCGGTAATGGAGCGTCAGCGGCGGCGGCTCGCCCGCCTCGTACGCCGCGAAGTCCTCGCGCGAGAGGATCCCACCCAGCCTGCGGACGTCGTCGGCGATCGCGGCACCGAGGTCGCCCCGGTAGAAGACCTTCGCGCCGTCGCGCGCGATGGCCTCGAGTGAGCGCGCGAGGTCCGGCTGGACGAGGCGGTCAGGTGGCTCGAAACCGGTCGCCGGGCGGAACGGCGCGCCGCCCTCGCGGTAGTACACGCGCGTCGCCTCGGCGTTCTTGTGCAGTCGCACCGCGGACGCGCCGAAGACGAGGGTGCTGTACCAGTCGACGACGAAGCCGTCGCGCGCAAGCCGGATCGCGGGCTCGAAGAGTCGCGCCCAGGGCAGTTTGCCAAGTCGGCGGTGCGCGAGCTCGTACGCGGCGACGGCGCCCGGAACGGTGACCGACAGCGGCCCTTCGACGTTTGCGTCGTTCTTGACCGCGGGCCACCCGTACATCCCCGACCGAGCGTCGCCGCCGACAAGCTCAAACATCGCGGGGCGCGCGTCGAGCGGCGCCCGGGTCGAGCCGTCGAACGAGCTCGCCGTCCCTTCGCGCCACACGACGAGTCCGGCGATGCCGCCGAGACCGCTGCCGATCGGCGATGTGACACCGAGCGCGAATGCCGTCGCGAGCGCCGCATCGAGCGCGTTCCCGCCCTCGCGCAGGATCTCGACTCCCGCCTCCGCAGGGCGAGGATCGGACGTGACCATCCCATTCGGCGCAACGGCCTCGCTCTTCGTGAAGAGCCACTCGCTGCGGGCGACACCGGTCATAGCAGGGGTAATCTTGCGGACCGCATGGATGCCGCCGACCTCCTCGCATTCAAGACGATCCCCGAGCTCGACATCTCGCCGGATGGGTCTCGCGTGGCGTATACGGTGACCTCGATCGACTCGGAGAAGGACGAGTATCGCTCGACCATTCATGTCGCGCCGACCGATGGCGGGCGGTCGGTCGAGTTCACCCGGGGATCGAAACGCGACACCGCGCCCCGATGGTCCCGCGACGGCGCCAATCTGGCCTTTCTCTCGGATCGAGCCGGCGGGGAACGTCAGCTCTACGTGATGTCGGTCCAAGGCGGCGAGCCGCGTCAGCTGACATCCATTTCTGCCGACGCGGGTCCCGCGAGCTGGTCGCCCGATGGGACGAAGATCGCATTCAACGCGCGGGTGTGGCTCGATCCACGTCCGGAGGATGCGGAAGCTCGAGAACGCTGGGAGGCGCGGCCGCGACACGTCACCAAGGCGCAATACAAGACCGACGGGCAGGGCTACACCTTCGACGCCAGGTCCCATCTGTTTATCGTCGACGTCACGAGCGGCCAGACCAGGCAGCTCACCGATGGCGACTTCGAGGACCGTGCGGAGTCGTGGTCTCCGGATGGACGAGAGATCGCGTTCTCGCGGACACGCGGCGGCAAGGGCGATTACTCGTTGGCTGACATCTGGGTAATCGAGGTCGCAACCGGGGCCGCCCGCCGCCTGACCGAGAACATCGGGCGAGCGACTTCGCCGACGTGGTCCCTCGACGGCACCACGATCGCGTGCTACGGGACCGATGCGCAGGATCCCGGACTCGGCGATCCGATGGTCCGTGTGTGGATCGTGCCCGCGCGGGGAGGGACGCCGCGGCGCCTGACCGAGCGGTACGACCGCGGGGCGGTGCTTCTTCCCTCGCCGACGGTGACGCCCGGCCCGACGTGGTCGCCCGACAACGCGACGGTTACCTTCATCGCTGGCGATCACGGGAACATGCACCTCGTGCGCACGTCGATACGCGACGGCTCGACCAGCGTCGTCGTCGCCGGTGAGCGTCAGATCCTGTACGCGAGCGCCACCGCGGGCTCGCGCATCGCGTTCGCGGCGGGCGACCTCGCCGCACCGTCAGACGTGTATTCGACCGAGTGGGACGGCGGCGGCGAACTGCGGCTAACGCATCTCAACAAGGAGTTGCTCGCGCGGCTCGGTCCTGCGCGTGGCGAGCGGCGGACCTTCACCAGCCCGCACGGCGGCACGCTTGAAGGTTGGCTCTTCCTCCCGAAGGAGCGGCGAGGAGCGTCACCGCTCCTCGTGGATATTCACGGCGGGCCCGCGAGCTTCTCGGGGAATCTCTTCTCGCTCAGCTACTTCTACCGCTACGTACTCGCGTCGCGCGGCTGGGCTGTGCTTACGCTCAATCCCACCGGATCAGGTTCATACGGTCGCGAGTTCGCGCATGGGATCCGCGCGAAGTGGGGAGAGCGCGACCTCGCCGAGCAGCTCGCCGTGGTGGACCAGCTCGTCGCGGAGGGCGTCGCCGATCCGGACAGGCTCGCGGTGGCCGGGTACTCGTACGGCGGGTTCATGACGAGCTGGACGATCGGTCACACCGATCGGTTCAAGGCGGCCGTGGTAGGCGCGCCGGTCACCAACCAGGAATCGTTCTTCGGCACGAGCGACATCGGCATGTGGTTCGCGCCGTGGGAGATGGGCGCGAGCATCACCGACGACCGCGAGACGTTCCGGCGCCTTTCTCCGATCAATTACGTCGACAAGATCACCACGCCGACCCTGGTTCTGCATGGTGAGGCCGACGAGCGCTGCCCGATCGGTCAGGGAGAGGAGCTCTTCACCGGCCTCGTAGCCGCCGGCAAGGTGCCCACCGAGTTTGTGCGTTATCCCGGCGGAAGCCACATGTTCATCGCACAGGGCAGGCCGAGTCATCGCGTCGATTTCAATCGGCGTGTCGTCGACTGGGTCACGAGGCACGCGTCGCGCGACTAGACCACTAGCCGAGCTGGCGCGTCGCATTATGCGCCGCACGTCTCGTACGCCGATAGGCTATTTGCATGCCGTACGCGGCCGTCGGCTTCGACCTTCTCACCGCCCTGCTCGACACGTGGTCGCTCTGGTCGAGTGTGGCCGGAGATCGTGCCCTCGGGATGCGCTGGCACGCCGCATCGCAGGATCGTCTTCGTGGGAAGCCTTACCGGCCGTTCGAAGAGATCGTCCGCGAGGCCGGTGCCGCGGTCGGCATCGACGCCAGACGCGCCACCGAGCTCCTCCGCCGCTGGGGCGAGTTCGAACCGTGGCCAGACGTTCCACCGGTGCTCGATCGTCTTGACGGCATGAGACGTTTCGTGGTGACGAACTGCTCGCGAAAGCTCGGGCGGCTCGCCGCGTTCCGAGCGGGTCGCTTCGAGCTCGTGGTCACGGCGGAGGACGCGGGCGCATACAAGCCCGATCCGCTTCCCTATCGGATGGCGCTTGAGCGTCTCGGGCTCGACCCGGCGGAAGTGCTCTTCGTGGCAGGTTCGGCCCACGACGTCGGCGGCGCGGCGCGCGTGGGAATGGACGTGTACTGGGCCAATCGTGGAGGCGCGCCGGCGCCGACCGACGGCACGGCCGTGCGCGAGGAGCCGGATTTTCGCGGGCTCCTCGAGACTGTGGGCGTCGAGCTCTAGGTTGATCGGGCGGGCCGCGATCACCCAGCGGGACGACGGAAGCCTGGTCGACCCACGGACCGACGCCGACTGGCTCGAATGGGTCGCCGCGGGCGATGTCGGAAACTGGTGCGACGACGATCTGCTCCTTGACTGGCTCGCCGAATTCGGCGAGCGGCATGGATTCCGTCGCGACGATCAACTCCCTGGTTACGACCGCGTCTTCGACCTTCGGCGTTACCTCATGGAGCAGGGCCGACGCTTCGAGCAGGCCGTCCTGCTCGACCTCCAGCAGCGGTGGCCGGTCGCGCGGATCGCGACTCGGCCGGACGAAGCGCGTTCGCTGGCCGCCGCCGAGGCGACCTGGGATGCGATGAAGAACGGCGCGCCGCTGATCGCATCGGGCGTGCTGCGCGATCCGGAGCGACGGGCGTTCGGCGTCGCGGACCTCCTCGTCCGCTCGGATGTGCTGGGTGAGCTCTGTCCGGAAGCTTTCGTGGGAGACCAGCTCGAGCTGCCGGTGGCCGCGATGCGGCATGGCCGCCACTACCGGATCGTCGACATCAAGTTTTCCACGCTCCACCTTCTGAAGGACGGGGGCCTCGGCGCGGGATCGCTCGCGGTGATGACGCAAGCCTGGATCTACAACGAGGCGCTCGGGAGGCTTCAGGGCTTCACCCCGCCGGCGGCGTATGTCGCCGGGCGCGCGTGGCGGCAGAGCGGCGGCGCGCGTGGCGATCGCTGCTGGGAGAAGCTGGCGCGTGTTCCGCGCGAGGCGTTCGTGCGGTCCCGCGACGAGGATCTGGGCTCCCTCGTCGCGCTGGCGCTCGCGTGGGTGCGACGTCTGCGTACGGAGGGAGCCGAGTGGCGCGTCCTTCCGATCCCTTCGGTCCCCGAGCTCTGGCCAAACATGAAAGCTTCGAGCGACTTTCCGTGGCACACGGCCAAGGCCGAGATCGCCGCGAAACTTGGAGAGCTGACCATCCTGCCTCGCGTCAACATCGAGCTCCGCGCCGCGGCGCATTCGGTCGGGGTGACGCGTTGGGACGACGCGCGTACGTCCGCCGGACTCCTCGGCCTCGACGGAACGCATGGACAGACTCTCGACGCGGTCATCGGGGTGAACCGGGATGCGGGAGACGTGTTGCGGCCACAGCGCGTCACCGCCGATGAACAACAGTGGCGCGTGCCGCTCGCGGCCGAAGCGTTCGTCGACTTCGAGTTCGTGCACGACCTGGATGACGACTTCAGCGCTTTCCCGCGCAAGGGTGGCCAGGCGCTCATCTTCCAGATCGGTTCGGGTACCTATCGCGGCCGCCGTTGGTCCTTCCGCCAGTTCACCGTCGACGACCTCGGCGTCGATGCGGAGGCGCGGATGATCGACGATTGGCTGGCGCATCTGGCGGACCTCGCGCGCGATGCCGGCTGTGCGTCGGCGAGCGATGTGCGTCTCGTGCACTGGTCGCTCGCGGAGGAATCGAACTTCGAGCGCGCGTACGAATCGGCGCGGTCCCGTCACCCCGATCGGAGCTGGCCGGCGCTCGCTTGGTACGACCTGCTCGGCCGCGTGTTCCGCGCTCAACCGGTCGTCGTCAAGGGAGCGTTCTCGTTCGGACTCAAGTCCATCGCGCGCGCGATGCGTGCGCA
>VBEY01000333.1 GCA_005889295.1 Chloroflexota bacterium | reverse complement strand
TTTCCTTTGGAACGCTGAAGTCGTTCGCCAGTACCGCCTTGCCCCTCACGGGGTCGAACGCGTTGGGTTGGATTAACGTCGCGGCCGCCCCGGTTCTGGTCGGCACGTACGCGGGGACGCGTGAGCTAGGACTGCTCCAGCTTGCCTACACGATGGTGCTGTATCCGCAGATCCTGACGACGATTGTCGCGCGGGTTGCCTTGCCGGTGTACGCCCGCTTGACGGATAGAGGGCTACTCCTTCGCACAGTGGACGAAAGCACCAGCGCGGGGCTCAAGTATCTTGCCGCCCTGACGCTCGCGATCGCGGCGTCCGGACCACTTTGGGTGCCGGTTCTATACGGTCCTGAGTGGGTCGGCATGGTGCCGATCATGTTCAGCGTGGCACCCGCGTTAGGTCTTTCCATGTCGCTGGCCTCGGTGATCGCTGCACTCAATGCGACAGGCCGTGTGGGCCAGACCCTGCTCGTTACGCTGCTTTTCAGCGTCCTCTATTGGGCAGTAGGAGCCACTCTCGTGCCGCACTTCGGCGCGATCGGTCTGGCGCTCTCTCAATCGCTGGCGACCGTCGCCTACGCCGCATTTTTGTTTCTGTATCGTCGCGCGATCGGCCCGCTGTCGGTGCGAGGAGCGCTGGTTTACTACACCATCCTCTGCGCCATTGCATGCGTTAGCGCGGCCTGGTCGGCAACAGGGGCCGGAACCATCGCCGAGGTGACGGGTGCGGCCGCGATCTGCGCGCTTGTGTTGTACGGGGTCGATCTGAGAACGGTCAGGGGCTGGCTCGGTGTCGCTGCGGAGTCGTCGCCTCGATGAGATCAAGAAGAGGTTAGAGCGTGAGTCTTGAGCCAATTCGTTGTCCGGCATGTCACAGCACTCGGCAGTCGGAGCCACTTGAGCGCTATCGCCAGTGGTCTCTGTACGAATGCCTCGAGTGCGGCGTCCAGCACTTCTGGCCAGCGAAGAATCCCGGGGCGGATTGGTACCAGGAAAACGAGATGTACGCGGCCCGGGATCTCATGGTCGTCGACTGGCTTGGGTGGTACCACCGCGCGGCGCTCGACAACATGCCGGTCCGGTCGGGTTCGGTAATCGATGTCGGCTGCGGGAATGGCGCCTTTGTCGCGGCTGCCGCCGAAAGGGGATATGAAGCCTGGGGAATCGACTTTTCGAGCAAGGCCATCGAAGCCGGACGCCGACACTTCAGGTTGCAGAACCTGTATGCGATGCGCATCGAGGACTTCACGACCCAGTTTGGTGATCGACGCTTCGATGTCGTAACCGCGTTTGAGGTGCTCGAGCACATGGACGACGCAAGTGCGTTCGTTCTGGAACTTTCGAAGGTGCTCAAGCCTGGAGGGCATTTGATCGTTTCGGTCCCAAACCGCGAGCGCCGCCCGTGGCTATTGAATGAAGGCGACTTGCCGCCTCACCACTTCACTCGATGGAACGTACCTGCCATTCACGGGTTCTTGGCGCGTCATGAGTTCACCCGCTCGAAAGTGATCGTATGTCCGACCCGGATCACTCTGAAAGCGTTCATCCTCTATCGAATCCACCTTGGGCTCGTGATTCGCTTGACGAGACGCGCCCAAGCCGACCACCCCGGAGCGATCCAAAGAACAGCGATGCTTGCGCGCGCGCGAACGCTGACGATACTCAAGGACCGCTTGGCAGACCTGGCGGCGGTTGTTCTGGCGCCGGTTCTTGCTCCGTTCGTACGCGGGCCGATGCTTGTCGCGATCGCGCAACGAGCCGAGGTTACGAATACCGCCGCTCAGGATGACTGAACTCTGGATCCAGATTCTCTGACGGTCGAGGGGACTCAACGCACAGCTCACGCGCGCCGTCGGCTGATACATAGCCTCTCGCCGAAGCCGCGGGTGACAAGACGAGATCCTCAAACAGTGGACGTAGAGGACCACGTAGCCACGCGCCGACGGGCGCGGAGAAACCCATTTTTCCCCGCTGGAGAATCTGGCGTGGAAGAACGTCCCGCATCGCGCGTCGGAGGAGAATTTTTGATGTGCGCGCGGAGAGCTTGTACGACGCAGGGAGACGAGCGACAAACTCCGCCAAGTTGTGGTCGAGGAGTGGCGACCGTGCCTCGAGAGAATTAGCCATCGTCGCGATGTCCATTTTCACCAAGAGGTCACCGGGCAAGTTCATCAGTACGTCGCTAGCCATGTAGCGTTCGGATGGGTCGGTCGCGCCGGTTATTGAGGAGGCCTCGGCGAGAAGCGAGATCGCGCGACCGCCGAGGTCGCCACGGAGGCGCTCGCCGGTTACGAGATCATGAAGAGGACCGGTGAAGTACCCAGTCCAGCGGAGGAAGCGGAGTTCGGGTGGAAGGCCGACGGCCGCGAGGAACCGCCGGCCACGCTGAATGATCCGAGGAGCCCGCCCGTCCAGCGGAATTGCGCCGGCGAACCTAGACAGCGCGTCGGCTAGGCTCCGAGGAAGCCGTTCGACCGTAAGCCGCGCGAGCGCGGCGGCCTTGTAGCGATCGTAGCCGGTAAAGAGCGCATCGCCTGCGTCGCCATTATGGTTTGGGGAGAGTCGACAATGAACTCGCGGTGCTCGGTCCCGTACGCGCGAGCCACGATCCTGGCGTATTCGAGCTCGTCGTACGCCTGGTCACGGAAGCCGATCGAGAAAGTCTTGACCGGCCGCTCGCTGTGTCGTGCCATGAATGCGACGACCGTGCTCGAGTCGAGTCCCCCTGAGAGAAAAGCGCCAAGTGGAACATCGCTCATCAGTCGAACCCGGACCGCGTCGTCTATCCGAGTACAAAGCTCTGTCGCTGCATCTTCAAGAGAAATATTCAGCTTCGGCGTGAAAGCAAGGTGCCAATAGCGCCTTAGGTCGGTGACCCCGTCATTCCAAGTGAACACATGGGCTGGAGGAACTTTGCTGATGGCACTGAACGCGGTCCGAGGGGCAGGGACATAGCCGAAGGTCAAGTAGTCGTCGATGCCGCGCGTGTCTACCTGTCGCGAGATGCTCGGGTGCTGAAGCAGTCCCTGGATCTCTGACGCGAACGCGATGCCGCCTGGCAGCAAGGCATATACGAGCGGCTTCTTGCCGAACCGGTCCCGGGCCAGCAGTAGCGTCCGCTTCGTGCTGTCCCAAAGCGCCAGCGCGAACATCCCCCGAAGCCGCTCGACAAAGCCGGTTCCCCATTCCTGGTACGCGTGAGGGAGCACCTCGGTGTCGTTGTCGGTACGGAAGGAGTGTCCGTGTGCCAAGAGCTCTGCGCGTAGCTCGATGAAGTTGTAGATCTCGCCGTTCTGGACGACCGAAATCGACCCGCTTTCGTCCGTCATCGGTTGGTGACCACGCGCGAGGTCGATGATTGCGAGACGCCTCGCGCCCAAGGAGCCGATTCCAATATCAAGGAGACCTTCGTCGTCGGGACCGCGGTGAGCGATGGCGCCGAGCATTTGACGAACGACTGGTCTGCTGCGGGCCGCGGGATCAATACTGACGACACCAGCGATGCCGCACATCGCTAGACAAGTTCCTCGATCGTCGAACGTCTGCCGCGCCAGCGCGAGATCCGCTCGAGATCGATGCGGCCGATCGCAGCGACCGCGATTGCGAGCATCTTCAGTCTCTGAGCGGCTCCCACTTTGAGACGCATCGCCCCCCACGCGAGTCTGCGCGCCTCTGCGTATCGGCGCTCTCGCAGGAGAATGCGGCCGACTTGGACGATGTTCCGCGCGGACGCTTCGGTCCAAGAGCGCCGAACCATCCCTACGGCTGGTAGCCGGCGCTGCCCGACGAGTTGCTGGCGCGTTTGCAGCGCGAGCGTCATTGCGAGATTCGCCCCGCCGAGATCGCGCCCCGCGAGAGCCACCGTCGCCGAGCTGCCGTGCTTGCGCCAGATCCCGACCACATCACGCGTGTGTGAAAACAAGCCGCGACGTGAAAGCGCCAAGAACGTGGGATAGTCCCAGTGCGGTGTGCCC
>VBEY01000247.1 GCA_005889295.1 Chloroflexota bacterium | reverse complement strand
CGATGTCGCAGGCGCGATCGATGCCGTCGGCCGCGTCGGCGCTCTCGATCGGCGCGCGGTGCGAGCTCGCGTCGCCGAACGATTCAGCCGTGACCGGATGGTCGACTCCTATTTGCGTGTGTACGAGCAGGTGCTCGCCGGCGCGCGCATCGCGTGACCCAGCGGTTCGAGGTCGGCGTCAACTACTGGCCGGCGTCGAGTGCCATGCGGTGGTGGCGGCGCTTCGACGCCAGCGAGGTCAAACGCGATTTCGCTCGCATCCGTGAGGCGGGTGGCGATCTCGTACGGTTGTTTCTCCTCTGGGAGGATTTTCAGCCCCGACCGACATCGGTCTCGGATCGATCTCTCGCGCACCTGGTGACGGTCGCTGAAATGGCTCGGCGCCATGCCCTTCGGATCATGCCGACCCTTTTTGTGGGCCACATGAGCGGAGCGAATTTCGTTCCCGAGTGGGCGCTTGGCAGCGCAGCACCGCCCGGACGCTTCCGCGTGATCGCCAACGATCGCGTCGTCGAGCGCGCGATGCGCAACTGGTACGTGGATCCGCTCGTATTCGAAGCGCAGGCTCTCCTCGCGCGGGAGTGCGCGGCCGCGCTGGCAGGGCACCCGGCACTGTGGGGCTGGGACCTCGGCAACGAGAACTCCAACTGCTGCGCGCCACCGACCTCCGACGACGGCGTTCGTTGGCTCGACCGGATGGCCTCGGCTATCCGCTCCGTCGATGCGGCGTGCGGGATCACGCTCGGCCTCCACATGGAAGATCTCGAAGACGACCGGCGCATCGGACCCGCGGAGGCCGCCAGCGTCTGCGATGTCCTGTGCATGCATGGCTACCCGATCTATACCGCCTGGTGCCGATCGCCGACGGACCCGGAGCTCGTCGCATTCCTCACCGAGGTCACGCGCTGGCTGGGAGGCAAGGACGTGCTCTTCGCGGAGTTCGGCGCGGCCACGCGGAACGGCGACCCTGAGCGCGGGCCTTCGCCGCTCCTCGGCGAGGACGAAGCCGCACGGTACACGGAGCGCGCCTTCGCTCGGCTCCACGCCGCGGGAGCGCTTGGCGGGTTGGTCTGGTGCTACAGCGACTACGACCGCGCGATATGGTCCGAGCCGCCGCTCGACCGCGCGCCACACGAGCGCCACTTCGGGCTCTGGCGGGCGGATGGAACACCGAAGCCCGCCGTGGCCGCGCTCACCGAGTGGAGCGGCCGGCTCCACGTCGCGCCGCCGCCTCTCAACTGGACCGAAGACGATCGCAAGAACTTCTACACATCACCGCGCGACACCTTGGTGCGCCTCTACCGCGCCTATACCGGCACCCTCCCGATGGCACGTCCGCTGCTCTAGGAGTCGGCGTGCTCGCCACCCGGGGAGATCTCGCCGAGATGCGGCTGCGCGACGATGCCGCCGAATGGAAGGCGCTCGTCGCGCGCCTGGACGCGCAGCGCGTTCTCGATATCGGTGCTGGTCTCGATGCGCTACCCGAGGAGGGTGAATTCGATCTCATCGTCGCCCCGAACGATCCGTTCTCCGGAATACTCGAGGACGGGGCCCGTGCCGCCGCGCTCGCGAACGCGCGCCGCCTCCTCGCGCCCGATGGGCTTCTCGTCATTGAAGGGCTCTACGTTCCACCGCAGGAGGATGTGGTCGCATCGGCGCCAGATGGTTTGGCCCGCGAGCGCAGGGTCGAAGACGGCTCCATCGAACGGGAGGTGTGGCGCGCGCTTGGCGATCATCAGTACGACGTCCGCACGAACGGCTCGTCCGCCCGCGTCCGGGCGTGGCATTGCGGCGAGACCGCCCTCCGCGAATCGGGCGCCCGCATCGCGGGCGGTCTCGATGAGCGCGACTTCGACCCTTGGGGTGATCGCCTGATCGCCGTCGTCCCAGGCTGGTCGTGAACGCATCCCGTTGTGATCGTCCCGCTGGCGCTCGCCGCCTCCGTCGCGGCGCGCTCGCGGTTGCGTTCTAGTCGTCCGCACTCGGCGGCGCGCCGTCTGGCGCGCCGCCCCGCGACGACCGTTAAGGATCTAGCCCGTACCATCCCGCGCGGCGATGGAGATCGGCGACACCCTCGACGTGCGAACGCGCGCTGGTTGGCGCGCCTGGCTTCGGCGCAACCACGCGCGCAAGAAAGAGATCTGGCTCGTCCTCCACACGAAGGCGAGTGGGCGGCCTTCCATCGCCTATAACGACGCGGTCGACGAGGCGCTCTGCTTCGGCTGGATCGACAGCATCGTGAAGAAGGTCGGCGCGCAGTCCCGCGCGCAGCGGTTCACGCCCCGGCGCAAGGGGTCGCCGGTCTCGGAGATGAACAAGGCGCGTGCCCGCCGTCTCGTCCGCGAGCGCCGCATGACATCGGCCGGCCGGGCAGCGCTCGGATCGGCCCTACGGCGTGAGCGCCTCGTCGTCGCGCCGGACGTCCAGCGAGCGCTCCGCGCCGAGCCGGGTGCCTGGACGCGCTTCGCGCGGCTTCCCGCGGCCTACAAACGGATCCGGCTCGGCTTCATCGAAGGAGCGCGCGGCCGGCGCGAGACATTCTCGACGCGCCTCCGTTACTTCGTCCGGATGACGGCGCAGGGAAAGCGGTTCGGGATGGTGCGAAGCTGATGCGCGCCCGTTTCGGAGCTTGCGTGCCCAACAGGATCGCCAGCGCGACGAAACCAGCGAGGTCGGTCACGCGGCTAGTGTGAGTTCGACGTGGTCCATTCGCGGATCCAGCCCATTCATACCGGGCATTACACCATGCCCTCCGACGGCGATCGCTTTCCGGGTGAGCGGGTCGTCGTCACGGCGTTCGTGATCGAGCATCCGCGCGGCGTCTTCCTCTTCGATACCGGTTTCTCGCCTGAGCCAAGGAAGATGGTCGACCTTTACAGGCCCGTGTACATGCGACCGATCGACGAGGCCCTTCGCGCCGCGGGCCATGGAATCACCGACGTGAAGCTCATCGCGAACTGCCACTTCCACGCCGACCATGCCGGCGGCAACCGCCACTTTGCGCGGACTCCGATCTTTGTTCAGAAGCGCGAGCTCGCCCACGCGCGACAAGAGAACGACTACACGCATCTCCCGCACGTGGCGGACTTCCCCGGCGCTTCGCTCGAGGAGGTCGATGGAGAGGCCGAGCCATGGCCCGGGATCCGCATCGTCCCGACGCGGGGACACTCGCCCGGCCATCAGTCGCTCGTCGTAGACACGAAGCAAGGCCGCGTGGTGCTGGCGGGGCAGGCGTTGAATTTTTCGTCGGACTACGCGCGCCACCAGTACTCGCACGAGCTCGCGCTCGCCGGCGAACCGCACGCGTCGTACCCGGATTGGATCGCGCGATTCCACGAGCTCGATCCGGTCCGCGTGCACTTCGCTCACGATCGTGCGATCTGGGAACGGGACGTCGCCGAGTCGATCCGATGAAGGTTGCCGATCCGGCGATCGAGGTCCTGGCGGCCGAGCGATTCCGCGCGGCGATCCCCGAGCTCGCGGAGCTCCTCGTCGATGCAGTGGAAACTGGCGCATCGGTCGGTTTCCTGCCCCCGCTCACCGCGGCCGACGCGGAGCGCTGGTGGGGGACGCTGACCGACGACGTGTCGACGGGGCGTGTGCTCGTCCTGCTGCTGCGCGTCGACGGTCGCACGCTAGGGACCGCGCAGCTCCGACTCGCGCAGCTACCCAACGCGCGGCATCGGGCCGAGGTCGCGAAGGTGCTCGTCCATACCTCCGCGAGGCGTCGCGGTTACGGCCGAATGCTCATGGCTGCGATCGAGGCCGCCGCACGAAACGCCGGCCGACATCTGCTCGTCCTCGACACGCTGAGTGGCAGCGACGCCGAAGGGCTTTACGCGCGCCTCGGGTGGACCCGCGTTGCCGAGATCCCGCAGTACGCAGAAGTCCCGCACGGTCGCTTCGCGGCGACGACCGTCTACTACAAGGACCTCAAGGGTCAAAACCCGTAGATTGGCGCGGAAATGAGTGGTTCTGAGACCCTCCAACCTGGCTTACCGCTCCTCTTCTATGCCGACGGCTATCGCTTCCCGGACGTCTACCACGCGACCCGGTTCCTCGCGCCCGATCCGGTCATCGCCCTCGAGGGCATCGAGGAGCTGGTGCTCGTTGTCAGCTCGCTCGAGGAAGGTCGCGCGCGGAAGGAGTCGCGGGCCACGACGGTGGTGAACATGAACGAGTTCGGCGCCCAGGAGCTTTCGGCACGGGGCATCTCGGGCACCGAGTTCTGGGCGACGCTCATGAAACGCTTCCTCGACGCACGCAGCATCCGGAGGGTCTCGGTCCCGCCGTACTTCCCGCTCGCTGAGGCCGATCGTTTGCGTGAGATGGGCGTCGAGCTTGTCGTGGCGAACGATCTGCGCGAGCGCCGGCGCACCAAGCGGCCCGACGAGATCGACGCGATCGAAGCCGCACAGCGCGCGACCGAGGCTGGCTGGCGTGAAGGTGTCGATGCCATCCGCCGCGCAAAGATGCGACCCGACAAAACGCTGGAGCTCGATGGGGCTGTCTTCACGGCCGAGCGGCTACGGGCGATCGTCGAGGCCGCGCTGCTCGCCCGCGGCTACGCCTCGGACGGCGCGATCTGCGCGCCCGGCGCGCAGGCCGCCGATCCGCACCAGATCGGCACCGGCCCGCTTCACGCGGGCGAGCCCATCGTCATGGACATCTTCCCGCAGCACAAACAGACGCGTTACTGGGCCGACATGACACGGACCGTGTCGAAGGGCGAGCCACCTGCCGCGATCCGGAAGATCTACGACGTCGTGATGCGCGCGCAGGACGCGGGTATCACGGCGCTGCGTCCAGGGGTGACCGGCCGCGAAGTTCACGAGCTCGTGGAGGACATCATCTGGGAGGCCGGCTACGACACGCTCCGGCCTGGTCAGAAGAAGGATCCGGCCGATCCGACGCCGCGCGGATTCATTCATTCGACCGGCCACGGTGTCGGCCTCGAGATCCACGAAGCACCGGCGATCGCGCGATCGGGCACGAAACCGCTCCTCGTCGGCGATGTCGTGACCATCGAGCCCGGTGTGTACGACCCGGTCATCGGCGGCGTCCGTCTCGAGGACATGCTCGTCATCACCGAGACCGGCGCGCGAAATCTGACGCAGGCGCCGCGCGAGCTCGTCGTCTAGCTGGAAGCTCTCCTCTTCGGCGTCGTGGCCGCGGTCATCTGGGGGTTCGCCGATTACGCCGCCGGGATCTGCGCGCGACAGGTCGGCGCGGTCCGCACAGCGTTCGCGATGCAGTCGACCGGCTTGGTCTCGTTCGCGATCGTCATTTGGCTCGTTGGCCTCTGGCCCGCGTTCGCGCCGGGCTTGGTTCCGTTCGCGATCGCGCTCGGCTTCCTCGGCTTGATCGCGGTAGCCGCGCTCTATCGCGGGCTCGCTCTGGGCCCCGTGGCGGTTGTCGCTCCGGTCGTCGCCTCATACGTCGTCATCACCGTGGTCCTCGTCGTGATCTTCCTGGGCGAGCGTCTCACGCCGGCTCAGATCCTCGCGGCAGCGCTCGTCTTCGTCGGGGTCGTGCTGACGTCGACCGACGCGCGCGAGCTGCGCTCCACGCTCGGCCGGCCTGTGCCTGGTGTGCGGATCGGCCTGATCGCGACCCTCACCTTCGGGGTTTGGGGCGCGATCTTCGCGATCGCGACCCGGCAGTACTCGTGGATCCCCACGATTCTTCTGCTACGTGCGACGAGCTTTGTATTCGTTGGGGGGTTTATCGTCTCGCGCGGGATCGATCTCCGAGTGTTTCGCGCGCGCCCCGCGCTCGCGCTCGGAACGACCGTCGGCGTTCTCGACACGCTCGCCAACGTCTTTTTCGCGAAGGGCATCGAGTCGGGGTACGCGTCGCTCGCGGCCACCGGCACTGGGATGTACCCCATCGTTCCGGCGCTCCTCGGGATGATCGCTCTCGGCGAGCGTCTCGCGCCGAATCAGCTTGTCGGGATCGTCGTCCTGGTGGTCGGTCTCGCGACGCTCGGCGCGGTCAGCTAAGCGGCGCGCATCGAGAGCATCTCGGGCGAGGCGCTGGAGCGCGCGACTTTCGTCCGCAGATACGCGACCGCGGCATCGAGCTGCGGGTCGCCCTGCGCGCCGGTCGGCTGGTCGACGACCTGATCGGGAACGATCCCCTTGCCTGGCCCGTTGAGGTCGGCTCCGGTCTTGGCGTCCTGGATCTTGGTGATGGTGACGAGAAGGAGGCCACCGTCAGGGAGATCGCGCGGCTGTCCCGTGCCTACGCATCCCGCGGTTTGCGTCCCCATGACAAGTCCCGCGCCGTTCGCGCGGATTCCCGCCGCGATGATCTCCGCGCCGGAGGCCGAGTGCTTGTCCACGAGGACGACGAGCGGCTTCGGGCTGTCGATGTAGAAGCGTCGGTTCACGTCGAGCGGTGTGCGATTCCCGTCACGTCCGGTCTGGTACACGAGGGTGCCCTGCCGGACGAAGATGCTCGCGATGTCGACGGCTGCCGAAAGATCCCCGCCCGGGTCGCCGCGAAGATCGAGGACCAGCCCGCCGGCCCCATTCGCGTTGAGTCGCTTCACCGCGCTCGAGACCTCGTCAGCAACCGCGCCGACGAGCTGCGGCACCTCGATCCGGCCGATGTTCCCGTCGATGAGGGTGTCGGTCTCGAGTGGGACCGAGAAACGCGCTCGATTCAGCGTGAAAGAGAGCGTTTCCTGGCCACGGAGGATGCCCACGGTGACCGCGCTGCCCTCCGGTCCTTTGACCTTGTTTGCGACCTCTTCGGTCTGAAGATTGGTTACATCGACCCCGTCGACGGTCACGATCTTGTCGCCGTTCCGTATCCCGGCGCGCTGCGCGGGCGTGCCCGGGATCACCCTGACCACCTCGATGGGAGCATCGGGGCTGGGCTTGTTGATGGTCACGCCGATGCCGGAAACAGGCGGCTGGGGCTGGTTAAAGTTGCGGGCCCGGGTCGGGTCGAGGTAGTAGGTATGGCACTCGTTCATGGACTTGGCCATCCCGTCGACAGCCGCGCGCTCGAGGAGCGTCTTGTCGGCGTTGGGGGTCGTCGCAACGATGGCGTCGACCCGGTCCGAGAACTTGGCAAAGTCGGACCAGGTGCTGCCGGTGAGATTCAATCCCGCCGAGGGAAGGGTGCTGTCGCTCGCCCCCTCTCTCTTCGCCTCGGTCACGACACCGCCCAAAGCCCCGGTCAACAGTGTCTGTGACGTGGGCTTGTCGACATGACGCTCGATGAGCACCTGGTACGCGGCCTCGGCGGTTTTGTACGCGGTGTTTGATGGCAGGAGCTCGCGCTGTAGCTCGGCCGGAACGAGCGAACACGCGGCCGCAACGAAGGCGACGAGGGGCAGGAGCGTGCGCAGGCGGATCAACGAGTACCTATCGAGAAGTCTACGGGTCGCCTGCGTCAGCAGTTCAGGCGACTTCGCTCGTTAAGAGCTTTCTTAAGCGACCGAGCGCTCGGAACTGAAGCGCGCGGATCGCGCCCTCATTCTTGCCGAGCACCTGCGCAACCTGGCGGCTCGACATGTTTTCCACGAAACGGAGGACGATGACTTCTTGCTGCTCCACGGTGAGGTGCTTCACCGCGCCGCGTAGCGCGTCGACCGCTTCGCCGTGGACCGCACGCTCGTGCGCCGTGGGTCCGTCTTCGGCGACGCCGTATGCGTTGTCGAGGTCGACCATCGGCCGTTCGCGGCGGCGACGGTCGGTGACCGCGTTGCGCGCGATCGTGTACAGCCACGCGAGGAACGACTTGCCCTGCCAGCGATAGCGATGAATGTTCGCGAAGGCTCGCGTGAACACTTCGCTCGCGAGGTCCTCGGCATCGGAGGGCTCGCGCACGCGATAGAGCAGGTAGCGATACACCGAGTCGACGTGGCGGTCGTAGAGCTCCGCGAACGCCACTCGATCGCCTGCCTTGGCCCGGGCGATGACGTCCGGAACCGGTCCTGCGACCTCAAGCGGAAGTGCCGTGACCTTGGCGACGCCTGACCTCAAGCCGTCGTCCCTTCCCTTCCTCACGTGCGCCTCGGGACCATATCGGCCCGGCGCCCTGTTCGCCAATGGCCCATCGGTACCAAAACCGTCCCAGGGACCAATGACTCGAGCAACATGGGCTTCGCGCGAAGCGCTCAGGCTTACCGCTCGCTTGTTCGATAGCCAGACGTGTGGCTCAGCAGTACTTCTTCTTCGCGAAGGCGAGCCAGCCCTCGTAGAACTGTGCGGGAGCGACGTTCAGCACCTTGGGATAATTCACCTGCGGATCGACCGTCTCCTTGTACGCCGCCATGAGTTCCCAGTACACGTCCTTCTTGAATGTCGCGTAGAGGTACTCGACCATCGTGTTGGCGTACGCGTAGAACTGGCCGATCCTCTCCGGTGCGACATTCGGATCGGCATTCGGACCGTCCACCATCTGCTTGAAGCTGGGCGTTGCGGCGCGACAGATGGCATCGACTTTCGCGCCCTGCGTGCGGGACTCGCCGATGAAGTCAGGCCAACCCTCGACGAGCCACCAGTCCATGCGTGCGTTGATCCCGGCTATGGTCTGCTCCTGCAGCCAATGCAGGCCCTCGTGCTTCAGTACCGCGCGCTGGTAGTCGGACGGACCGACGAAGTCCGCGCCGACCCAGTACTTGTAAAAGCGCAGGAATGGATCGCCGGTCGGAGCGCTGAACGAGGATCCCGCCACGCTGCATGCGGCGGTCAGCCCCGCGGACTCGCGCGTCGGAAAAAGGCGAAGCGCGAAGGGCCGCGTCGGCGCTCTCACGGCGAGGTTCAAAAGAAAGGTCCGCGCGTCGGCGCCGGCGCGTCCGAACGCATCAATGATGTCGTCATCGATCCCCCAGTACGACAGGTCGACGCCGCTCACGGTCTTCGTCTTTTCGCCGCCGAGCTCGCTCTCCTTCGGCTCCGTCAGCAGCCAACCGCTTCCCGCGTTCTTGAAATAGACACGCGCGAATCCGATGCCCTGGTCGTCGACGTACGCGCGGACATATGTCCCCGCATACACCTCGACCTTGCCAACGACGGGCGCCGTTGAGTTCGCGCCCTGTCGCGCCGCCACGTCGAACGACTCCTGCTGGCAGCGTCGTAACGCCGGTCGCGTCATGTCGATGGTGGCCTGGAAGCCCTGCAAATCCTTGCCCACCAGGGCGGCCTGGCGCTTCTGCAGCAAGGCGCTGATCTCCGACTTCGTGCTCTCGTTGATCACGACGGCCGCCGCGGTCGGTGAGCCCTGCGATGCGGAGGGCGCGGTGCAGCCGCCGATCAGGATCGAGAGCGAAATGACCGCGATCCGGCGTAGGATCAGCCGCCTCGGGCGAGCTTTTGCTTGAGGATCTCGATCGCTTTGCCGACGGCGGTGGCATCGTCGGCGCGCACGTCTGGGGGAATTCCGACGTTGTTGTACTTCGCTCCGGTCACCCCGCCGACGAACTCTTGCACCGCGACATGAAGCGAAGCGCCGCCGGGCAGCGGGTTGGGGGCCTCCGCGCCCAGGCAGCCGAGGGTCTTCTCGCCGACGATCGTGGCGCGCTTGTTCTCCTTCAGCGCGAGCGCGAACACCTCGGAAGCGGAAGCGCTCCTCCCGTTCACGATCACCACCATCGGAAGCTGATATTCGGCCGTGAGTCGCAGATCCTTGTTGGCCGTCGCCGTTCCGGCGTTTCCGGTCTTCCCGACCTGGGTGATGGTTGGCTCACCGTTCAGGAACATGCTCGTCATGTCGATCGCGGAGCCGCCGAGGTTCCCGCGGAGATCGATGAGCCAGGCCTTGGCGCCCTGACCGAGCGCCTTCGCGAGCATCGCCCGCAGGGCCGCATCGATCTTGTACGTCCCGCCGAAGGTGAAGTCCCGCCAGGTGAGGTACGCGATGCCACCGGACAGGATCTTGCCCGTGAGGCCCGCCTCGTCAGGACCGCCGAGCGACGTGCCCTCCGCCGGGATCATCGCGCTCGTACCCGTCAACGTCGCTGTGGAAGAGCTGATCACGCCGGCGGAG
The DNA here is from genome assembly GCA_005889295.1 of Chloroflexota bacterium. Classification (GTDB taxonomy): domain Bacteria; phylum Chloroflexota; class Limnocylindria; order P2-11E; family P2-11E; genus 3-1-20CM-2-70-9. The sequence goes on along the minus strand of VBEY01000247.1, from coordinate 12,328 downwards.
GCGCTGAGGTACTGCGTGTGACAGTCCGGGCTTGCCTTGATCATCGCGCCGATCGCGGCATCCGCGAGGCGTTCCGCCGAGTACTGACCCCCGGCGAGCTGTACTCCGAGCGCGAGCTGATTTACCGCTTCGGCGAACAGCTTGAAGTCGCTCAGCTGGGTCTCGTCCGTGTCCTGGAAGGACGGTGTTCGCACCTCGACCTTGCTGCCCTGCGCTCGGGCTTCGACGCGTGCGGCCTCGAGCGCCGCCTCGAGCGCCCTCTTGCTCGTGATGTGGTGGACGTCCTCATCCACGAACGCGCTGTATGCGATATCGAGTGTGGAGCGCTTGATGTCCGCGGTCCGCGTCGGCGTCTGTGTTGCGCTCGAGGGACCACCCGAGCAGGCCGAGAGGCAGAGCGTCGCGGTGACGAGGAGCATGAGCGCGCGGCGCATCAGCCCAAGGATAGGGTCGCTAGTCGGCGGGACTGGTCACTTTCGCGGGCGCGTGCTGTGCGCGCCATTCTGCGGGCGATGCACAGAAGCCCTCGTAGTCGATGTAATCGGTGATGGTCGGGTGCTCGCCGCAGACCGGGCATTCCGGGTCGCGGCGCAGTCGGACCTCTCGGAAGCTGCCCTCGAGCGCGTCGTAGAGAAGGTAGCGACCGACGAGAGGCTCGCCGATCCCGAGCAGCAGTTTGATTGCTTCGGTCGCTTGGATCGTGCCGATCACTCCGGGCAAGACACCGAGAACGCCGGCCTCCGCGCACGAAGGCGCGAGCTCCGGGGGAGGGGGCTCGGGGAAGAGGCAGCGGTAGCACGGGCCCTCGAACGGCTTGAAGACCGTGACCTGACCCTCGAAGCGGAAGATGGATCCGTGCACGACCGGCACGCGGTGCTTCACCGACGCGTCGTTGAGGAGATATCGGGTGGGGAAGTTGTCGGCGCCGTCGATCACGACGTCGTAGCCGTCGATGATCCGATCGATGTTCGCGGCGGAGAGGCGCTCCTCGTAGGGGACGATCTTCACGTCGGGGTTCAGCGCCTCAAGGGTTCGCTTCGCGGACGACACCTTCGACTCGCCGATGCGATCCGTCGTGTGAAGGATCTGCCGCTGCAGGTTGGTGAGATCGACGACGTCGGAATCCACAATGCCGAGCGTGCCCACCCCGGCCGAGGCCAGGTAGTACGCGGCCGGCGATCCGAGACCGCCCGCGCCGATGAGCAGCACTTTGCTGTCGAGGAGCTTCTGCTGACCTGCTTCACCGACCTCCGGGATGAGCAGGTGCCGCGAGTAGCGCTGGGCCTGCTCCGGTGTGAAGCTCGCGGGCGTGGTCCAGGGCTTGCCGGAATCCTTCCAGCGATTGAACCCTCCAGCCATCGAGATCACGTTCCTGTAGCCAAGCTTTTGCAGGATGTCCGCCGCCATCGCCGAGCGGACGCCGCCGGCGCAATACACGACAGTCGTCTTCTCTTTGTCCGGAAGGCGGTCCTCGGCCCACTGCTCCACGTAACTCTTCGGCACGTGGACCGCGCCCACAATGTGGCCCGCGTTCCACTCGTCCTTCTCGCGAACGTCGCCGAGCTGGATGTCGCCCGAGCGGATCAGCTCCTGAACCTGCTCGGGCGTGGCCTCATGGATGCGCTTCTTGATGTCGGCGAAGTAGTCGCGATACGTCGGCATTCGAGCCCCCTCGTGCTCAATGCTAAACCGACTCGGACGCTCGGAAATTCCCGGTATGCTCCGATTTTCCGATGGAAACGCTCACTTTCGACCTTATCCAGTTCCTGTACCACCTGGCCCTCGCGGTCCTTATCGGCGGCTCGCTGGTGCTCGGCACGGCCGTTGCGCCCGCCCTCTTCTCGTCAGGACGCTCGCGAGCCGACGCCGGCACGTTGTTCGGAAGCGTGCTCGCTCGTTTCGACGGCCTCGCAATCTTCTCCGTGGTCGTCCTCGTCATCACCAGCGTCCTGAAGGCCATCGGCTTCGAGGTCACCGGCACACCCGAGACGCGGCTCGTGGTGCGCTGGATCGCGCTGGTCTTCCTGGGGCTCGCGACGCTCTACTCGAGCGCTTGGGCGAATCCCGTCGCCCGCCAGATTCGTGCCGCTACGGCCGGCTTCGATGAACTGCCGACGACCTCGCTCGCGCGCGCCGAGTTCACTCGGCTTCACGAGCGGTCGCGGCGGGCGATGTCAGTTGCGGTGATCTTTGGTCTGGTCGCTCTCTTTCTCGGCTAGGGCGTCCTCGTCCCCGAGGCGTCGCGCGATCTCGGCGAGCAGATCGGCGTCGCTCACATCCGCGAGCGCGGCACCGGTCTCTTCATCGGCTACGACCTCGTCATCCGAGCCGCTGTCGTTGTCGATCGCGGCCTCCTGGCACTTGCGGCACACGACGTCCGCGGTTCCGACGACCTCAGCGGGCACGTACACCTCCGGAAAGGAGGCGCCGCGGACCCAGTTCGTAAAGCTGGTCGCGTCGGTTGCGCCGCACTTGGGCCCGAGCTCGGACTCGCTTTTCAAATGGATGAGTCTCGCTTGACCATTCACGGTGAGACCTCCACACAGGGTCGTCGCGATGGCTCCTGAGTATCGCCGAGCCCGCGTCGCGCGGGCGCCAACGATCACAAAACAGATGGAGCGGGCCTTCGACCGCCATCGCGGGCGGATCGCCGCGCGTCACACGGTAAAGACCGCGGACGCGCTGGTACGCATGGTTGACACTCTCGGCTTCTGCTTTGCGTTCACCGCCGAGTCGGCCTACCCGATCCCGGCGGCCTTCGACCACCTGGACACGCGAAGCGACGGCCGCAAGTGGGAGTGGATGTGGGGTTGGAAGGATGAGCTCGCTGCGAAGAAGCGCCTGTACTACGGAAAGCTACTCGTCCGAAAGCCAACCTTCGTCTCGATGAAGATGCTGCCGATCTTCTACGCGACCTTTGGCCGACCGGGTGATCCCGACGACCATCTCGAGGACGTGCGCGCGGGGCGGCTCTCGGAGATCGCCACGCGGATCATCGAATTCCTGGCCGTGAACGGGGAGACGCAGACGAAGCGGATGCGATCGGCGCTCGGCATCGCCTCGCAGGAGGGCAAGTCGGACTACGCGAAGGCGATCGAAGAACTGCAGCGTCTCATGTACGTTGCTCGCGTGCGCGCGGTCGGCGAAGGCCGCGAGGACTACAACTACACGTACGACCTGTTCGTGCATCGGTACCCGGAGACCGTCCGCGCGGCGCAGCGGGCCTCGTCCGCGGACGCGATGAGCGCGCTCCTCGCTCATCTTCTCGTTCTCGCGGGTGGCGTGACCGAACGTCAGGTGACAAGGCTCTTCGATTGGAGCGACGATCGTGTCGCGCACGCGGCACGAAGACTCGAGATGAAAAAAGCGCTCGTTCGCGCGAACGGCTTGCTCGTTCTTCCGACGCTACGATAGGCCGGCCCCGTGGATATTCATCAGCTCCGTTCGTGGATCTTCGAGCTGTACGAGCCTCTCGAGGACGAGCGCCAGTACATCGTCTACGACTCCGACCGCGGGAACCTCCTCATTGATGCTCCGCCCTTCAGCGAACGCGCGCTCAGGCTCGTGCGTGGCGCGGGACCGGCGTCTCTGCTCGTCGCGACGAACGCGGCGCGCGCCGCCGACGCGAGCAAGTACCGCGAGGCGCTCGGGGTGCAGGTCGCCGTGCACGCCGACGATGCCGATGGGGTCCCGGGCGGGCCCGATCTCGTCCTCGGCGACGACGAGCTCGTGCGTCCGGACGCCCGCGCGGTGCGCGTGCATGCCAATGGGGAGGGCGCGACGGTCCTGCTCCTCAGCAAGGCCGGAGGCGTTCTGGTGTGCGGTGATCTTGACCTCGCAAGCGACGCCGCGCGGGCGCTGCTTCCGTTGAGCTTCTCGGCCGTGCTCTCGGCGCGTCGCTCGCCCATGTGGAACGCGGGAAAGGACACCCTCCTCGAGCTGCAGGGCACGCTGCCGAAGCCGCGCAAGCAGTTCGGCATCCTCTTACAGGCTCCCTGGGATCGCGCATACAAGGGGCGACTCGAGGACAAGCTCGTCCCTCACGACCCCATCGTGCCGCGGGAAGTGACCGCGCCGCGGGAAGCCGCGATGGGCCCCGAAACGCTCGTCGTCGCCACCGCCGCGCGTGAGTTGGTGGAGAGTCCGAGGCGACCGGTGCAGCGCGGGGGCTTGCCCTCGCGCCCCCTCGCGGCCGCCGGCGAGACACGCGCTTCCAACCGCCCGAAGAGCTTCGCCGAGGACTGGGAGGCTCACGGCACCGCGCGGCCGCCAACGACCATTGCGAATCCCGAGACGGACATTCAGCCGCGCCCGCCGGTCGTGGAGCCGCGCTCGATCGGCGAGCGCTACCGCCGCCTTTCGGTCGAGGAACTCGCCGGGGTTCCGTACGTCGATTACATCTGGGGCGGCATCGATCTGTCGCCCGACGGCAGCGAGGTCGCGTTCTCGTGGAACCGCTCGGGGACGTTCGAGGTCTACAGCGCGCCGCTGGCCGGCGAGCGCATCTTCCAGCTGACCGCGGCAAACGAGCGATCCGTCTGGCCCCGGTGGTCGCCGGACGCGAAGCAGATCGCACTCCTGCGCGATAGTGGCGGGAATGAGCGCTTTGATATCTGGCTCGTCGACCGGGATGGAGAACACGAGCGCAACCTCACCAATGAACCGGGCGTGATGCACCGCGAGATCGCGTGGTCTCCTGACGGGACCAAACTCGCGTACACCGCGAACGCCGGAGGCAAGGCCTTCACCGTTCACGTGATCGATGTCACGACCGGCGCGAAGCGCGTGTTGACCGACGGCTCCCGGGACGACTTCCAGCCGCGATGGTCGCCAGACGGAACGCTCCTCGTCTTCTGGTCGCGCCGTGAGGCGACACGCACGAACGCCGACCTCTACGTCGTCGCGTCGTCGGGCGGCGAAACCACCCGTCTCGAGACTCGCGAGGGACTGGACGGCGAGTCGACCGACCCGCGGTGGTCACCCGACGGCACCCGCATAGCGTTCACCACCGACACGCGTGGACGGCACGAGGTGGCGATCGCGACATACGCCGAGCGCGAGATCGGGCGCATCGAGCGCATGACCGAGAGCATTTACGACGAGTACGGCGCGGTCTGGCGGCCCGACGGACGTGCGCTCGCCTATCTCCACAACGAGGATGCGACGGTCTCGCTGCGTCGGGTCTTCGCCGTTTCACACGCGGACCACGCGGTGTCCGACATCCCCGGTATGCACGCATCGCCCGACATCGGGCCCGACAGCGACACGACGATGTTCATCTTCTCCAGTCCGTCCCGTCCGTGGGACGTGTATGTCACGCGCGAGCGAGCGACCGAGGCGCGCGCGATCACCCGATCGCTGCCCTCCACGATCGACCCGGCGACGCTCGTCGAGCCTTCGCATGTCCGGTACCCCGGTGCGGCGGGCGAGGACGTTCCCGCGCTCCTCTTCCTTCCGTATGCCGAAGCGTTGCGCGGCGAGAAGATCCCGCCCGCGATCATCAACATCCACGGCGGGCCCACGTCGCAGCACCACCGGGAATGGAACGTCGCGACCCAGGTCTTCGTGAATGCCGGCTTCGTGGTGCTTGAGCCGAACCCGCGTGGGTCGACTGGCTATGGCAGGAAGTGGCGCGAAGCGAACCGCCGCGATTGGGGCGGAAAGGATCTCGAGGACGTCACGCGAGGGGCCGCCTGGCTCGGCGACCAGAAGCTCGCCGATCCCGCACGGATCGGCGTCTACGGCGTCAGCTATGGCGGGTATCTCACGCTCATGTCGCTCGCGCTCCGTCCCGACCGTTTCGCCGCCGGCGTGTCGATCGTCGGGGTCGTCTCGTGGAAGACTATGGTCGAGACGACACGTGGAGACCTGCGCGATTACCTGCTCCGCGAGCTCGGCGATCCCGACAAGGACGCGGACCTCTACCGCGAGCGCTCGCCGCTGACGCACGCTTCGAAGATCCGATCGCCTCTGCTGGTCCTCCAGGGCGAGAACGATCCGCGGGTGCCGCGCAGCGAAGCGGAGCAAGTGGTCAAGGCTCTGCGCGACGGCGGAAAGGTCCATGAGTACCACGTGTACCCCGGCGAGGGGCACGGCTTCCGGATGACGGAGAGTCGCATCGACGCGCTCCGTCGCGCGCTCGACTGGTTCGACCGGCACCTGCGGCGGTCTTGAGCGCCGACGCGCTCGTCGTCGGCTCAGGGCCGAACGGCCTCTCGGCCGCGATCGAGCTCGCGCGCAGCGGGCATTCGGTCACGGTCTACGAAGCGAACGACACGATCGGCGGTGGCTGCCGCTCCGCCGAGCTGACGCTTCCGGGTTTCGTGCACGATCTCTGCTCCGCTTTCCATCCGCTCGGCGCGGCATCGCCTTTCTTCTGCGAGCTCGATCTCTCCCGCGAAGGACTGGAGTGGATCGAGCCGCCCGCGGCGTTGGCCCATCCACTCGATGACGGCACGGCGGTCGTTCTGGAGCGCTCGATCGAAGCGACGGCGGCGAATCTCGGACCCGACGCGCGCGCCTATCGGCGGCTGGTCGCGCCGCTCGTATCCGAGTGGGACGATCTCGCCGGGGACGCGCTCGGACCGCTGGTTCGCCTACCGCGGCATCCCCTCGTCATGGCGCGGCTTGGCCTGCCGGGCGTGCTTCCCGCGCGCCTGCTCGCGCGCATCGCATTTAGCGGCGTGCGCGCCCGAGCGCTCTTCGCGGGTCTGGCCGCGCACTCGGTGCTCCCTCTCGACGCGCCGCTTACCGCGTCGTTCGCGCTGGTATTCGCTGTGGCGACGCATGTGGCGAACTGGCCATTCCCCCGCGGCGGATCGCAGCGCATCGCGGACGCGCTCGCGGCGCGACTGCGATCGCTCGGAGGCACGATCGAGACCGGACGCCGCGTGAGCAACCTCGACGAATTGGGGCACGCGAGGGCGTATCTCTGCGACGTGACCCCGCGGCAGCTCGATGAGATTGCGGGGGCACGTCTCTCCGAGCGCTATCGCGGGCAGCTCCGCTCGTTCCGTTACGGGCCCGGTGTCTTCAAGCTCGATTACGCGATCGACGGTCCGATCCCGTGGCGCGCCAACGAGTGCCTCCGCGCCGGCACAGTGCACCTCGGCGGAACGCTCGAGGAGATCGCCGAGGGCGAGGCGCAGATCGCGCGGGGCCGGGCGGCGGAGCGGCCCTTCATGCTCGTCGGACAGCAGAGCCTTTTCGATCAGTCGCGCGCGCCCGCCGGCAAGCACACCGTGTGGGCGTACTGCCACGTTCCCAAGGCTTCGACCTTCGACATGACCGCGCGCATGGAGGCGCAGATCGAACGCTTCGCGCCCGGGTTCCGCGACCGGGTTCTCGCGCGCTCGGTCATGGGACCGGCTGAGATTCAGAGCCATAACGAGAACTACATCGGCGGCGACATCGGCGGAGGCGCGAACACGATGTTCCAGTTCTTGACGCGGCCGTTCTTTCGCCTCGACCCGTACGCCACGTCGGCGCGCGACATCTACCTCTGCTCATCGTCGACGCCCCCGGGCGGCGGGGTGCACGGAATGTGTGGCTACCACGCGGCCCGAAGCGCGTTGCGGGGAGCGCTGCGGGCCTAGAAGGCCCCTGTCCAGAGGCTGTGCAAGTTCGAGGAGAACGACGCATTCGGCGCATGCCGTCGCAGGTGATCCACGACGATCGCGCGTTCTCGTTGCGCCAGTAGGGTCAGCTGAATTTCGACCGGGCGTCGCTCTCCGCGAAGCCCGAGCCTTAACGCAACGTTCACGCCGACGCCCCGTCCGGTGGCCACGACGCTCCAGAGAGGAGCGACGTTCTCGATCTCCTCGTACCCAATGATGTGTTCGCGCCGAATAAAGCGGTAAGCGAGGAAGTCCTCCTCGAGTCGCAATCGATACCGTGACCAGGAAGCTACGACCGCGAGGACGAGCAGGACGAGCGCCGACACGATGAGGATCGCCAAACCGGCGCGCACTCCGCGGATGCAAGCGACGTACGGAATGGTGTAGGCGCCGGCTCGCGCCCCGGCGTCGCGTGGCGCGGCCGCGCTCTTCGCCGCGCTTCGGACGCAATAGGCGATCCCGACCGCTGCCAGGACTCCAAGGACGCCCAGGCCAACGAACGCCAACGCGTCGGTCCCGCTCATCAAGCCGCGGCTCACCGCACGCGGCGCGCCACCCCACTAGCTCGGGACGGCGACCTGCTCCAAGGCGGTGCGCAGCGCCATTGCTCCGATGCGGTCCGCGATTGTGCGGGCTTCATCGATCACCTGGCGCTGGTTGTTTCGGCCAAGGGCGGCGAGAACACGAGCCTGGTCGGCGAGCGCGACCGCGCGCTCGTAATCGAGGCGGAGGGTCGCGAACGCTTGCACCGCGTCGAAGATGAGCTTCTCGGCCCTCGCGAGCTCGCCGCGCTCCATGGCGCGAACTCCCTCAGCCTGCGTCAGGAGCGCGCGGCCTCGAGCGTGACCGGTGCGCTCGACGACCGCCTCGATGCGCTCGAAGAAAGGCTGATCGTCGATACGCCAGCGGGCCGCGGCCAGGACCGCTAGGGGCCCGATGAGCGCCTGGTCCACAAGACCCTTCGGGTAGCCGGCGCTGCGTATCGCGTGATAACTCGATTCGCTCTCCCTCATCCCGTAGTACGCCGAGGCAAAGTCGCAGGCCGCGATGTCGATTGGACTCGCTTCGCCTTCGATCAGCTGCTCGCGGAAGGTCTTCTCCTCGGGTGAGCCCATCGCTGCCGCCGCGGCGGCGGCCACGGCGAGCGTGGCGTGCACCTTTCCGGTCGGAAGGAACTGCTGGCGTCGCGCGGCGCTCGCGAGCACCCCCGTGAAGTCGCCCGAGAGCAGGCGCCCGACCGTCTCCATCTGGAGCGACACCGCGCCGAGGCGGGGTTTCTCGGTCTCGAGCGCGAGATCGCGTCCGGTGGTCGCGTGCTCGATCGCCTCGTTGAAATCGCCGAGGACGAGCGCCGAGACCGCGATCATGTTGTGGGCGTCGATCAGCTCGTCGCTGTCTTGGAGCGACTTCGCGATGGGCAGCCGCCGCTGGTTGTTGGCATACGACTCGCGGAAGTTGCCGAGCTCGCCGTACGCGTAGCCCACCGCGTCCAGGCAGAGCGAGACCTCGCGGAGAAGCCCGAGCTCTTCGGCGATGGCGAGGGCCTCCTTCGCAGTCGCGAGGGCCTCCTCCCAGTCGGCGTCGGTTGCCTTGGGTCGCTTTCGCACCATGAACGATTTCGCGGCAAGCAGCAGGATCTTCTGGCGGTTCCGCTGGCCGTTAACGATCGCGAGGCCGCGTGCCACCAGTCCCTCGAGGTCCGGGTACTTGGCATCCCAGCGGGTGCAGAGCTCCGCCATCTGAGCGATGACGTTGCCGACCTCCGGGTTTTTGGGGTCGCGCTCCTCGAGCATCGCGAGCGCTCGCTCGTAGGCCGACAGGGCCGCGTCGTTCTCGCCGCGGAATCGGCGCACTCGCGCGATCAGGTAAAGCGCCTTGATCGCGTCGGTGAACCGATCAAGCTTTTCGTAGAGCTCGAGGGCCTGCTCCGCGAGTTGGAGCGCTTCCACGTGTGCGTGTATCGCGGTCGCGCGCTCCGCGGCCTTCCAGGAATACTCGGCGGCCTTGTCCGGCACCTCGCCGAGCAGGTAGTGATGCGCAAGTGCGGGGAGGAAATCCTTCACGCCGTCGCCGAGGACCGTCTCGTACGCGGTCGCGACGCGGCGATGGAGCTCGACCCGGCGGCGGACGAGCAGGGTGTTGTAGGCAACCTCCTGGACGACCGCGTGCTTGAAGCGGTAGCGGCCCTCGCGCCGCTCGCCGGGAGCCGCTTCGAGGACCAGGTCAGCCGCGATGAGCTCATCGACCGAGTCCGCGACTCGCGGGCCACCGGCTTCGCGGAGAACGCGGTCGCCGAAGCGTTGCCCGATCACCGAGGCGAGCTGGATCGTTTCCTTGGCGCTCGGTGGCAGCCGATCGATACGCGCGGCGACGACCCCGTGGAGCGTTGCCGGCACCTCGAGCGCGGCGGGCCGCTCGCGCAGCTGCCATTCGCCCTTCTCGTCCTTCGCGACAGCGCCCGAATCCACGAGCGAGCGGATGGACTCCTCGATGAAGAACGGGTTGCCACCGGCACGCGCGACGATCTTGTCGCGGAGCTCGTCGGGGATCCAGTCGAAAGTTGCGTCGATGATCCGCGCCGCTTCCTCGTCGGAGAGGGGCTCGAGGACAAGCTGGCTGAAGTTCGTCCGCACCGGTCGCGGCTCGGGTGATCCCGGCCCGGCCCGCTGTGCGAGCAGCAGGAGGATCGGTACGCGCGAGGCTCGGGACGCGACGAACCAGAGGAGCTCGAGCGAGGCGGAATCGGCAAAGTGCAGATCCTCGAGGACGTACAGGAGTGGGCGCTCCCGCGCAAGGGCCGCGATGACGTCGTAAACGCTGATGAACATCGAGCGCTTCCACTCTTCGGAGTCGCTCGGGGGTTCGATGGACCCCGGCAGGTGGAAGAACTGCGCGAGGGTCGGGACAACGAGCTCGGGGGTCGCGAAACCAAGTTCGCGCAGCTTCGCCGGAAGCTGCGTGACGGCCTCCTGGTCGTTTGGATCGATGCGCAGCTCCACGAGCAGCGGCTCGATGAAGCCTGCGTAGCTGCGCTGGTTCACGCGCGAGAATGTCCAGCGGAGCACTCGCGGCGCATCGCTCCGCACGCCATCCTCGGCCGATGTCGCAAGGCCGATGAATTCGGTCAGGAGTCGGCTCTTCCCTATACCCGGCTCGCCCGCGATGAGCACGACCTCGGTGCGGCCTACACGCGCGGACTGGAAGGCGAGGTCGAGGCGAGAGAGCTCCATCCATCGTCCGACGAGCGGTGCCTGGATGTCGATCGAAGTTCTTGGTGTGGTGCGCTCGCCGGTGAGCGCGTAGGCCAGGACCGGCCGGTCCTTGCCCTTCATGTCGATCGGACCGACCTCGCGGAAGCTGAACTCTCGGTTCGTAAGCCGGAAGGTCGCCTGGGTGACGTAGATCTCGCCGGGCGCGGCCGCCTGCTGCAGTCGTGACGCGGTGTTCACTGTGTCGCCCATCACGCCGTACTCGGCCGGAACGCGCACCGCTCCCGCGACGACCATTCCGCTGTGAATGCCGATCCGCAGGCCGAGCTCGATGCCGAGCTGAGCCTTCACCCGCGCCGAGTGCTCGGCAAAGATCTTCTGCATTCCGATCGCGCAGCGGAGCGCCCGCTGGGGGTCGTCCTCGTGAGCGATGGGCGCTCCGAAGATCACGAAGATCGCGTCGCCGATGAACTTCTCGATCGTGCCGTCGTAGCGCAGCGCTTCCTCGGCGAGATCCTCGAAGATGCCCGAAACGAGCATCTGGAGCTCCTCCGGATCGAGGTCCTCGGCGAGTGACGTGAAGCCGACGAAGTCGGCAAAGAGCACCGTCACCAGACGGCGCTCTTGCTGCTGCGTCGAATTCAGCGTTTCTTGGGCCAGGTCCGGCACTCCCTCAGGCAACGAACCCCCAGCGTAAATCGGCCGACAAAGAAGGACGGGAGCCCCTTCGGGACTCCTTTTCGCCGCGAAGTGTCTCTACCGACCCTGCGGCCGGACCCGCAACCCCTTCGGCCAGGCGTAGAGCTCCTCGGTTCCGAGCGTCTCGAGCACTGTTTGGAGCGCCACCGCTGTCTCGAGCGCTGATCCCGGCCGTCGCGCGGGATCGCGAGCGAGGCAGCTCATGACGACACGCTCGAGCAGCTGGGGAAGATCGACGATCTCGTGAAGGGGTTGCGGGTCCTCCACGAGCTGCGGGTAGACCTTGGCCTTGTCGATCGCGGTCTCGTCGCCATCCGGGAACGGGCGCATCCCGCAGAGGGCCTCGTACAAGGTCGCGCCAAGACCGAAGAGGTCGCTCTGAGGCGTGACCTCGCCGTGCATGAACTGCTCCGGTGGCATGTAGGCCGCCGTGCCCATCGTGTGCCGGAGCTTTACCGGACCGGAGAAGACCTGGGCCAGAGAGAAATCGAGGAGACGAGGCGGATCTCCCATCGTGACGTTGTCGGGTTTGACGTCGAGATGTAGCACGTGATTCGAATGCATGTAGTGGAGCGCCGAAAGCATCCGGATCCCGAGAAGGCACGCCTCGGGAATGCTCACTTCGCCGATCGTCTCGAGATGCGCGGCGACCGTCTGCGCGGTGACGTATTCGAGGACCATGTAGGGGCGAGGTGGCGCGGCGCTCCATCTGAGGAGGCGGACGAGGTTGGGATGCTGCAGGCGTGATGTGATGCCGATCTCGCGCTCGAATCCATCTAAGACCCGATCTTCTTGGACCCGGTG
>VBEY01000246.1 GCA_005889295.1 Chloroflexota bacterium | reverse complement strand
CTTCGACTCGGTCTTGAGCTCGACATGCGTCTCGATCCCGATGACGAGCTCGTACGGCGGACCGCTCATGGACTGCGGGGCGCGGACGTCCGCTCTGGCGAGACGATCAGTCGGCTCAAGTTCACGATGACGCGGCCGTTCGTCACAGAAACAAGATATCGGTCAAGACCGCGGGAAGCGCCGGAAAGCGCTTTGCCCTCCGTGTCGAACGTCGGAATCGCGTTCCGGTCCCCGCACGGCGCGACAAAGGCGGCGCCAGTCGATGCCGCAGGCATCCAGTCGATCATGCAGCCGACATCGCCTGCATGTGGCGCCCAATGAGCGCTGAGGGCGACGATCTCGCCCGACCCCAGGCGCACCAGGTACAGCGATTGGGCCTCGTCGACCACGGGTGACCCCACGAGACGCGCACCGCCTGAAGGACCAACCTCAAACTCGGGATAAACCAGGCGCTCACCGACGACCACCGCGGGCGGCGTCACCATGAGCGGCGCGAGAGCCGAGATCGCGACGACGCCAACAAGCACAAGCCCTAGCAGGAGGAAAATGCCGATGAGCAGGAACTGCTTCCAGACGGGCGTGGGATCGAGCGACTCGGGTCCCGCCCAGTGCTCGGGCGGCTGATCCTCAATGCGCGTCCCCACTTAAGCGACCAGCGTACGAATGCGACGCTGCGCGGCACGGACCGCGCCGCGCACGAGTGGCCGCTCGTCCGACGCCAAAAACTCGAGGATGTCCGGAGCCTTCTGACCGAGACGCGCACCACTCGCGGCAGAGAGCGCCATCGCGACGTTCCACCGGACGTTCTCATCGGGATCCTGCGTCCACACGCGCATGCGGGCGAGCGTGGCATCCGGGTACGAACGGACGAACTGGTCGCCGATCGCGAACGGGCCGAGGCTCTTGCGAACATATTCCTCGTGATCGCGCAGAGCCGGTTCGATGAGGTCGAGGAGCGGCTCGGCCCAGTCCGGGTTGCGCGTTCGGGCGGCGTACTTCGCCGCGACCACGACCGCGCGGCGCAAACGGCTGTCCGGACCGCCCACCCACTCGCGCAGCTGCGGGATCGTCTCGGCCCAGGCCTGGGTGAGCAGCTCTCCAAGAAGCGACGCGGCGCTCTCGCGGACGCCCCAGTCGTCGTCGCGCGCGAGGCGATAGGCCATTCGCGTGAGCTCGTGGAAGTGCGTGCGCGCAAGTGGCCAGACCATGAGCGCGGCCAACTCCTTGTCGACCCGCCGCGGATGCGCCATCAGACGCTCGGCCCAGTCGAGCCTGACGCGGGCCGCCGGACCGATGCGGTCGATCACCTCCACGGCGCGGTCGTAGTGATCCTTGCGCACCCAACCGTTCACGCCGGACTTCCGAAGGGTGTCTGAGGCGCCGAGCGGGTCGCCCGCCTGGAGCGAGCGCTCGAACCGCTGGAGCCATTCGGTTGTGGTCGACGTGGTGTCGGTCGCTGTCACGCTCGCCCGACGAAGCGCGCGATACGCCCGCACGCCTCTTCGATCTTCTCGAGGCTCGTCGCGTAGCACGCGCGCACATGGCCCCGCCCCCGCTCGCCGAACGCGCTCCCCGGAACGGTAACGACCTTCTCCTCGAGCAGGAGACGCTCCGCAAACTGCTCGTCGTCCATCCCGGTCGAGGTGATATTGGGGAAGCAGTAGAACGCCCCGCGTGGCTCGAAGCAATGCAAGCCGAGGTCGTTGAAGTGCCTGAGCATCACCTTCCGCCGCCGGTCGTACTCGCCGACCATGCGTAGGACTTCGTCCTCTCCGCTTCGGAGCGCCTCGAGCGCCGCGTACTGGCCGGCGGTGGGCACGCACATCACCGTGTACTGGTGGATCTTCATCATCTGCTCGAGCACCTCGGCGGGCGCGCACGCGTATCCGACGCGCCACCCGGTCATCGCGTAGGACTTGGAGAACCCGGCCAGGTAGATCGTGCGGTCGCGCATGCCGGGCAACTCGATGATCGAGCGATGCCGGGCGCCGTACACGAGACGGTCGTAGATCTCGTCGGCGTAGATGAGAAGGTCGTGCTTCTCCGCGAGCTTCGCGAGACCGCTCAGATCGGCCTCGGTCAACACCGCGCCGGTCGGGTTGTTCGGGAATCCGAGCAGGATCGCGCGCGTGCGAGGCGTGATCGCTCGCTCCACATCCTCGGGCCGCAGGCGGAAGTCATGCGCTTCCTCCGTGGCAACCGGGACCGCCACGCCACCGGCGAGCACGATGCCGGGGACGTACGCGACGTACGACGGGTCGGCGATGATGACCTCGTCGCCGTCGTTGAGCGTCGCACGGAGCGCGAGATCGACCGCCTCGGAAACACCGACGGTCACGAGGATTTCGCGGTCCGGGTCGTATCGGACACCACGCAGCTTCTGGGTGTGGTCGCTGATAGCCTCGCGAAGCGGGCGGATGCCGTAGTTGGACGTGTATTTGGTGTGCCCATCCTTGATCGACCGGATCGCGGCCTCCCGGAAGCGATCGGGCGTGATGAAGTCCGGCTCACCGACCCCGAGCGAGATCACGCCCTCGGTGCCCGAGACGAGGTCGAAGAATCGTCGGATCCCGCTCGCCGGGATGCGCTCGACCTTCGCGTTCGTGAGCGAACGGCGAGTGGCTCTCATGCGGCCTTCTCCTTCGGTCGTTCGAGGTGGTGCGGGGTGGCGCGCTCGTACGCCGCGGCCACGCGGAACATGGTGCGCTCCTGGTACGAGTTCGCGATGATCTGAAGACCGACCGGAAGTCCCTCGCTGAGCCCGCAGGGCACGGATATGCCCGGCAGTCCCGAGATGTTCACGGGCAGCGTGAAGATGTCGTTCAGGTACATCGAGAGCGGATCGTTGACCTTCGCGCCGATAGGAAACGCGACCGTCGGCGAGGTCGGCGTGACGAGCGCGTCCACCTTCTCGAACACGCGGTCGTACTCGTCCTTGATGAGCGTGCGGACCTTCTGCGCCTTGACGTAGTACGCGTCGTAGTAGCCGGCCGAGAGCGCGTACGTGCCGAGGATCATGCGGCGCTTCACCTCGGGGCCGAAGCCTTTGCCGCGCGTGCGGCGGTACGTCTCGAGGAGGCTTGGCCCTTCGACGCGCAGGCCGTAACGGATGCCGTCGTAGCGCGCCAGGTTCGAGGATGCTTCCGCCGGCTGAATGATGTAGTAGACCGCGAGGCCGTGGTCGGTCAGCGAGAGCGAGACCTCCTCGAGCTTCGCGCCCTCTTTCTCGAGGACCTTGAGCGCGTCGCGCACCGCGCGCTCGACGCCCGGCTCCATCCCCTTCACCGAGAAATACTCCTTCGGCACCCCGAGGCGCATGCCCTTTACGCCCTTGTCGAGGTCGCGACGGAGATCGTCATTCGGAAAATCCGTGACCATCGTCGCGTCCTGGGGGTCCTTTCCGAAGATCGCCTCGCACACGATCGCGACGTCCTCGACCGTGTTCGCGAACGGCCCGACCTGGTCGAGCGAGGAGGCAAACGCGACGACGCCCCAGCGCGGCACGCGGCCATATGTCGGCTTCATGCCGACCGCGCCAGTGAGCGCCGCGGGCTGGCGGATCGAGCCGCCGGTGTCGGTGCCCAGCGAGAACAGGACCTCACCGGCAGCGACCGCGACCGCTGACCCACCGGACGAGCCGCCGGGCACGCGGTCCGCGCGCCACGGGTTCTTCACCGGCCCGAATGCGGAGTTCTCGTTCGAGCTCCCCATCGCGAACTCGTCGAGGTTCGTCTTGCCGATCATGACGGCGCCCTGCGCGTCGAGCCGGTCGACGACGGTCGCGGAGTACGCCGGGATGTAGCCCTCGAGGATCCGCGACCCGGCCGTCGTCGGGATCCCCTTCGTCCCGATGATGTCCTTGCAGGCCCACGGAATCCCGGTAAGGAGCGGCGCGTCGCCCGCGGCAAGCCGCGCATCGGCGGCACGCGCCTGCGCACCTGCGTGGTCGTCAGAGAGGTGCAGCCAGGCGTTATGACGGTCCGCGTGCGACCGGGCAAGTGCGAGGTCGGCGAGCTCAACCGCGCTGGCCTTACGAGTGCGCAGGAGCTCGGCGGCTTCGCGGATCGAGCGCGGCAGCTCCGTCACGGCCTTTCCTCCAGCACCTGCTGCACGCGGAAGAACTCGCCGTCGCGGCCGCCCTTGGGCGCGTTGGCGAGGGCCTCTTCCCGCGTGAGGCCAGGCCGGATCTCGTCCTCCCGCATGACATTGGAGACAGGCAGGACGGATGCGGTCGGCGACACCTTTTCGGTGTCGACGTCTTTGAGCCGCTCGACCGCCGTCAGGACCACCGAGAGCTGCCCGGTGAACCGCTCGACCTCTTCGGGCGTGAGCGCGATTCGGGCCAGCCCGGCCGCCTTTTCCACAACGGAACGATCGATGGCCATGACCCGAAGTCTAGGTGCCGGAAAGGCGTGAGACGAGTCGCGACGCGAAGAGCAAAAGACCGACGACGACCGAGGTGATCGCGCCCAAAAGGACGCAGGCCGCGGCCACGTCTTTCGCCGCCTTGGCCGAGGGATGCCGCTCGGGCGAGGCCAGACCGACGGCGAGCTCGAGTGAGGTGTTGATCCACTCGAGCGCGACGACGAGCGCGATCGTGATCGCGAGCACGGCCCACTCGACCGGCGTCAACCCGAGCCACAGTCCAAGCGCGACCGCGCCGAGACCGATGACGAGCTCGATGCGCGCGTTGCGCTGCGTGCGCAGGATGTAGCCGATGCCTGCAAACGCGTAACCGAACGACTGCAACAGCACCCGCGTAGTCTGCGGCCGCGGGAGGAAAGCCGTGCGCGAAGTCGAGCCCGCCCTGACGCTCGCCGAAACCGTTCCTCTGCGGTCACCTCACGCGGGAATGCGGCGGCGGGCTGCGAGCGCCAGGCGCCAGGAGCACACTTGAGATCTGCCCGACCGGCAAGCGAGGAGAGCACGATGTCAACCGATCAGGAGCTCCGAGAGCGTCGCGCGAAGCTCAGTCCGATCCAGCGCGCCGTGACGCAAGACGCAAGCACCGAGCCGCCGTTCAGCGGTGTGTACTGGGATCATCATGGCGAGGGAACGTATCGCTGCGTCGTCTGCGACGAGCCGCTCTTTGACTCCGGGACCAAATTCGAGTCCGGGACGGGCTGGCCGAGCTTCTACGACGTCATCGAGAAGGGGCACGTCGCGACGAAGGAAGATCGCTCTCACGGAATGCTGCGCACCGAAGTCAACTGCGCCAATTGCGGTGCTCACCTGGGCCATCTCTTCCCCGACGGCCCGGACCCGACGGGCATGCGGTATTGCATCAACTCCGCGGCGCTGACCTTCACGCCCAACGACGATCCGGGCGGTTGACCGGGGACGCGAGACCGCACACTCATAGCGTGCGCGACACCGGAGTCCTCGCGGTCGACAGCGTCGCCCGTCGGATCAACCGCGAGACGTTCATGCTCCTCGGCGGTCCCGCCGCGGTCCTAATGCAGGTCGCCCACCCGTTGGTCGCCGCCGGTGTCCACCAGCACTCGACGTTCCGCCGTTCGCCATTCCGTCGACTGGTGCGAACCGCAGACACGACTCTCGCGATCGTTTTCGGCGAACGCGCGACCGCAAAGCGCGCGCTAAAGCAAATCGACCGCTCCCACGGTCCGGTCCATGGGCATACCGCGGACGGTCGCGCCTATCGCGCCCGCGACCCACGCCTCTTGCTGTGGGTCCAAGCGACGCTCGTGCTCACCTCGCTTCGCTGGTACGAGGACGTCATGGGGCGCTTGTCGGACGCGGAGCGGGAGAGCTACTGGGACGAAGGGAAGTTCTTTGCCCGCGAGCTCGGCGTCCCGGAAACGGCGCTTCCCTCATCCCTCGCCGACCTGGAACGCTACGAGACCGAGATGCTCCGCACGGAGGCGACGCCGGACGCGATCGCGACCGTCGTCGGGCGCGACGTTCTGCGCCCCTACCCCTGGCTCCCCGAGATCGTCTACTGGCCGAGCGACGCCCTCACCGCCGCACTCGTGCCGCGATCACTGCACGCGGCCTTCGGCCTTCGGTATGGCCGGCCGGAACGACTCTTTCATCGAGGGGTGATCGTCGCGGCGGGCGCCCTCCGTCGTTTCCTGCCGCGGTTTCTCACGGTGATGCCCCACGCGCGCCGGTACGAGGACGCTATGCACAATTCGCCGACGCGGACGTGAGGATCGTCGTCCTCGCCGCCGTGTTCGCGATGGCGATCGCGGGCTGCACGCCGACCGTCACCAGCACCCCGACTCCACGAGCGAACGTCCCGTGCGGCCCGAGCGAGGTCCTCACCCGTCACGAGCACGCGCACCTCACGATGGTGGTCCGCGGGCAGCTGCGTCCGGTGCCGGCGTTCATCGGGATCACCTCAACGCAGATCTGCTGGCTCCACACCCACGACGCGACCGGGATCATCCACATCGAGGCCGGCGACAGCCGGACGTTCACTGTCGGCGACTTCTTCGCCGTTTGGGGTCAGCCGCTAGGACAGACCGTCATCGACGGGGACCGTGCGGGAAGCGGCGAGTCGGTCCAGGCGACGCTGAATCAACAGACGTACGCCGGTTCCCCCGAGACGATCGTGCTCAAGGACCACGAGGACATCGTCCTCCAGCTCGGCCCGCCGTTCCTCCAGATCGCGCCGTACGTCTGGCCGCCGGGGTACTGAGCGCCATGTAGGAATCGTGGCAAACGCGTCATCACCTTCTCTCAAGCCCTCGAGTGTCGGACATTCCCCGCTAGCCTCGGGCTGTGGCGAGACGGCACTGGGAATTCGATCTCGAGGACGGCCACCACGTGGTCGATCTCGTGCACGGGTACTTCCTCGGAACACGAACGTTCGTCGTCGACGGCACGAAGAGCGTGCAGCGCGCGACGCCGTTCACGGATCACTCGGGCGAATACCCGTTCGACCTCACCGGTCATGACGCGCGGCTGCGCGTCACGACGAACGGGCTCACCTACTCGCACGATCTCGTCATCGACGGCCGGTCCATCAGCACGGGAGAGCCGCCCGCCATCGCGCGGCCGAAGATGGGTGGGCTCCGCTCGCAACGCGCCGCCGGAATCTTCCTCTTCGCGATCCTGGTCCCTGTGGCCATCGCCGTCTCGATCGGCGGGTACGACGAGTACCGCTATCACACCGGGAGCGCCAGTGCCGTCGGAGTCGTGCAGGACAAGCGGGTCATCAGCGGACGCTACGGTCCGACGTACGAGCTCACCTACGTGTTCGTCGATCGGACCGGCGTGATCCACACCGACCGGGGAGACGTTCCTCGCGCGACGTATGACCAAGCGCGGACTGGGAGTCGCTATACCATCCAGTACCTGCCCGACGACCCGAGCCTTAGTCGAGTACTCGGGAAGGACGACACGCTTCCGATCGCAGGGCTCATGGCATTCGCGATCTTCGGTCTCTGCTACAGCGCGTACGCGATCGTCGCGGGAAGCCGCCGTCTCGCCGCCGCGAAGCGGATCGCCGCGGTCGGCCAGCCGGTGACCGCCACGGTGACCAAGCTCAAGCAAGTCGACATCCGCGGCGTCGGGAAGACCGTGACCGTCGAGTACGCGTACAACGACCCGTTCGGGCGGTCTCGGAAGGGACGCGGACCGTTCATGTATCCGTCCGAAAGCGCCAAATACCGCGTCGGCAGCCCGGTTCGCGTGCTCGTCGATCCCGACCGTCCCGGAGACAGCCTCCTGCCCTAGGTGGCTAGGCCCCTGGTGGGTTCCCAGCCGGGTCGAGCGAGACGAAGTAGCTGTCGCACGCCATCTCGATCAGGTCGGGCGTGAGCTGGGCGGGCCGACCCAGGAAGCGCGCGGTGTCGATCAGCTGCTCGACGATGTCGCGGGGATGGCAGCTCCGGAGGCCGAGGTTCTTCTTGCGGTAGTGGGCGAGGATCTGGCTCATCGCCTCGGTCTTGTAGTCGATCCCCTTGCGGGTGCAGATGCGCTTGAAGATCTCGTCGTACTGCTCGACCGACGGTGCCTCGATGCCGATTTTGTAGCGGATGCGGCGAAGGAACGCCTCGTCCACCAGGTCGGCCGGGTCGAGGTTCGTCGAGAAGATGATGAGCATGTCGAAAGGAATCTCGATCTTCTTGCCGGTGTGCAGCGTGAGGTAGTCGACCCGCTTTTCGAGCGGGACGATCCAGCGGTTGAGGAGGTCCTTCGGTGAGACGCGCTGGCGACCGAAGTCGTCGACCATGAAGATGCCGCCGTTCGCCTTCATCTGGAACGGCGCCTCGTAGAACTTCGACGTGTCGTCGTAGATGAGGTCGAGCGTCTCTAGGGTCAGCTCGCCACCCGTCATCACAATCGGCCGCTTGGACACGACCCAGCGGTGGTCGAAGCGCAGCCGCTCGGCGACTACGGGATCGAGCGCGACGCGGTGATAGACCTGGTCGTACACCTTCACGACCTGCTGATCCACCTCGACGGCGTACGGAAGGACGACATCTCCCTTCATCAGAGTCGCGAGAACCTCGGCGATGCTCGTCTTGCCGTTGCCGGGAGGGCCGAACAGGAAGATCGACTTTCCGGAGTTCACGGCCGGGCCGAGCTGCGCGAGCGTCTCGCGCGGGATGACCATGTGCGCGAACGCTCGGACCAGATCGTCCTGCGTCACGTGGAGGTTCGCGATCGACTGCCGCTGAACCGCCTGGATGTACATCTGGAGCGGGACCGGCGCCTTCCCGACGTACTGGCTCCGCGCGAGCGCTTCCTGCGCCTTCTCGGAGCCGCGGTCGATGATCACGAACTGGTAGTTCGCCGACGACAGGCCGGCGCCGCCACGGATCTCGACGAGCCGCTCGGTCTTGAGGAACTCCATCACGCGTTCGGTGACGTTCGTCATCGGAAGGCCAAGCGCACTCGCGATCTCGGCCATGGTCATCTGGCCGCGGAGGTAGAGCGTCTTCAGCGCGAGGTCAGAAAGAAAACCGAGCGTCAGACCGGTCTGCTCGAGCGTTTGCGGCTCGGGTGGGAGCGGGATCTCCGGGGCTGCGGGCTGCGCGGCAGTTGGGGCCGCCGGCGGCCGGATCTGCGTCGGCGCTTGATACATGTGGCCCCTTTCCCTTCGCGAGAGCTAGGGCAGCATACCTTCGAAGGTCTCCTCGTCTACGACTCTGACACCGATTTTGTTGGCCTTTTCGAGCTTTGATCCCGCACCGGGACCGGCCACGACGAGATCGGTCTTCGCGCTGACCGTTCCGGTGATCTTTCCGCCGAGCGAACGCACGAGAGCCTCGGCGTCCTCGCGTGAGCGGCGCTCCAGCGTGCCCGTGAATACGACCGTCTTGCCGGCGAAGGGGCCGTTCGCGGTCGGCGGGCGCGGCGCCGGCATCACCGGTGTGATCCCAGCGCGCACCAGCTTGTCGAGGAACTCCTGTTCCTCAGGTCGCGAGAAGTACTCCTTGATGCTTTCGGCAACGACTCCGCCGACGCCCTCGATGGATTGAAGCTCGTCCACAGAGACGGTCCGAAGCAGCTCGAACGCCGCGCCGAGATTGGCGTCTTTCGGCAGCCGTGTGGCCAGCCATCGCGCGAGATCGTCCGCGGTCGAGTCGCCGACGTGGCGGATGCCGAGGGCGAGGAGGATGCGCGAGAGCGGGCGCTGCTTCGCGGCCTGGATGCGCTCGTAGATGTTGGTCGCGCTCTTCTCCGCGAAACGATCGAGCTCGAGCAGCTGCTCCTTCGTGACGAAGAAAAGGTCGGCCGGGTCCGTGACCAGGCCCTTCTCCTGCAGCTGGGTGACGAGCGCCCAGCCCACACCTTCGATGTCCATCCCGCCCCGCGAGACGAAATGTCCGATGCGCTGACCGGTCTTGGCCGGACACGACGGATTGCCGCAGTAGTAGGCGACCTCGCCCTCGGGATGGATCACCGGCCCATCGCACACCGGGCAGCGAGCGGGCATGTCGAACACCGGGTAGTCGTTGCCCTGCTCCCGGGCGTCGGTCTCGACGCGCACGACCTCGGGGATCACGTCACCGGCTCGCTGGATGATGACGCGGTCCCCTTTGCGCACGTCGAGTCTTCGCACTTCGTCGAGGTTGTGCAAGGTCGCGCGCTTAACGGTGGTGCCGCCGACGAGGACCGGCGCGAGTGCGGCGACGGGGGTGAGCGTGCCCATACGACCGACATACACCAGGATGTCCTCGATCGTGGTCGTCGCCTGCTCGGCCGGGAATTTGAACGCGGTCGCCCAGCGTGGGCTGCGCGCGACGTATCCCAGGCGCTCCTGGTCGGCGATCCGGTCGACTTTCACGACGACGCCGTCCGTCCCGTAGTCCAGTGTGTGGCGTCTCTCCTTCCATTCGCCGATGAAGCGGATCACCTCGTCCAGCGTGCCGGCCGTCTGCCAGTGCGGATTCACCCGCAGGCCGAGCTTGCGCAGCCGATCGAGGAGGTCCTTCTGCGAGGCGACTTCCAGACCCGCCGCGCTGTAGGACCACATCGCGAGGTTGCGCTTCGCAGTGGCCTGTGGGTCGAGCTGACGCACCGCGCCGGCCGCCGCGTTGCGTGGATTGGCGAAGAGCGGCTCGCCGCGCTCGGCGCGCTCCTTGTTGGTCGCCGCGAACGACGCGGTGGGGAGGTAGACCTCGCCGCGGACGTCAAGGCGCCCTTTCACCGGCTCGCGCAGCGTGAGGGGAATCGATTTGATGGTCCGCAGATTGCCGGTGACGTCCTCGCCGACGAGGCCGTCGCCGCGCGTAGCGCCCTGTACGAACTTTCCGTCCTGGTACGTGAGGTTGATCGCGAGGCCGTCGATCTTCAGCTCGCAGACGTAGCCGATGTCGTCGCGGCCGAGGAGCTTGCGGACCCGCTGGTCGAACGCTCGGAGCTCCTCCTCGTTGAACGCGTTCGATAGGGACAGCATCGGTGCCGCGTGCTGGACCGGAGCGAATCGCGTGGACGCCGGTGCGCCGACTCGCTGGGTCGGCGACTCGGGAGTGACGAGCTCGGGATGCGCCGCTTCGAGCGACTGCAGCTCGCGCATGAGGGCGTCGTACGCCTCGTCCGCGATCGTCGGCTGATCGAGGACGTGGTACTCGTAGTTCGCCTTCTCGAGCTGCTCCCGAAGCTCGGTGACGCGCTTCTCGTTTGCGGATACGGGCATACGGAAATTGTCGGCGATGCGGCGGTGTTACGGTCGGCTAGATGACGTCCGCTCCGCCGGGTCCACCGATCCCGCCAGTCACCGCGATCGACCTGACTGCGTTCTCCGACATCGTCGACAACGCGCGCACGGATCACGAGCAGGCGCTCACGACCGGGCTCGTGGCGACGTCGAACGACGGTCAGCCGGACCTCGCGCTGAAGGGCAGCCTGATGGTCTGGGACAAAGACCATCTCGCCTGGTGGGAACGCTCCAAGCGCGAGACGCACGACGCGGTCGGCGCGAACCCGCGCGTCGCGATCTTCGTTCGTAATCCGACGCGCGATCGGCGCACGCTCCGCTTTTACGGCACCGCGCAGATCGTCACCGATCCGGAGGTCCGCGAGCGGGTATGGAGTCACGTGCGACAGATCGAAAAGGACATGGACAAGGACAAGCAGGGGGTCGCCGTCATCGTGCGGGTCGATCGCGTCCGCGCGGGCCCATTCGACATCCAGCGACGTTAGGGAGAGCCGGTCGCCCCTCCAACCCTCGGGGTCGTGACCATCGTCGGCGCGTAGGTCATCGGGTCGACGAGCACGCCGTTCGTGCGCGCCTCCCAGTGGACGTGCGGACCGGTCGAGACGCCGCTCGACCCGACCGAGGCGATGGGTTGCCCGGCGACGACGCGTTCGCCGAGCTCGACGTTCGTCGCCGAGAGGTGGTAGTCGCACACCTCGAGACCCCAGTCGACCAGGACGCACACCGAGAGCCCACCGCTCCCCCGCCATCCAACCTCGGTCACGGTCCCCGAGCCGCTCGCGACGACCGGCGATCCGTAGGGCGCCGCGATGTCGATGCCGGTGTGGACCTGCGAGAAGAGCTGCGTCACGATCCCGTCGGTGGGCCATCGGACGCGCGGCGCAAAGACACGCGGCGCGTCGCGCAGGACAAGACGGAACCCGGGGTAGCGACCCTCAGGCATCGGAACCAGCAGGACGCGACCGACGGTGACGTCCGCGGGTTCGAACGCGACGCTGTTGACCTCACGCACCGTGTCGGGGTCGGCGCCGAAGCTTGAGGCGATCTCGGCGAGTGTGTCGCCCTCCCGAACGACATGGATGGCGGCATCGATCGGCGGGATCACGAGAGACAAGCCCGGACGGACCTCCGCGGTGTCCCTGATCGCGTTGTTGTACGCGAGTGTCTGCGGCGTGACTCCGTAGGCCGCCGCGATCGACAGAAGGGTCTCCCCTGAGGTGACTGTGTGAAGCTGCAGGCCCGGCGGGTCCTTGCGGAGCGCGGTGACCGGAGTACCGCGCGCGACGACCACGGCGCGTTCGGGTCTATCCGAGCTCACGGACGCCACGAGCGCGGGCTGCGGCTTCGCGAGCACCAGCGCTCCGAGCCGCTCGAGCTCGGGCGCGGCGATGACCGTCCAGATCGGGATGACGGCGGCGATGACGCAACACGCCGCGCTCGTGACGGCCGCCGTCCAGCGGCGAAGCGCGCCGCGCTTGCGACGACGTCGCCGTGGCTTGCGCACAACGAAACCAAAAGCGATATCAGTCGAGCTCGTGAGCGGAACACGAAGCTCGATCTGTCGCGGCCCCCGGCGAATTGCTCCCCCCACCTGCGCCATGCCCTAGACCAGGCAAACAGCATGCCGCTTGACCCCTCAGCGGACAAGCATGGTCTTAGGTACGAGCGAGTTTTGCGAAGCTCGCCATCAGTTTCTTCACACCCTTGTCGGGAAACGCGACTGTGACCTCTTCATCGTCGTCGCGCGCGACACTCGTGACCACCATCCCTTCGCCGAGCGACGGATGGGTCACGCGATCGCCCGCGCGAAATTGCGTTTCCGAAGAAGTTGCGCTCCGCTGTTTCGTCGCACGGCCGCTCCACGCGGCGGGCAACCCCGCGAGCATCGCATCGCGCCGCGCCTGCTTGCGCTCCTCGTAGCGCGTGCGGTCGCGCTCCCAGTCGAGTTCGGCCCACGAGTCGCGCTCCTCCGTTTCGATGTCGCCGCGAAGCTCGACGCCCTGGGTCGGCAGCTCCATGAGGAAGCGCGACGGCGGATTCATGTTCGTGTGACCAAAGAGCGATCGCCGGCGCGCGTACGTGAGATACGCGCGATCCTTCGCGCGCGTGATGCCGACGTAGCAGAGGCGCCGCTCTTCCTCGAGCTCAGATTCCTTGCCGCTCTCGATCGCGCGCACGTGCGGGAAGACGCCCTCTTCCATGCCGGTCATGAACACGACCGGGAACTCGAGCCCTTTGACCGCGTGCATGGTGATGAGCGTCGCGGCGGGCTTGGCGTCCTGGTACTCGTCCACGTCGGACACGAGCGCGATCTCCTCGAGGAAGCTCGGGAGTTGCTCTTCCTGGGACAAATTGACGTAGTCCTCGGCGAGCGTGCGGAGCTCCTGCACGTTTGCCCAGCGCTCCTCGCCTTCCTCGGTCCCATCCTTCAGATACGTCTCGTATCCGGAGAGCGAGACGAGCTCGTCGATAAGGCCCGGCAGCGCCAGGCGCTCCGCAGCCTCGCGCAGCCGCCCCATGACCTTGCCGAACGCGACGAGCGCGTCTTGCTGCCGCCGTGGGATGGTCGTGATGAGCTCGGCCTTTGCGAGCGCGTCGCCGACGCTCATCTCGTGCTCGCGCGCGCTGGCGAGGAGCGCGGCGCGCGTCTTGTCACCGAGGCCACGCGGCGGCGTGTTCAGAACACGGGCGAGCGCGAAGGCGTCGTGGGGATTTCGGATCAAGCGCAGGTACGCGAGCGTGTCTTTCACCTCACGGCGCTGATAGAAGGAGACGCCTCCGACGATCTGGTAGGCGAGCCCGAACGCGCGAAAGGTGTCCTCGATCGCGCGCGACTGCGCGTTCGTCCGGTACAGAACGGCGACATCGCGCGTGCCGTGCGCTTCCCCTTCCCGCTGGAGACGCTCGATCTCCCGCGCGACGAGCTCGGCCTCGTGCGATTCGTCGTACGCCTGCATGACGACGACGTCGCTGCCGCCCTGGCGGTCGGTCCAGAGCTTCTTCTCCTTGCGCGCGGCGTTGTTGCGAACGACCGAGTGCGCCGCGTCGAGGATCCGCTGCGTCGACCGGTAGTTCTGCTCGAGCTTGACCACCTTGGCGTTCGGATAGTCGCGCTCGAAGTCGAGGATGTTGCGGACGTCGGCCCCGCGCCAGCTGAAGACGGACTGGTCGTCGTCCCCGACGACCGCCAGGTTTTGCTTGAACCCGGCGAGGTATCGGAGGAGCACGTACTGCGCCCGGTTGGTGTCCTGGTACTCGTCGACGAGGATGTGCTGATAGCGGTCCTGCCACTTCTCGAGCGCCCGGTCGCTCGTCTCGAACACGCGGCAAGCGAGGAGCAAGAGATCGTCGAAATCGACCGCGTTGTTCTCCCGCAGGAGCTCGTCGTACCGCTTCCACACGATGGCCGCGATCCGATCGAGCTGGCCCTTCGGGTTCGCCGCGAGATCGGCGGGTCCCTTGAGCTCGTTCTTGGCGCTCGAGATCACGGCTGAGATCGCGCCCGGCGCGAAGACGCGCTCGCTGGCATTGGTATCGGCCATCGCTTGCCGGAGCACCGCCCGCTGATCGGCCTCGTCGTAGATTGCGAACGAACGGTCGATCCCGACAAGGGGCCCATCGCGGCGGAGAAGCCGCGCGCAAAACGCATGGAAAGTGCCAACGGTGAGCTCGGCGAGTCGCTCCTTGCCGACCAGCCGGTCGAGCCGCTCGCGCATCTCCTTGGCCGCCTTATTGGTGAAGGTCACGGCCAGGATCGCGCTCGCCGGCACGGCCAGATCCCGGATGAGGTACGCGACGCGGTACGTAAGAACGCGCGTTTTTCCCGAGCCGGCCCCCGCGAGGATCAGGAGCGGTCCCTCGCCGTGGGTCACGGCGACACGCTGCTCGGGATTGAGGGTGTCGAGCATGGGATCCGACATCACGTCCATCGTAGGAAGCCGTGCGCCGTACGGCGCCCAGCTTCCTGCTGCTCCGCTGCGCTGCGTAGTAGGAAGGGAAGCGGACTGTTGATTCGTCGTGGATAAGCGGCCGAATTCGTGGACAAGATCGAAGGCTAGGGTCTCGATTTGGTGGATAAGTTGATTGCCCGTCGCCTTGGCAGCCCGTAGATTTCCTCTCGTCCCGAGGGGTCTGCTAAAGGGAACGGGTCCGAGATTCCATCAAGGGCACCGGTCCCCGGGAGCGCAACCGGAGATAGCATCAAAGGCGGTCCGAGAGGATATCGAGGATCGGCTCCACGGCCAGGCCGCAGAGCTTTGAAGCTGCGGTAGGGCACGGAGGCAGGTCGCTCGGGACGCTTTTCTTTTCGCCCGAATTCCCCCGCACATCCACCCCTGTCCGTCGACCGTACATTTTTCGTAGTGACTGACCAGCAGCCGCCCGATGACGCCCTCTTAAGCGCTCTGGCGGCACGCGACTTGGGCGCGCTCGCCGCGCTCTACGACCGCTACGGACGGCTGGCGTACTCGCTGGCCTACCGGATCCTGGGCGAGAGCGAGGCCGCCGAGGACGTCGTCCAGGACGCCTTCCTGTCGGCATGGCGGGGGGCCGGAAGCTACCGCCGCGACCGCGGAAACCCGCGGGCATGGCTGCTGTCGATCGTCCACCACCGCGCCGTCGACATACTCCGTCGCAAGACCACGTTTCGGCCCGCGCCCCTCGAGATGGCCGAATCGCAGCCGAGCGACGACGACACGGCGCTCGCCGCCGAGAAGAACGTCGAGCACCGTACCGTCCGCGACGCGCTCGAGGCGTTGCCGCAGGCCCAGCGCAGGACGATCGAGCTCGCCTACTTCGGCGGGTACACCCACGTGGAACTGTCCGAGCTGATGGGCGTGCCCCTTGGGACGGTCAAGGGCCGGATGCGCATCGGCCTGCAGAAGATGCGTCGCGCGCTGGAGCGCACCCGATGACCGACCACGTTCAAGACGAGCTCGAGGCGTACGCGCTCGGCGCGCTCGATCGCGACACCGCTGAGCGGGTCGCGCGGCACCTGGCCATGTGCCCGTCCTGCCGGAAAGAGGCGGCCTCGCTCGCCGAGATCGTCGGGACCCTGCCCGACACGGTCACTCTTCGCGAACCGACAGGGGTGCTTCGGGACCGGATCCTGGCCGCCGCTAGAGCCGAGGCGCGGCAACCGGCTCGCGCGGCCGCTGGTGGCCGGTCATTCGGCGCGATCCGGTTATCGCGCGTCGCCTTCGCGGGTCTTCTCGGGGGGGTCATCGTGCTCGGCGCCATGGACCTTGATGCCTATCAGCGCCTCGCGGCGACCGCCGCGCAGCGTGACCAGCTCTACGGTCTCGCCGAGAGCTTGCGGCAGGGTGGGCGCGAGTGGTACATGGTCGGCAAGGGTGACTTCGCCGGCGCAGGCGGGACGCTGTACGACCCGCGGGCCGACGGAAAGCAGCCATTCGTGCTCTTCCACGACCTACCGCCGATCCCGGCAGGAAAAGTCCTGACGGTGTGGCTCGTCAGTCCCGACAGCACCTGGGCACGCGCAGGAACCTTCGTCCCCGACGGACGCGACGTGCAGATAATCCAGATCAGCATGGAGGTCGGGGGCTTCGATCGCTGCGCGGTCACGCTGGACGACTCCTCGTGGGGCAAGCACGGGACGGTCGTCATGGAATCGCGCATCGCCCCTCCACCAACGCCCGCTCCGTAACAAAGAGATCGACCGCTCTGTCCGAGCGGTCGATCTGACGCAGGGGTGGGGAGTGCTAGGTGTTCGCCGCCGTCTGCATCGCCGATCGCGGGAGGAACGCCGCCGCGAGCGCCCAGATGCCAACGACGAGGTGCAGGACATCGTCCGCGGGGCTCTCAAGGTTTGAGATGCCGAACGTGTTCGGGGGCGTGTTTCCCGCGACCATGAAGCCGTACACCGCGAAGAACAGGGCGGTGACTCCAACGACCGCTACGAGCCACTTCTGGAGCATGGCGTCGGTGATGAGGAACGACGCCGCGATGGCGATGATGCCGAGACCGGTGTGCGCGACGTTCTCGCCTTGGTCCAGATAGAACGCGCTCTTCGTGTCGTTGAAGACGCCGAGGAAACCGACGAGGCCGAGTGCGAGCAAGACGATACCGCCGACGAGTAGGAACTGCTTCGGATTCAAATTCGATCCCTCCCGAGTGGTTGTCGGCGGGGGATACGAAAGAAAGAGGGCGAGTGGTTCACCGCGGCTCGAGCCAGAGCACTCTGCCGGACTCCGAGCCGAGAAGAAGTCGCGCTCTCGTCGGAACGGAGCCCCAGATCTTCCAGCCGTATACCGTTTGGTAGGTCCGTCCCTCAAGCGTCACGATCTCCGATTCCAGCGAGCGGTAGCCGCTCGTCAGATTCACACGCTCGACGCTGATATTCGCGACAGCTGGATCGCGAATCGCGTCGACACCCAGCTCGGCCGAGTTGAGGACGCCCCAAACGAAGAGAGCGATGCCCACTGCCACCATCACGAGCCGGCCCATGGGCCCACTTCTCTTGAGCGGCCCCGCCGCGAACGTCGCGCGGGGCGCTGCCAAGAAAAGGCATGCGCCGATCCACGCGGTCACGCCGGTGAACAAGAGGCCGACGACCGCGGTCCCACGCGCACCGAACAGCGTGCCAGCGAGGGCCCCGGCCAGACCGGTCGACAGGATCACGGGAAAGCCAATGGCTACTGCCAATGCAGCCCAAATCCACGAACGCGCGAATCGACGCTGGCGGTGACCCCGCATCAAAACGGGAGGCTAAAGCAGGGCGCAGACCGAAAAAGAAGAGGGCCGGTGATTCACACCGGCCCTCTTCGTAAGCGCGTGAGTGGGCTCGCTCTAGTAGTCCATCCCGCCGCCGCCGGGCATCGCGGGCGCCTTCTCCTTCTCGGGAAGGTCAGTGATGAGTGCCTCGGTGGTGAGGATCATCCCCGCGATGGACGCGCCGTTCTCCACAGCAGATCGAACGACCTTGACCGGGTCGATGATCCCGGCCTTCGGTAGGTCGACGATCTGACCGCTCATGACCTCGTAGCCCCAGTTCGGGGACTTCGTCTCTTCCTGCTTGCGGCGGACCTGGGCCAGGAGGACCGAGCCGTCCTCGCCGGCGTTCGCGACGAGCTGGCGGAAGGGCTCCTCGAGCGCCTTACGGAGGATGTTCACGCCGGTCTTCTCGTCGCCCTCCGCCTTGACCTTGTCGAGCGCCTTGATGGCGTTGATGAGGGTGATCTCACCGCCGGGGACCATGCCCTCTTCGATACCCGCGCGGGCCGCTGAGAGCGCGTCCTCGACGCGGTGCTTCTTCTCCTTGAGCTCCACCTCGGTCGCCGCGCCGACCTTGATGACGGCGACGCCGCCGGCGAGCTTCGCGAGACGCTCCTGGAGCTTCTCCTTGTCGAAGTCGCTGGTGGTCTCCTCGATCTGTGCCTTGATCTGCTTGACGCGGGCCATGATCTGGTCTTGCTTGCCGTGGCCTTCGACGAACGTGGTGTCGTCCTTGTTCGCGGTGACCCGGCGCGCGCGGCCGAGATCCTGAATCGTCGTCGCGTCGAGCTTTCGGCCGGCCTCTTCGGTGATGACCTGGCCGCCGGTGATCGTCGCGATGTCCTCGAGCATCGCCTTCCGGCGGTCGCCGAAGCCCGGGGCCTTGACTCCGAGGATGTTCAGCGTGCCGCGGAGCTTGTTCACGACGAGAGTTGCGAGCGCCTCACCGTCGATGTCTTCGGCGACGATGACGAGATTCTTCGAGACCTGCACGAGCTTCTCGAGCACCGGCAGGATGTCCGTGATCGCGGAGATCTTCTTGTCCGTGATGAGGATGTAGGGATCCTCGATGACCGCTTCCATGCGGTCAGCGTTGGTGACGAAGTAGGCGGAGATGTAGCCGCGGTCGATCTGCATGCCCTCGACGAACTCAGTCTCGAACTGCAGACCCTTGGACTCCTCGACCGTGATCACGCCTTCCTTGCCGACCTTCTCCATGACGTCCGCGATGAGGTTGCCGATCTGCTTGTCGGCGGCGGAGATGGTCGCAATCTGAGCGATCTGCTCCTTCTGGTGCTCGCCCTCCACCTTCGTGGACTGGGCCTTCATCTCTTCGACGACGGCGGTGACGCCCCGCTCGAGCCCGCGCTTGAGCAGCATCGCGTTCGCGCCAGCCGCGATGTTGCGGAGGCCCTCGTGGACGATGGCTTGCGCGAGGATGACGGATGTCGTGGTGCCGTCACCGGCGATGTCGTTGGTCTTGGTGGCCGCCTCTTTGAGGAGCTGGGCTCCCATGTTCTCGAAGGGGTCCTCGAGTTCGACCTCGCGGGCGACCGTGACGCCGTCGTGGGTGACGGTCGGCGAGCCGAACTTCTTGTCGAGCGCGACGTTGCGGCCTTTCGGGCCGAGCGTCGTCTTCACCGCACTCGCCATCGTGTCGATGCCGTTCTTGAGCTTCTTGCGTGCCTCTTCAGTGAAGGCCAACTGCTTTGCCATGCGTACCTCCCCTTATTCGGCGACGAGACCGAGGACGTCTTTCTCACTCAGAATGAGAAGCTCCTCGTCGTCGAGCTTGAATTCGGTCCCGGCGTACTTCTGGAACAGAACGCGGTCACCCTCTTTGAGGTCCACCGGGATTCGCTGGCCGGTGTCGGGGTGGCGGTCGCCGGGTCCAACGGCAAGGACGCGGCCCTCCTGGGGCTTCTCCTTCGCGGTGTCCGGCAGGACGATCCCGCTCTTGGTAATTTCCTCGCGCTCGAGGGCCTTTATCACGACGCGGGAACCGAGTGGCTTGAGCTTGGTCTTCGACTTGGGACTGGGCTTGGGCGCGGTTGCGACTGCCATGTCTCTCCCCTTCATTTGGAGTTGTTTTGGGCGCGGCGAACGGCCGCAGACCCACGGATACGGATTAGCACTCGCCGGGCTTGACTGCTAAGGACTCTAGAAGACTAGGAGAAAGGCTGTCAAGCCGCGCCTTCGCCGTCGCCGGCGGCGACGAGACCAGATTCAGCCGTTACGCGGTCTTTGCCGGCTCGCTTGGCCGCGTACAGCATGGCGTCGGCGGCCTCCAGAACCTGCTCGGCGCTCCGGCCGGACCGCCAGGCCGCGACCCCGATACTCACGCTGATCGCGATCTTCGGGTCGGCGCGACCTTGGAGCTCGACGGCCTCGCGGACGCGCTCAGCAGCGGTCCGCGACTCCTCGAGCCCCGACTGAGCCATGAGCACCAGGAACTCGTCGCCACCTGTGCGCACCGCCACGTCCGAAGCCCGGAGGGTCTTGCGCATCGTGTTCGCCAAGCCCCGCAGCGCCAGGTCGCCGTGCTCGTGACCGAATGTGTCGTTCACGTTCTTCAGGCCATCCACGTCGATCGCCACGACGCTGTACGGCTGCCCATGGCGGACCGCGAGCGAATGCATGAGGCGGAGCTGCTCCGCCAGGAAGTGACGATTGTGAAGGCCCGTGAGTCCATCGGTGGTGGCCTGCCGCTGGGCGGTCTCGAGCACGCGTCGCGTCGCGAGGCTGAGAGCGACGCGGTCAGCGGCGGCGCGCAGCACGGCTACGTCGAGAATCGACGCGTCGTCGGGCTCGAGAAAGAGTGCCCCGACGGTGTCCCCGCCCGCCACCAGCGGCACGCACGAGTAGTGGGAACGGAACGGCATGTATGGGCAGACCACCGGGTCGTCCGCCGACCTGACCTCGAAGAAGCGACCGCTCCGTATTGCCGGGCAGCTCGTTGGCCCGTTGACGACGGGATGCGGTGTCGCGCGTCCGGCCGTGCCGACGGGCTCCAGGATCGCCACCGATGGGTCCGTGAAGAGGACGGTGGCCGCGGGTAAGTGGAACCCTTGCTGAAGACTTCGAGCCGCGGTCTGGGCCAGGCTCGCCTCGTCGGTGGTCAACGCGAGCGCGTCGACAAGGTTGTCCATGCTTTCGAGGACCTTCATGCGTGCCTCGAGCCGGTCGCTCTGGCCGCGGACCTCCTCGAACGCGAGGAACGAAGCGAAAGCGGCCGCCGACGCGTCGGCGATGACCTCGGCGACACGGATCTCGTGCGCGGTCCACTCCCGCGTCTCGTGGCTGGAAACCGCCATGAGGCCGATGATCTCGCTTCGGTGGATGAGCGGCACGAAAAGGCCGGCCGCGAAATGCTTGTGGTCGCGCGCCCGGTCCGAGATCTTGTCATCACGCGCGTCGTTGACGGCGACGGTGCGCTTCTCGCGAACGGCGCGCCGGCGAGGCGTGTCCTCGGGAAGGGATGGATCGGCGTGGAACTCCTCGATCAGGGCGTCCGGTCCGACGGTGAATCCATCGGCGAAGTCGGGCTTTGACGCGAACAGGTATAGGCGGTCCACGGCGAGCGCGTTCTTCGCCGACTCGTACACGACGCGCACGAGCTCGTGGAGCTCGCTCACTCGCGCGAGCCCAACCGCGGTGTTGCGCGCAACCGACAGCTCGGCGTTCTGCGTCGCGAGCTCCTCGGTGCGCTGGCGGAGTGTGGAGCGAGTCTCCTGGATCGTGCGCGAGATAAGCGCGGTCATGGCAATCACCGAGAGCAGCGCGAAGAGGCGAATGACGCCGACGTCGATGTCCCCACGCTGTCCGCCGAAGAACACCTCGGCCACGAGCGTCGCGACGTACGCGACGACGGCGATCGTCCCGGTGAAGAGTGTCCCGGAGATGCGCATCCCGAACACCGTCGCGAGGATGGGCAGGACGTAGTAGGGGAAGTACCGCGAGTCGATCCCGCCGGTCAGGACAAGGAGGATCGCCGCGATGACCTGGGTGATCGCGGCGCCGACCGCGAAGCGGCTCTTGCCGAGCCAGCTATCAGGGAAGACGTGGAACCACAAAGTCGCGAAGAGAAAGAGGAGAAGCGAGCTCGCGACGAGGCCAATCCGGGAGGCCTGGTCGGTCGTGGGAAGCGCGGCCGTTCCGAGCAGGGCCGCGCCGATGCCCCAGCTTGCGGCCTCGGACGCGATGCGTATGCGGCGCTCGTAAGACGCCCGCGACCGCGGGTCACC
>VBEY01000245.1 GCA_005889295.1 Chloroflexota bacterium | reverse complement strand
CGGCCCGCATATAGACCGAGATGAACGGATAATCGCCGCCGAGGGCGGCACGTGTCAGCTCGGGCGTCCGGAGGTCGATGAGGACCTTCGCGTCGCCGGACTTGAGGAGGCGCGAGATAGTCGGCTCGGTGGTCATGCCCGCTTCGATCGTCCCCTGCTTGATCGCGGCGATGAAGGTATCGCCGGCGCCGACGGCGATCGGGGTGAACTGATCCGGCGCGATGCCCTTCGTGCTGGCGAGGTATTGCGTCAGACCGTGCGTGCCCGAGCCCAGCGACGTCACGCCGAGCTTGCGGCCCTTGAAGTCGGCCGGGCCTTTGATTTCGTTCGCCTTCGTCGTCGCGACCATCTCGGCCTCGCCGGGCGCACGCAGAAGCTGCACCACCTCGACGAGGTTCTTCCCGAGCCCGGCCACGTCGATGGTGTGGTCGTACGAGCCCGAGGAAGCCTCGACCTCGCCGGCGATGAGCGCGCTCGTCGCGTCCTTTCCTGAGGGCTCGTCGATGAGGTTCACCGTCAGGTTCTGATCCTTGAAGTAGCCCAGGGCCTCGGTGAGCTTGTTCGGCAGGTAGATCTGCTTGTTAAGGCCACCCACCATGATCGTGAGCGTCGCCGGCGCCAGGGTGGCGGCGGCGGAGGCGCTGGCGGCGGTGCTCGCCGTTGGGCTCGTTGCCGCGTTGTTGGGCGCCCCGCCACAGGCGGCGAGGACGATCGTCGCTACGAGACCGAGTGTCGCGATGGTTCGCTGCATTCGCGTTCCTCCCTTTGCTAGATGCGTGGTACTTCGAGCGTGTTGGGACGCCACTTGATGAGACGGTTCTCGAGCCAGGTCAGGGCGACCTCCGCGGTGAGTGCGACCACGGCGAGAATGAACATCGCCGCGAAGACGCCATTTGGGTTGAACGTCGCCTGGGCCGTCGCGATGATCAGCCCGATCCCGTGGATCGCGCCGAGGTACTCGCCGACGACCGCGCCGACGAGCGCGAAGCCGAAGCTCGTGTGCAGGCTCGCGAGGATCCAAGAGAGCGCGGACGGCAGGATCACGTGCGTCGAGAGCTGCCGTTCGCTCGCACCAAGGATGCGGGCGTTCGCGATGAGGACGCGGTCGACCTCACGCACGCCCTGGAACGCGTTGAAGAAGACGACGAAGAACACGAGGACGACCGCGAGCGCGACCTTCGACCAGATTCCGTACCCGATGGTGATGATGAAGATCGAGCCAAGCACGACCCGAGGCATCGCGTTCAACGCTTTGATGTACGGAGCGAACACGTCGGAGAGCAGACGGACTCGCCCGAGCGCGACGCCGAAGACGACGCCCAGAACGACGCCGATGAGGAACCCGAGGAACGCTTCCTCGAGGGTCGTCGCGACTTGAAGCCAGAGCGGTCCCTGCGCGGTGCCGTTTTGGATCCACGTCCAGAGCTGGCTCGCGATGCCCGACGGCCGGCCATAGAAAAACGGGTCGATGAAGAGACCGTCTTTGTGGGTCGCATCGATCGTTGTGCCGGTCTGCCAGAGGCCCAGGACAACGACCGCGAACGCCACGCGCAGTCCGTTGACGAGAAGGCGACGGTTGGCGCGCGCCCGGGCTCGCGCCCGAGCCGCGTCACTGCTCGCCTCCTCGGCCCGCGCGGGCTCGTTACGAGACGCTGCGCTTAGAGCGCTCATAGCTCACGAGGACCTCGTCTCTGAGGTCGTTCCAGATCTCCTGATAGATCCGCGAGAACTCGGGCTGGAAGCGGATCTCGGCGACGTTGCGGGGCCGCGGCAGGTCGACGCGGTAGACGCCCTTCACGGTTCCCGGTCCCGCGGTGATGACGACGACCCGGTCGGCGAGCGCGATCGCCTCCTCGAGATCGTGCGTGACGAAGACGACCGACGCTCGGGTCGCGGACCAGAGCTGAAGAAGCTCGTTCTCCATGAGCGTGCGCGTCTGGACGTCGAGCGCGCTGAACGGCTCGTCCATCAGGAGGATGCGCGGCTCGTTGATCAGGGTCTGCGCGAGCGCCGCGCGCTTGCGCATGCCGCCGGAGAGCTGATGCGGGTAGTAGCGCTCGAAACCGGAGAGCCCGACGCGCTTGATCCAGTCACGCGCACGGTCCTCCGCTTGGCGCCGCTCGATGCCTCGGAACCGCGGACCCGTCGCGACGTTGTCGAGCACGCTCTTCCACGGAAAGACCGCGTCGACCTGGAAGACGTAGCCCACATCGCGATTGACGCTCCGCACCGGCGCGCCGCCGACGAGCACGTCGCCCTCGCTCGGTGGTTCGAGGCCGGAGATGAGAGCGAGGGTCGTTGATTTGCCGCAGCCAGTCGGCCCAACGACGGCGCAGAACTCGCCGTCCTGGACGGCAAAGTCGAGCTCGCGGAGCGCGGTGTACGCCGTGCCCGAAGGCGTGAGGAAACGCTTGGTGACATGCCGAAGCTCGATAGCCGGTGCCATCCGCCAAAGCCTGCCCGGGGAAGAGCGCTCCGGCTAGCCATTCGGTCCTTCCGGTCGTTCTGGTCATTTCGCTCGGGCTGCGGGAGGCGCGACCGGAGCGCAACATGTTGGCGTGCGGCCACGACAGCTCGCGTCCCAAGTCCTCCTGCTCCAGGTGGCCGTGATCGCCGCCATCGTCCTCGCCAGCGCGCTCATTTCGTACTCGCTGGTGAGCCAGCAGGTGACCGAGGAGTACGAAAAGCGCTCGCTAGCCATCGGTCATTCGGTCGCGGCGATGCCCGACGTGATCGAGGCCTTCGCCGATCAGCAGCCGTCGGCGGTGATCCAGCCGATCGCCGAGGCCATTCGCAAGAGCGAGGCGGCGTCGTTCGTCGTCGTGGCGAACACCGACGGGATCCGCTACTCGCACCCCAACCCCGAACAGATTGGACAGCGCGTCTCGACCGATCCGTCGCCGGCGCTCCAGGGCCAGTCGTGGGTCGGCATCGAGCAGGGCACGCTGGGGTGGTCGGTACGCGCGAAGGTCCCCATCTTCGGAGCCCACGGCGAGGTGATCGGCATCGTCTCGGTCGGTTTCCTCGAGGACCAGGTGAACGCTTCGGTCCTCCAATGGATACCGGTGATCGGCGGCAACGTCGCTCTCGCTCTTGGCCTCGGCATCGCCGGCTCGCTCCTGCTCGCGCGGCGCCTGAAGCGACAGACTTTCGGGCTGCAGCCGAGCGACATCGCCGCGCTGCTCG
This sequence comes from Chloroflexota bacterium, assembly GCA_005889295.1. Classification (GTDB taxonomy): domain Bacteria; phylum Chloroflexota; class Limnocylindria; order P2-11E; family P2-11E; genus 3-1-20CM-2-70-9. The sequence continues at coordinate 19,258 of VBEY01000245.1, read as the reverse complement.
AGCAGCGCGAATCGATGCTCCACGGCATCCGCGAGGGAATGGTCGCGACCGACCGAGACGGCCGTATCACGCTCGTGAACGACGAAGCCCGGCGCCTGCTTGGCCTCGAGGGCGCCGTCGAAGGACGGAGGATCGACGAGTGCGTACCTGCGGGGCGCATGCGTGACGTGCTGACCGGACAGCGAGGCGGCGCGGATCAGATGCTGCTCGCACGGGACAGGGTGCTGGTCGCGAACCGCATGCCTGCGGTCGTCCGCGGCGAGACCGTCGGCGCGGTGGTAACTCTGCGTGACCGGACCGAGCTCGAAGGAGTGCTGCGCGAGCTCGACGGTGTGCGCAGCCTCGCGCACGCGCTTCGGGCGCAGGCTCATGAGTTCTCAAACAAGCTTCACACGGTCGCGGGATTGATCGAGCTTGGCCGTGCCGATGAGGCGGTCCGCTTCATCACGCGAACGGCCCTCGTACATCAGGAGCTTGTCGACCTCGTGCACGAGCGGATCGGCGATCCGGCGCTCGCCGCGCTGCTACTCGCGAAGGCCGCGATCGCGAACGAGCGCGGCGTCGAGTTTCGCCTCGCCGGCGAAACGCGTCTTCCCGCGGACGCCGCCGACGCGCGAGACCTGGTCACGGTTGTCGGCAATCTTGTCGACAACGCCGTCGACGCTGTCGCGAACTCCCCGACCGGCGGGTGGGTCGAGGTCGCGGTGCAGGCCGGGGCGGAAGGGGTCGGCGTGCGGGTCCGCGATTCGGGGCCCGGGGTGGGTTCCGCGCTCGGCGACGAGATCTTCGAGGAGGGCTTCACCACGAAGACCGGCACATCGCACCAGGGTCTGGGCCTCGCGCTCGCCCGTCAGGTCGCGCAGCGGCGCGGAGGGTGGCTCCGCGTGAGCAACGAGGGCGGCGCCGTGTTCACTGCGCTCCTCCCCTCGGATGCAGCGGCGTCCCGATGATCCGCGTGCTCATCGTCGAAGACGACTTCCGCGTAGCCGAGATTCATCGCGCGTACGTTCAGCGGCTCGAGGGCTTCACCGTCGTGGCCGAGGCGCACACCGCGACGGAGGCGCTTCGCCTCGCGGAGGAGAGCCGCCCCGATCTCGTGCTGCTGGACGTATACCTGCCCGACCGCTCGGGGCTCGAGGTGCTGCGCGCGCTGCACGCGCCCGGTCGCCATCATGTCGACGTCATCGCGATCACCGCGGACAAGGACGTCGACACGCTCCGCGAGGCACTCCAGGGCGGCGTGATCCACTATCTCGTGAAGCCGTTCCAGTTCAGCGCGTTCCGCGAGAAGCTCGAAAGCTACGTGGCGATGCGGGCGCGGCTCGCCCAGGTCCAGGAGCTGAACCAGGACGAGGTCGATCGGATCTACGGGCTGCTGCGATCCGAGTCCAGCTCTTCGCTACCGAAGGGCCTCTCGCCGACCACGCTCGCGCTCGTGGTGCGAGCGGTGCGCGCCGCGACGGAGGACGTCTCGGCGGTCGACATCGCTCGAACGACGGGGATCAGCCGCGTGACCTCGCGCCGGTATCTCGATCATCTCGCGCGCTCCGGCGCGGTCGCGATCTCGATGCGCTATGGATCCTCCGGACGGCCCGAGCACCGCTATCGGTGGACGGTCCAGCCCCGCGAGGTCGCGCCGAGCTCCTAACCGCCGGCTAAGACCAACGCTTTGTGAGACCGACGACCAGCCCGGCGATCAGGTACGCGATCCCGACGATCAGGTTGCCCCAGTACGGCCCCGAAAAACCGGGGACGCCGTCAGCGGCTGGTAGCCCCGGGTCTCCGAACGTGCACACGCGCAAGAGGAAGGGGTCAACGGCGTGTGTTACGGGATTCAGGTCGCAGCCGAGCCACGGAAGCGCCGACCAGAAACCGGCGGACAGAAGGCCTAGGACGGCAGCGAGTCGGAGGAGACCGAGCCTTGATCTCGCTGGCTGGCCCATGGCGCAAGGCTACTCGGCGATCACGTGCACGCGATCCGGCCGGAGTGAGAGCGACACTGGCCCGTCGAGCGTGGCGCTTCCACCGGGATCCGGCTGATCGACGATCCACTCGCGATCGTCCACCTTCACCCAATAGCGCATGGTGTCGCCGAGGAAAGCCCGACGGGCGATCGTCCCCGACAGCGAGACACCGCCAGGTGCGCCACCGGGCGGCGCGATCGTGAAGCTCTCCGGCCGCACGCAGAGCTGCACATCCTGTCCCGCGCTGAGCGAGACGTCCGGTCGGCGCACCGATGCCCGATACGAACCGAAGGTCACCGTCACCGCGCCGTCGTTTAGGTCGGTCACGTGCGCGGGCACGAGATTCACCGCGCCTACAAAGTCGGCGAGGAACGCGGTCTTCGGGTGGTAGTAGATCTCCCACGGCGCTCCGGCTTGCTCGACCTTGCCCGCATTCATCACAGCGATCCAGTCCGACAGCGAGAGCGCCTCCTCCTGGTCGTGCGTCACATAGACGAACGTCATCCCGAGCCGGCGCTGGAGAATTCGCATCTCAACGCGCAGCTGCTCGCGCAGCTTCGCGTCGAGGTTGGAGAGCGGCTCGTCGAGAAGAAGAACCTGCGGCTCGATCACGAGGGCACGCGCGACGGCGACGCGCTGCTGCTGTCCGCCGGAGAGCTGGTTCGGCCACCGGTCCTCGAGCCCCTTCAGGCCGACGAACGCGAGCGTCTCCGCGACACGCCGCTCGCGCTCGCTGCGCGACACATGCGCCACGCGCAGGCCGTAGGCAACATTGTCGTGCACCGTCATGTGCGGAAACAGCGCGTAATCCTGAAAGACCATGGCCGTCCCGCGGCGGTGCGCCGGTAGGTCGTTGACGCGCCGGCCCGCGATCTCGATGTCGCCCTGCTCCGGATCGTAGAACCCGGCGATCATCCGAAGCGTCGTCGTCTTGCCGCACCCCGAGGGGCCGAGGAGCGTCGCGAACGCACCCTTGGGGACGTCGAAGGAAACGTCGTCGACCGCGGTCACGCCGCCGAAGCGCTTCGTGATGTGCGAAACCCGTAGGTGCGTTTCGTTCGCCACGTTCACCTCTGCTTGTAGCGCCGCCGATCACGGCCCGTCTCTCCGCGCGAGCGTACGATGAGCAGCCGGTCCGAGGGAAAAGAGCGTTCCGCAAAGGGAGGTGGTATCGCACGGCGATGCTTTTCCTCGCGCGCTCGCATCGAGGAATGGAGAGAGATATGAGAAGAATCAGGTGGGCTCCCGTGCTGGTGATCGCCGCGCTCCTGATCGGAGCCTGCCAGCAGGCGCCCGGCGGCGGGCAGAAGCCCGCGAAGCTGACCATCGCCGCGGTCCAGGGCAACGAGGACGCGGCCCTCAAGGCCGTGGCTCCCCTTTACGAGCAGAAGACCGGGATCAAGATCGAGATCGTCGAGTTCCCCTACGACCAGCTCTACGAAAAGCTCGTCACGACGTTCAAGGCGAACAGCGCCACCTACGACCTCGTGATGATGGACGACCCGTGGATGCCGAAGTTCGGCACCGACGAGTCGCTCCAGCCACTCGACTCAAGTTATGGCTTCAAGCGCGACTCAGACATCCCGGACGTGGTCTACGACGTCGGGACGTGGCCGCCGCCGCGCGGCGCGGTTCCGCCAGCCGCGAAGGGCAAGGCAGCGCATCTCATCGGGATCACCATCGTCGGCAACGTCGAGATGTTCATGTACCGCTCGGACAAGGGCGCGGCCCCCAAAACCTGGGACGAGGTCAAGGCGAATGCGGACAAGAACAAGGCCGCGAACTTCTACGGCTACCTGGTCCGTGGCAAGGCCACCAACCCGATCGTCGCGGACTTCCTGCCGATCCTATGGTCGTTCGGCGGCGACGTCTTCGACCAAAACTGGGCCGTGACCATCGACAACGCCGCATCGCTAAAGGCTGTCAAGTTCCTGGTGCAGGATCTCAAAGCCGCCGCACAGCCCGGCCCCGAGAGCACGGACGCGGCGGACCGTGACCGCTTGATGGCCATCGGCCAGGGTTACCAATCGACGGTCTGGCCGGGCGAGATCACCAGCGTCATCCAGAACGCGTCCGTCTCGCAGGTCGTCGGCAAGGTCGCGTATATCCCGATGCCCGCGGGCCCCAGCGGGAAGGGCGTCGGCATGATGGGCAACTGGCTCCTGGGGGTCCCGAAGGCCTCGCCGAACGGCCAGGCTGCCGCGGACTTCATCACCTGGCTCACCTCGACCGATACCCAGAAGACCTACGTCGAAAACGGCGGCATCCCGGCTCGCAAGAGTCTCCTCAACGATGCCGCTCTGAATCAGAAGAACCCGTACTTCTCAGCGCTCGCGAAATCGCTGGATGCCGTCCCGAATTGGCGCCCACGAACTGATCAGTGGAATGCGGTCGAGACGATCCTCGGAACGAACCTGAACGCGGCGCTGGCCGGAACGGCAACGCCGGAGGCCGCGGTTCAGAAAGCCGCTGATGCGATCCGCACTCTCATGAAGGGGGCCGGATACTAGGCGTAGCCTCTACCGCGACGCGATGGCGAATGTGACGCATGTGCGGCCGGCCCCCGTCAAACGAGCGGGGGCCGGCCGTTTCACACGGCAGGAGCGACTCGCCTACACGATGCTCGTGCCGATCCTCGGTTCGATCTTCCTGATCGTCACCTACCCATTCGTGCTCGCTGTGATCCAGTCGCTTCAGGCCACGAACGGCGCCGCCTTCGTCGGACTGCAGAACTACGTCACCGGTCTGGAGAACCCACTCCTCTATGAAGCGCTGGGAGCGACGGGCATCTACGCCGCGCTGGTCCTGCCGACGGAGATCCTTCTCGGATTAGGGCTCGCCCTGGCGGTTCACCGCGCGATAAAGAGCACGGCGTTGCGGGCGCTCTTCTTCGGGATGGCGATCGTCCCGCTCGTCATTCCGCCGATCGCGGTCGGCGTCATCGCACGCCTGATGTACGCGCCCAGCTACGGCGTGATCAACCACATCCTCATGCTCACCGGCGTCACCCACGACGAGATCAACTGGCTTGGGCAACCAATCACCGCCATGCCCGCGGTCGCGAGCGTGGATGTGTGGCAGTGGACGCCCTTCGTCTACCTCGTTCTCTTCTCCGGCTTCCTAACGGTCCCTCGCGATGAGATCGAAGCCGCGCAGGTCGACGGGGCCTCGGGTTGGGCCCAGTTCTGGCGCATCGAGCTCTACTACCTGCGACCGCTCCTGGTGCTCATCGTCTTCTTCCGGCTGGCCGATGTGCTCCGGGTCTTCGACCACGTTTTCATCCTGACAGGGGGCGGACCCGGCAACACGACTCAGCTCCTGAGCCTCTATCTCTATCGGGTGGAGTTCAAGTTCTCCGACTACGGTCAGGCCGCGGCGCTCGCCGTCGTAGTGCTGATCGCCATCAGCGTCGTGTACTCGCTTGTGACGCGGGTGCTTCCGCTGGAGCGGAAATAAGGATGCGGACCCGCGGGCGGAGCTGGCGCGCGGTGCTGATCATCCCGTTGCTCGCGGTGATCCTTGTTGTGTACGCGTTTCCGATCTACTGGCTCATCGTCACGTCGCTGAAGAGCAGAGGTCAGCTGTTCCAGGCCACGCTCAGCCTTCTTCCGGAGGCCCCGACGCTGCAGCCATACGCAGATGTGCTCATCGACCGCGGCATGTGGATCCTGCTCCGCAACAGCATCGTCGTCTGCAGCGCGACGGTGGTTCTCGCTCTGACGATCGGCCTCCTCATCACGTATCCGATCACACGTCTCGATGTCTCGCCCCGCGTACGGGCCGGCGTCCTCAACTGGGCACTCTCGTTGCGCTTCCTCCCGCCAATCGCGGTCGTCGTGCCTTACTTCGCGGTCGTCCGGACCGTCGGGCTCTACGACCAGCCGCTCGCGCTGATCTTCATCTATTCGCTGTTCAATCTGCCGTTCACGATCTGGATGCTGAAAGGCTTTCTCACGGAGATACCTCGTGAGATCGAGGAGGCCGCACTCTCCGACGGCGCGAGCCGGTGGACGGCGTTCCGACACATTCTTCTGCCCCTCGCAACGCCGGGACTGCTCGCCGCCGGCGTCATCGTCTTCTCGTTCTCGTGGAGCGAGTTCCTGTTTGCGCTGATCCTGACGAGCTCGCCGAACGCGCAGACGTTCCCCGTCGGGGTCCAGGGCCTGGTGACCCAGTTCGAGATCATCTGGAACGACATGGCCGCGGCCGGGACCATCGCGATGCTTCTGCCGCTCGTGCTCATGGTGCTGGCGCGCCGCCACGTCGTCACCGGGCTCACCTTTGGCGTCGTCCGCGAAAAGTAGCCTTCGCCCTAAGCGCGCGCCGCACCCAAGGCGATGCGGCCCCGGGCAAGCACCGCGAAGATCGAGAGGGCCAGGATCGCCATGCCGATGTCGGCGACGGTGTATGCCGTGGCGGCGCCCCAGTTGAGGTCGCCCACGAGCTGATAGATGCGGATCGTCGCGACCGTCGTCGGTGGTGTGAACAGGAAGATCACGAGCGAAAGGGTTGTGACCGCGCGCACGAAGGTCGTGATGAATCCGACCCGCAGCGATCCACCGAGCATCGGGATGATCACCTCACGGAAACCGCGAAGGCTCGAGGCGCCCAGACTCGTCGCGGCCTCGTCGATCGACCGATCGATCTGGCGCAGACCCGCGACCGCCGCCTGATAACCCACCGGGATGTTCCAGAAGACGAAGGCGATGATGATGAGCCAGCCCCGATCGACGAAGTCGAGCCACCGCTGGTTGAAGGCGGTGAGGTAGCCGAGCCCGAAGAAAATGCCCGGAATGGCGGCCGGGAGGATCAGCAGGAGGTCCAACGCGCGCCGGCCCGGCCACTGCCCGCGCTGCACGAGCCACCCCGCGAATAGCGCGAAGACCGCCGAGACCGCGGCCGCGACGCCGCTGAAGACCAGCGTGTTGCGAAGCGCATCGCCGTTCGTGCCGCTCAGGACGTATTGGAAATGTTCGGTCGTGAATTGGAGGTTGTTCGGGAAGCGCAGGGTTAGCGCGCTCACGACGAGACTCCCGTAGACCAGCAGGATCACGCCCGCGAGCACAAGGCACGCCGCGAAGCACGCCCAGCTGACGCCCCGGCTTACAGGTGGGCGCGGCATCGATGAGGTCCGTCCGGAAATCGTCACGAAGGAGCGCCCGCCATCGAGCCGCACCTTCGCGAGGTAGAGCCCGAGCGCGAGGAGCAAAAGGATCGTGCTGACGGCGGCCGCGCTCGTGTACTCGCCGAAGCTCGAGATGAGGCTGTACGCCTGCGTCGGTAGGACGTAGAAAAACACACCGCCGAGCAACTGTGGGTTTCCGAAGTCCTCGAGGATGTAGATGGCGGTCGTGAGGATCGCGGCGCCGAGCCCCGGGCGTGAGAGCGGCAGGGTCACGGTCCAGAAGACCCGCCACGAGCCGGCGCCGAGGTTACGCGCCGCCTGCTCCATGCGCGGGTCGCTTCGCGAAAGGGCATCGGCGATGAGCTGGTACGCGAATGGAAAGAACGCGATCGTTTGAACGCCCCACACACCGTTGAGTCCATAGATGTTCGGCGACTGTCCGAAGACCCCGTAGGTGATCACCCCTCGAGCGCCAAACAGGAGCGTGTATGCGGCGGCGACCACGAAAGGCGGCGACAGGAGCGGCAGGATGCCGATAAGGCGGAAGAAAGGCTTCCAGCGCATGTTCGAGTAGACCATCGCGTACGCGTAAATGAATCCGAGCAGGACCGCGGTCGTCGTCGACAGAAGAGTGAGCTGGATCGAGTTGCGCAGCGGGACGAGCCAGGTGCCCTCTTGAAGGAACTGGACGTAACCGCCTGGCCCGGGCGCGAGGACCACCTGCAGCTGTGGATACACGATGAACGTGAGCACGAGGGCTGCGACAGCCAGCAGCGCGAGCAGGAGTGCCGGCTCGCGCTGCAGGCTCCGCATCGTCTAGAGCGCTATTGGATGCCCACTGTCGTCTGCCAGAGCTTCTGGATGCGAGTCTTGTTGTCGGTCGCCCACTGCCGGTCGTAGTTGACGAGGGTGACTGAGGTGAGCGTCGGCGCGCCCGGCGCGGGCGCGACGTCGGTCCGCACGGATCCCCGGTTGCTGAGCTTCGTGTTGAGATCTCCGGCGTCTTTGGTGAGAACCCAGTCGACGAACGCCTGTGCTCCGAGGAGGTTCTTCGTTCCCTTCACGATGCTGACGGCGCCGACCTCGAACCCGGTGTCCTTCGGGACGGTGAGGTCGATCCTGGTCGGATCCTTCGCCTTCTCGGTGAGGATGTCGTGGCTCCAGTTCGGTGCGCCGGCGGCCTCGCCGTTCGAGATCGACGTGATCACGCCCGGCGACGTCGGGCCATACGAGAGGATGTTGGGGTGCAGCTTCTTCATGTAGTCCATCGCCTTCGTCTCGTCGCGGCCGAAGCGGAAGATCTGCGTGGCGATGAAGATGTAGCCGCCGCCTGTCCTGATCGGGTCCGGAAGGATGAGCTTCTGCTTCCAGATGGGGTCGAGCAGATCGTCCCACGTCGCGGGCTTCTTGCCACCGATGTCCGCGTTCAAGCGGCTGGTGTTCGAGATGAAGCCGAAGATGCCGGTGTACCAGCCGGTCCAGAGACCCGAAGCCTCCTTGAACTGGGCCGCGACGTCCTTGGCGTTCGGAGACAGGTAGGCCTCGAGAAGCCCCTGCTTGCCGAGCGGGTCGTGGAACTCGCTGGAGCCGCCGACGAAGATGTCGGCCTGGGGGTTGTTCTTCTCGGCGGTGATCTTCGTCTGGAGGTCTCCCGCGGCCGCGAGCGGTAGCGCGCTGACGTCGACGCCGGTCGCCTTCGTGAACGCCGCGAAGAGCTGGTTGTTCGTCGACTCGTTCAGCGCCGAGTAGATCGAGATGCGGCCGGTGGCCTTTGGCGCCACGCTCGCGGTCGCCGACGCGCCCACCGATGGTGAAGGCGATGCGGCACTGGGCGCGCCGCCACACGCGGCGATGACGGCGGTGGCTCCGGCGAGCCTCAGGAACATGCGTCGATCGAGCTCTGGTGTCATGTAACCCCTCCCACAAGAAGCGCGCTGCGAGCATACGCGCGTTGCCACTCGACGAGCTTCCACACCTCCGGCTCCATCGTCCCAGGCGCGCCGATTTCGGCGAAGAGCGTCACCGCACGCTTCAGGTGCCGCATCGAGTCCGCCCTGTTGGCCCGCGAATCGTTTGAGGAAGCTGCGGCCCCGCCGCTGATCCCGCTCTAGCATCGTCCCGTGACCGTCCTGCAGACGAGCGTGCGGAAGGACGAGGCTGCGACCCGGAATCGCGAGACGATGCAGCGTCTCGTCGCCGAGCTTCGCGAGCGCCTCGCGAAGGCGCGCCTGGGCGGACCGGAGCGGGCCCGCGAACGGCATGTCAAAGCCGGCAAGCTCCTCCCCCGTGACCGGGTCGAGCGGCTCCTCGATCCCGGAACGGCATTCCTCGAGCTCTCGCCCCTCGCGGCCTTCGGCATGTACGACGACGAGGCGCCGGGCGCGGGAATCATCACCGGGATCGGCCGCGTCAGCGGGAACACCTGCGCGATCGTCGCGAACGACGCGACCGTGAAGGGCGGGTCCTACTACCCGCTCACCGTGAAGAAGCACCTCCGCGCGCAGGAGATCGCCTTCGAGAACCGCCTCCCCTGCCTCTACCTGGTCGACTCAGGCGGCGCGTTCCTCCCGCGTCAGGACGAGGTCTTCCCGGACCGCGAGCACTTCGGCCGCATTTTCTACAACCAGGCTCGGCTCTCTTCGCTGGCGATCCCGCAGATCGCGCTGGTCATGGGTTCCTCAACCGCGGGCGGCGCGTATGTGCCCGCGATGAGCGACGAGACGGTCATCGTGAAGGGCCAGGGCACGATCTTCATCGGTGGACCGCCGCTCGTGAAGGCCGCGACCGGTGTCGACGTCACGGCCGAGGAGCTCGGCGGGGCCGACGTCCACACGCGCGTGTCCGGCGTAGCCGATCACCTCGCGCTCGACGACCCGCACGCGATCGCTATCGCTCGGGACATCGTCGCGCAGCTGGAGCGGCCAACGTACTGGGGCGTCGACGATCGCACCGACCCGGAGCCTCCGGCGCACGATCCGCAGGACCTCTACGCGCTCATCCCCGGCGACATCCGCACCCAGTACGACGTGCACGAAGTGATCGCACGGCTGGTGGATGGCTCGCGCTTCCGCGAATTCAAGGCGCTCTACGGCACGACGATCGTCTGCGGGTTCGCGCGCATCGAAGGGTTTCGTGTGGGGATCGTCGCGAGCAACGGTGTTCTGTTCAGCGAGTCGGCCCTCAAGGCCGCGCACTTCATCGAGCTCTGTAATCAGCGCCGCGTTCCGCTCGTTTTCCTTCAGAACATCGCAGGCTTCATGGTCGGCCAGGAGTACGAGGCGGGCGGCATCGCGAAGGACGGCGCGAAAATGGTTACCGCGGTCGCCTGCAGCACCGTGCCCAAGTTCACGGTCATCATCGGCGGCAGCTTCGGGGCCGGGAACTACGGCATGTCGGGACGCGCCTACTCGCCGCGGCAGCTCTGGATGTGGCCGAACGCGCGGATCAGCGTCATGGGCGGGGAGCAAGCGGCCGCGGTCCTCTCGATGGTTGGGACATTCAAGGATGACGCCGAGAAGGAGGCCTTCCGCGCCCGCATCCGTGAGCAGTACGAGACGCAGGGATCGCCCTACTACTCGACCGCGCGTCTCTGGGACGACGGCATCATCGATCCGCTCGACACGCGGACGGTGCTGGCGCTTGGACTCGCTGCGGCACGGCACGCCCCGATCGAGGACGTGCGCTACGGCGTCTTCCGCATGTAAGTCAAGAGATCGTCGACCTTGGCAAGCAGCGCTTCCACATCAAACGGTTTCGTCACTACCCCGTTCGCACCCAGCATGTCGCGCTCGTCCATCGCCGGAGCGTGGGCGGTGACGATGAGCAGCGGCGAGCCGCCGAAACGCTTGCGGAGCGTGGTGACCCAGGCGAGCGCCTCTTCGCGGCGATAGGCCCTTGACAGGACGAGGTCGGTGATCACGAGATCGGCGCTCGCCTTCGGTGGGATTCGACTTACTTCCGGGGCGAGGATCGTCTCGTAGCCGGCATCGCCAAGAACGGTCTTTAGGAGATCGAGGATGATCTCATCGTCGTCCAGGACCAGGATCGTCGGCATGTGTCGCGTTTCATATCGGATGGCGTAACGAATCCGCAACTTTCGTCGCGGCGCAACCACATTTCTACATCGGCTCGTAACCGGCACGGCGGATGCACGCAGAACATCCTTCAGACGACAAGTTTGGTTGAGGTCCAGGCATGGAACCGGTGACTAACCAGCCCGCCATCGACCCTGCCGCTGTGGCGACGGCAGAGCGACAGACACTCTCGCCAATCTCCGAGCGACGGATGCGGCGACTGCTGGAAGTGCTTTGCGACGGCACCCGACTCAAGATCGTCCGGGCCCTCCGCGACAACCAGCTTGCGGCGAGCGACATCGCGCGGATCCTCGAACGGAGCCGCTCCGCGACGAGTCAGCACCTGCGCGTGCTGCGCGAGGCCGATGTGGTGAAGCCGTCTCGGCACGGGAACGTGGTGCGCTACCAGCTGGCGTCCGACATCAACGCGGAGATCCTTGAGGACATCGGACGAGCCTTCGATCGCCTCGAGCCGACGACCGCGGCCTAGATCGTTCTCTTCGAGAGGTCGCCCGGCACATCAACGTCATCGCGCCACGCACCCCGCGGATCCACCTCTGCCCAGACCGCCTCGGGTAACCCGTCCGGGACAAGCCCCTCAATGAGCGCGCGGAGCCTGCGCTCCCCGCTGTCGAGCAGCGTCCTTGCCAATGCCAAGGCAGGCGCGACCATGAGGATCGCCGGTAAGGGACGCGGGCCGTCGGCGTCACGGAGGACGGTGGCTTTTCGGCGAGTGCTCGCCGCGCGCTCGGCCATGAGGGAGACCAGGCCCGCGCTTACGCCCGGCATGTCTGCCGCGATGACCACTGCGTAATCGGCGCGGACGTGCTCGAGACCAGCGCGCGTGCCCGCCAGGGGACCTTCGTACGCGACCTGATCGCGGGCGAACGAAACGCGATCCGACCCTTCAGGGAGCGGCGGCTCGGGCGCATCGGGCGCGAGCACGACGACGACGACGTCGCAGGACCCCAGAAGCGCGCGGAGTGGCCGGTGGAAGAGAGGCTCGCCCTCCAGCGGCTCGACCAGCTTGGGGCGACCAAAGCGTCGCGACGCTCCGCCCGCGAGAAGGATCCCGGAGGGTCGGCTCACGCGCGCGTGATCTCGACCACCGCGTTGTAATCGGGAACGCCCGAAACCGGATCGCGCCGGCCCGCCGCGATGAGGGCGTTTGCCTCCGGCCAGAACATCTGCACGTTCCGGGCGCGGATCGGCGCGATGTGGGCGCGCGCGCGAAGAGTGGCACCGCTTTCGGAGCGAACCACGAGCGCCTCGCCTTCCGTGACTCCCAGGGCCCGAGCATCATCGGCGGAGACGAAGAGCGCGTCGCGGCTCGCGCCGGTCAGGGGATCGCGATCGCGCCAGACCATCGAGTTGAACTGCTTTCCCCGTCGTGTCGAGAGGTGGTACCGACCGGCAGGCAGCGACGGCGACGAGGGCATCACATCCGAGAAATGGGCGCGGCCATCCGCCGTCGGAAAACGCCAGCCCTCGCACAAGAGACGTCCGCCCCACTGGAATGAGTCGCCGCCGTCGGCGAGGCCCTGGATCCCCGCATATGCAGGCACGACGGTCGCGATCTCCGCGCGAATGTCCTCCGCAGAACGGAGACCGAGCGCCGACGCTCGCTCCGGATGCGCGCGCCGTCCGACCTCCGCGAAGATCGCCCACTCGGCTCGCGCTTCTCCCGGGCGGGGCCCTTCGATCTCGGGGCTGAGCACGACGCGGCGTTCCGTCGTCGTTTCGGTCCCCCCGCCCGGCTGCTCGTAACGGGTCATCGCCGGGAGCAGGAGGACCTCGTCGCTCTCGACCAGCATCTGTGGCGAAACGACGATGTCCTGGTGCACGCGCAGCGGTGTGCGGGCGAGTGCGGCGCGAACAGCGTCCGGATCGGGCAGTGTTTCGAGGAAGTTGCCCCCACTCGACCACAGCACATCGATCTCGCCTCGGCCGGCCGCCTCGACCATCTCGGCCGCGGTGAGCCCACGCTTCGACGGAACGTCGAACCCGTAGCGCTCGCGAAGCGCGCGGGCGTTCTCCGGCGTGACCGGTACGCCGCCGGGGAACGCGGTCGCGTACGCGCCCATCTCCGCGCCGCCCTGCACTCCCGAATGGCCGCGGATCGGCATGAGCCCGGCGCCGGGACGACCGACGTTCCCCCGCGCGAGCGCGAGGTCGACGATGCCCTGGACGCTCTCGGTTCCGCAGGCGTGCTGCGTGACACCCATCGACCAGACGAGCACCGCCGACCGCGCGGAGCGGTAGGCACTCGCGAATGCGCGCAGGTCCCGGGTCGTGCTTCCCGCGGCCGCGGCGAGATCCTCGAGGGATGTCGTGGCGAGGCTCGTCCGGAGCTCGTCGAAACCGACGGTATGTTCGCGGACGAACTCTTCGTCGATCCCGCCGTCCTCGATGAGGATCTTCAACGCTCCACGGACGAAAGCAAGGTCGGCGCCGGTGTGGATCGCAAAGAACGCATCAGCCATCTTCGTCCCGAAGAGCGCGCTCTCGACGCTCGAGGGAACCCAATAGTGCTCAAGTCCAGGCTCACGGAGCGGATTGACAACCACGACCTTGGTCCCCCGCTTTCGCGCGAGGTAGAGATACTTCATGAAGACCGGCTGGGCGTTGGCGACGTCGGCGCCGAACAGAACGACAAGGTCGCTCTCGATCACGTCGCGGTACGAACATGTCGTCGCGGCGACGCCGATCGCCTTCCGGAGGGCTCCCGTCGACGGGGCGTGGCACACGCGTGCCGCGTTGTCGATGTTGTTCGTGCCGAGGAAACGCGCGACCTTCTGCGCCGCGTAGTACGTCTCGTTGGTGAGTCCGCGAGCCGTCAGGTAGAGCCCGATCCGCTCAGGTGCGGTGGCGCGGACGCGCGCGGACGCAAGATCGAGCGCGTCGTCCCAGCTGACCCGTCTGAACCCAGCTTCCCCGCGCCGACGGAGCATCGGGTAGGGAAGGCGCCCGAGCGCGCGCAGGGCGCCCGCAGACCTTGGGAGGGTCGGAACGTCGGCGAGCGCAGTGGGGTCGAGCGCACGCGCCGTGTTCAGCTTGAGGAGGTCGAGGCGCGTGGTGCAGAGGTGGATGCCTTCCATGGTCCAGTCGCGAAAGCCAGCGACACCGAGCGCGCAGCCGTCGCAGACGCCCCGCGAGAGGATCCGCCACGCGTATGGAAGGTCGTGGCGGTTGTCCCAGACGGTTCGGAGGATCTCGAGGTAGTGGTTCGGCTTCGTCCGGCCGATCCCGTACGGGACGAGGCTGACCCATAGGCTTGGCCGGAGCATCCGGCCGAGTCTAGGTCGCGGAATTCGCGTGCCCGTGCCCACGTTGTGGCATGCGATGGACGTCGCGGAGCTCCGGCACGAGAAGGACCACTACTTCGGGCACGCGCATGACTCGCCGCTCACGGTTGATCAGCGCTCCCACTTCGATGGCCTGCGCTACTTCCCGGAGGACCCGGCGCTTCGCTTCACAGTCACCGTCGACCCGACCGGAGGCGGCGCCGTCGAGGAGGTCGAGATGAGCGACGGATCCACCGACCATCTCCGCCGCGCCGGGACGGTTCGCTTCGATATCGGCGGCGAACGCGTCGGGCTCATCGCTTTCTCGCAGGACGATGGCCTTTTCATCCCATTCCGCGATTCGACGAGCGGGAACGAGACCTACGGCGCGGGTCGCTACGTTGAGGCCGAGTCTCTCGGCGACGGCCGTTTCGAGCTGGATTTCAACCGCGCCTACAACCCGTACTGCGCGTACAACGACGCGTGGCGGTGCCCCCTGCCCCCACGCGAGAATTGGCTCGCGGTCCCGATCAAGGCGGGCGAACTCTCCTTCCACTAGCACTAAAGTTCGTGCCGTGGCCTCGTGCTGCGATCCGAACGGTCTCACCGGCGTCTTCAACCCCGACCGCGCGCGATCTGACGCTCGTGCCTACCGGCGGAATGGTCTCGACCGCAGATCTCGGGTGATCCGCGACTTCCTCGTCGCAAAAGGGATCGCCGGAGGCACGATCCTCGAGATCGGCGGAGGGGTCGGTGCGCTGCAGCTCGATCTCATCCGCGCAGGTGCGGCGCGCGCGGTGAACGTCGAGATCTCGCCGGCCTACGAGGAGCCCGCGCGCGACCTCGCGGTCGAGGCGGGGGTGGCCGACCGCGTCGATCGACGGGTCGGTGACTTCGCCGCCAACTGCCAAAGCATCGAGGCCGCCGACGCGGTCGTCCTCCACCGTGTGGTGTGCTGTTATCCGAATCTCGCCGCGCTCCTGCGGCCGGCCGCAGCTCACGCGAGGCGCTGGCTGGTCCTGACCTTCCCCGCCGAGCGCTGGTGGGTCCGTCTGGGCGTCGGGATGGTCAACGCCGGGCAGCGGCTCCTTCGCACCAAGTTCCGCTTCTTCTACCACGAGCCCGCGGCGATCGTGAGCATCGCCCGAGCGGCCGGCCTCGAGCCCGTGCTCGTTCGACGCGGGCTCTTCTGGGAGACCATCGCGCTGGAGCGGGCGTGACCGCGGTTCGGGTCGAGACCGACGAGCGCGGCGTCGCGCGTCTGGTGATCGCACGGCCCGAACGGAAGAACGCTTTCGATGCGGCTCTCATCGCCGAGCTCATCTCCGCGATCGCCAGGATCGACCGGTCCAGTCGGGCCGTGGTGCTGCAGAGCGAGGGCGACACATTTTGCGCCGGCGCGGACATCGAGTGGATGCGCGGCATGGCCGGATATTCGCTCGAGCAGAACATCGCGGACTCGACCGCGCTCGCGCGCATGTTCCGCGCGCTTTACGACCTCGAGATGCCCCTGGTGGCGCGGGTGCAAGGCGCGGCTATCGGTGGCGGCGCGGGCCTCGTCGCCGTCGCGGACATCGGGGTTGTATCGACGGAAGCGAGCTTCGCCTTCACCGAAACGCGGCTCGGGATCCTCCCCGCGGTCGTGTCTCCGTACGTGGTGCGGAAGATCGGACCCGCGCGCGCGACCGCTCTGTTCGTCACCGGGTCACGCATCGATGCGAAGCGCGCGCACGAGATCGGACTGGTCGAACGAGTCGTCGAGCCATCGGATCTGGACGCCGCGGTCGGCAGGGTGCTCGAAGCGATCCGCTCCGGGGGCCCAAAGGCCGTCAACGCGGCGAAGCGGTTGGTCCGCGAGATCGAGGGACGGCGCATCGACGAGGTCACCGATCTCACGGTCAAGCGGATCGCGGAGATCCGCGTGAGCGAGGAGGGCCAGGAAGGCCTGCGCGCCTTCCTGGAGCGGCGGGACCCGCGCTGGTGACGACGCTTCTCGTCGCGAACCGCGGCGAGATCGCCCGACGCATCTTCCGTACCGCCAAACGAATGGGCATACGCACCGTCGCCGTGTACTCGGATGCCGACGCGGGTCTGCCGTTCGTTCGCGAAGCCGACGCCTCGATCCGCATCGGGCCCGCGCCCGCATCGGAGTCGTACCTGGCGATCGATCGGGTGATCGCAGCCGCGCGCGAAGCGAAGGCGGACCTCGTTCATCCGGGATATGGGTTTCTCGCGGAGCGCCCGGAGTTCGCGAGCGCCGTAGACGCCGCGGGCATGCGGTTCGTCGGGCCGCCTCGGAATGTGCTCGCCGCTCTGGGCGACAAGGGTGAGGCCAAGGCGATCGCGGAGCGCGCGAGGGTCCCGATCCTGCCCGGGTACCGCGGCCTGGATCAGAGCGACGAGGCGTTCGTATTCGGAGCGCGCTCAGTCGGGTATCCGGTGATGATCAAGCCTGTCGCCGGAGGCGGTGGCATCGGGATGCAGACCGTCCGCGCGGAGTCGCAGCTTCGCGATGCCCTTGCGCGGGCTCGCCGCATCGCGGCGTCGGCGTTTGGCGACGAGCGTCTGTTGCTCGAGCGGCTCGTCGAGCGGCCCCGCCACATCGAAGTCCAGCTGCTCGCCGACGAACACGGCAATGTCGTGACCGTCGGCGACCGCGACTGCACTCTGCAGCGAAGGCACCAGAAGGTCGTGGAGGAATCCCCTTCGTACGTCGCGGAGGCGGCTCGGACCCGGATGGCGGCGGCCGCGCTCGCGGTCGCGAAAGAGGCTGGGTACCGCAACGCCGGAACAGTTGAGTTCGTGGTCGAGGATCAGAACGGCTTCTATTTCCTCGAGGTGAACGCGCGCCTTCAGGTCGAGCACCCCGTCACTGAGATGGTCTACGGCGTGGACCTCGTCGAGCAGCAACTTCGGATCGCGCTCGGCGAGCGGCTCGACATCGAGCCAAAGCGACACGGGCGACAGTGCGCGGTCGAGGCACGGATCTACGCGGAGGACCCCGCAGCAGGATTCCTTCCCTCGACCGGACGCCTTGTGCACGTGCGATGGCCGGAGCGCCCGGGTGTCCGCGTCGATGCCGGCTACGAGGAAGGCAACACGGTCACGCGGCACTACGACCCACTCCTCGCGAAGGTGATCGCTCACGGAGGCGATCGGCGCGTCGCGCTTGGGGCGTTGGCGAAAGCGCTCGACGAGACCGAGGTCCTGGGCGCTCGCACGAACATCCGTTTCCTTCGCGCGCTCATCGGGCGGCTGAACGAACAGGAGGTTCGTGTCGACACCGACTTCATCGAGCGCGAGATCGCGCGCCTCATCCCGGAAGCCGGGCCCGCACCGGATGAGGCCTACGCGGTCGCGGCGGCCGCGAAAGTCACCGAAGCGCGGAACCGCCGTGATCCTTGGACCGGTTCAGGTCCCTGGCGCATCGGCGAGGGCGCCGCGACGACCGTCTCGCTGCGCGAGGGAAGGCACGAGCGTGCCGTGCGTCTTGCCGGAACCGGGCCGTACAGCTACGCCGGTCACCAGGTCGCCGCCGTCGACGAGCCGCACCGATGGCTGGTCGACGGCTCGTATGGAGCCGCGGCGGCGAGCGATGGCGTGGTCTGGACGACCGTCGGTGGCCAGGTCTGGGAGCTCGAGACGACCCCTCGCGAACCTGAGATCGAGCGGACCGCCGGCGCTCTGGTCGCTGCTCCGATGCCCGGGTTGGTGATCGCAGCCCAGGCGGTGGCTGATCGACGCGTCCGGCGCGGCGATCTGCTTTTTGTCGTCGAGGCGATGAAGATGGAGCTCCGCGTCGAGGCGCCGGCGGACGGGAGAGTCACGCGGGTCCTGGCGAGCGTCGGTCAACAGGTCGAACGGGGCCAGCGGCTCGCCGAGTTCGAGGCGGACCCGGTCTGATCGAACTGACGCGCGAGGATCGCGACGCGGCCCGCCTCGCTATGGGCGAGGGCTGGCCTGTTCTCGGGACAACCCTCGTTGTGGGGACCACCTTCGGCGTTGTCGCTCGCCAGTCAGGATTGCAACCGCTCGAGATTGCCGGGATGAGCATTTTCGTCTTCGCCGGAGCGTCGCAGTTCGCGATGGTTCAGCTCTTGTCCGAGAAGGCTCCGACGGCGATCGTCATCGCAAGCGTCCTGTTCATCAACCTGCGACACCTCTTGATGGCGACGTCCCTGCGTGCGCAGGTCCAGGCACTGCCGCTTGTGGGGCGTCTTGTCGCCGCCTTCTTCCTGACCGACGAGAGTTTCGCGATGGCCACGGGGCACTTCCGCCGCGGGGGTCGCAGCCTCGCCTACTACTTCGTCTTCGCGGTCTCTCTCTACGTGCTGTGGAATCTCGCGACGCTCGCCGGGGTCGCGATTGGCGGGGCGATCGGCGATCCGCGCCGCTTCGGCGTCGACTTCGCGATCACCGCGACGTTCATCGGCATCGTGGTGCTGGCGATCCGCCGTCCGGCGGACATCGTCATTGCGATCGCCGCCGCCCTCGTCGCCGGCGGGCTCGCTCTGGCTGGAGCCTCAACGATCGCGGTGATCACGGCCGGCGCGCTCGCGCCACTTATCGCCGTGTTTGCCCGGCGATGATCTGGATCGCAATCTTCGGCTCAGCGGTCGCGACCTTTCTGGTTCGGTCGCTCCCATTCGCCGTGACGATCCGCGGGCGCCTTCCGGGCGGAGCGTCACGCTATCTCGAGGCGCTCCCCGTCGCGATCATCGCGGCGCTTGTTGGCCCGGCGGTCGTCGCCCCGGCAAGCGCGCTCACGCACGGCGCGGAGCCGGTCGCGGCCGCGCTCGTGATCGCGACGGT
>VBEY01000267.1 GCA_005889295.1 Chloroflexota bacterium | reverse complement strand
AGATGAACGGCGTTCCCCGAAGCGTCAGCAGCATGACCGCCGCGACGCCGGCCCGTTCGAGACCGTATCGGGAGACCGCGCGGGAGCGATCGTGGTTCGAGAGGGTGTAGTCGGGCCACGAAGCCTTCGGCAGGAGCCGCTCCCATTCCTCGACGACCGCGCGGAAGCGCTCGGCGATCCACGGCTGCTCGAGGAAGTGGAAGTTGAACGAGAGCTGCAGCTCGTCGTCGTTGCCGTAGTAGCGCACGTGCCGTCGGAGGTTCCGCACGCCGATCTCGCCGACCGCCATGCGGTCACCGCCGTACGAGTCGAGGACCTTCCGCCATCGGCGGTGGATCTCGTGAACCTGGTCGAGATCCCAGTTGCGTCGCCTCGGCCAGCCGCGGACCTGGAAGCGCGGATTGTCCCGTAGGCGCTCGTCTCTGATGAGACCCGAGGCCACGTCGACGCGGAACCCATCGACGCCGCGGTCGAGCCAGAACCGCATGACGTCGTCGATCGCGGCGCGGACGTCTTCGTTCCACCAGTTGAGGTCAGGCTGCTGCGGCAGGAAGTGATGCAGGTAGTACTGGCCGGTGCCCTTGTCCAACGTCCAGGCACTGCCGACGCGGCGAAAGACGGCTCGCCAGTTGTTGGGCGGACCGCCACCACGCGGATCGGCCCAAACGTAGAAGTCGCGCTTGGGATCGCGACGCGAAGAGCGCGCTGCGACGAACCACGGGTGGCGATCCGAGGTGTGCCCGGGGACGAGGTCGACGATGACGCGGATGCCGCGGCGATGCGCCTCCGACAGAAGCAGGTCGAAGTCGGCGAGGCTCCCGAACGTCGGATCGACGTCGCGGTAGTCCGAAACGTCGTAGCCGAAGTCGGCCATCGGCGAGCGATAGAAGGGAGAGAGCCAGATCCCATCGATGCCCAGCGACCTCGATGTGCCGTCGTTCAGGTGGTCGAGGCGTGCCGTGATGCCGGTGAGGTCGCCGACACCGTCCCCGTTCGAATCCTGGAACGAGCGGGGATAGATCTGGTAGAAGACGCCCTCTCGCCACCATGCACCGCGCACGCGCCGATTGTGCCGATTAGCCTCGTGTCGTGACGGTGGAGGCTCTTCAGGACCGGTATTACGCCAGCGGGATCTGCTTTGGCTGTGGGCCGACCAACCGGCAGGGTCTTCGCATCAAGAGTGTCGTGCGCGGCGATGAGGTCGTCGCCGTCTGGCACGCGGCGAAGCATCACGAGGCATTCGATGGTGTCCTCTCCGGCGGCATTACCGGAACTCTTCTCGACTGCCACTCGAACTGGACGGCGGCCTACCACCTCATGCGGCGGGCCAACGCGGAGACTCCGCCGGCGACGGTCACGGCCGAGTTCGCCGTGAGGCTCGCTCGCCCGACGCCAACGAATGGTCCGATCGAGCTGGTTGCGCGGCCGGTCGAGATCGCCGACGATCGGGCTGTCGTTGAGGCGGAGCTGCGGGCCGGCGGCAAGGTCTGCGCCACGTTTCGCGGCACGTTCGTCGCGGTGAAGCCGGGGCATCCGGCCTATCACCGCTGGTAGTTATGGTGTCGCCGGTTGAGGCAGCGGACGAGGGGTCACCCTGAGCTTTTCACAGATCGGTGGGGCACGAATCGGACGGTCGGTCTTCTTCGCGTTCAATGCGACATGGCCGCTCGCGAAACTGACGGTGGAAGACACCGAGCTGGCGTTGTCCTGCCTAACCGCGACCTGGATCTTTCCGAAGGACTCGTTACGCACGCTCAGAAAATACAGAGGAGTCTTTTTCTCAACTGGCCTGAAAGTCGAACATTCGATCGCGCGATACCCACCGTTTGTGGTGTTCTGGACCTTCCGGTTCGCGGCGCTCCGGCGAGAACTTGAACAGCGCGGTTACACCCTGTCAGCGGATTGAGGCGGGCCTGGCGCGAGCAGTTTCATGCGCGCCGAAGGGCGCGTCGCGCTGAAAACACGGCATGGATGGTGGCGAGGACCGCGAGCAGCCCGGTGAGGATGGTCCAGTCGACGTAGACGACGATCGCCGCGAGTGAGGCGAAGAAGAGGATCAGGATCGCACGCGGGTCGTGCTCCCGCGCGGCGAGGCTCGCGACAACCAGCAACGCGACCCACAGCAGGTCAGCATGACTGGCGAGCCCGACGAAGACGATCGTGTCGGCCGCGAACGCCACCGGTTCGCGCCGGCCGCCCACCAGAAACGCCAGCGCAAGCGCCGCCAGCGGCCAGAGCCCCAGCAGCAGCCCGATCGCCGCCAGCGCACCGAGAGTGACGGTCAGGGAGGAGGATTTCGTGATGCCCATTTTCTCCGCGCGCGAAGGTGTCTGTAGACGAAGAAGCCGATGACCAGGATCGGCAGCGCGATGAAGACATAGGTGATGTACGGGCCGGCGATGCGCCGGAACGTCGGCCCCAGCGCAGCGCCAATGGTCACCCAGAACGTCCAATAGAGGGACGCGGCGAGGAAGACGGCGGGCGAGAATTGGTATACGGGAACCTTCGCCGTCCCGGCGACGAGCGACATCACGACGCGCGCTCCGGGCACGAGTCGGCCGATGACAACCGCGATGAAGCCGTGCCGATGGATCCGTTCGGTCCAGCGATCGACCTGCGCCGGATCGACGTCGATCCACGTGGCCAGCCGGTGCGCCACGCTCGGGCCGAAGCGCCGCGCGAGGAGGTACGGCACGAGCGTTCCGGCGGTAGACGCGAGCGCGCAGACGAGGACGACCTGCGCGAGCTCGGGCAGGTCGCCGCGCGCGCGATAGCCATAGAACGCGATCACGACATCCGTGGGGGCGGGGAGGGGGACGCCCGCTTCTTCGATCGCGACGACGAAGAAGAGAAGGACGTACTGGTGCTCGAGCACCGCGAGAAAGAGCAGGCGAATGGCGTCGCGAATGACTGGGGGCAGGGTCATGCGGGGCAGAGCGTAGCGATAAGGGCTAGATTTTCGATCGAGCCAGAGACACGGGGGAGGCCAGCCCATGGCAGCGAAGCGTCGTTCCAAGACGTCCACACGCCGTCTGAGCGTGTCGCCAGCGCAGACCCCTAACTTCTTCGATCGCCTCGAGTGGCGCAACGCGGGCCCATATCGCGGCGGGCGCGTCGCCGCGGTCGCGGGCGATCCGCGGGAGCGCAACACCTTCTACTTCGGGTCGACCGGAGGCGGCGTCTGGAAAACAATGGACGGCGGCCAGTACTGGGAGAACACGACCGACAAATTCTTCAAGCGTGCATCGGTGGGTGCGATCGCCGTGGCGCAGTCCGACCCGAACGTGATCTATGTCGGCATGGGCGAAAGCTGCATCCGCGGCAACGTTTCGCACGGCGATGGTGTCTACCGCTCCACCGACGCCGGCCAGACGTGGACCCACCTCGGCCTCGAGGACACGCGCAACATCGGCAAGGTCCGGGTTCACCCAGAGGACCCCGATACCGCATACGTCGCAGCGCTTGGGCATGCGCACGGCCCGAACGCGGAGCGTGGCGTCTTCCGAACGCGCGACGGCGGCAGGACGTGGAAGAAGGTCCTCTATCGCAGCGACAAGGCCGGCGCGTCCGATCTGTCGATCGATCCCAAAAACCCGCGCATCATCTACGCGTCGTTCTGGGAGACCATCCGGCGTCCGTGGGAGCTCGTCTCGGGCGGCCCCGGGTCGGGTCTCTTCCGCTCCAACGACGGCGGCGACACGTGGATAGAGATCAGCCGGAACAAAGGACTTCCCAAGGGTCTGCTCGGGAAGATCGGCGTTTCCGCATCGGCCGCGAAGTCGGGACGCGTGTACGCGATCGTCGAGGCTGAAGAGGGCGCGGTTTTCCGCTCTGACAACTTCGGCGAGACCTGGGAGCGCGCGAGCGAAGACCGCAATCTGCGGCAGCGGGCCTGGTACTACCACCACATCTACGCCCATCCCACCGATCCCGAAACGGTCTGGGTGCTCAATGTTTCAGCGTGGCTCTCGAACGACGGTGGCAAGACTTTTCAGGAGCTCTCGATCCCACATGGTGACCACCACGACCTGTGGATCGACCCGAAGAACCCCGACCGGATCATCAACGGCAACGACGGCGGTGCCGTCGTCACCCAGAACGGCGGCGAGAGCTGGTCATCCGTCTACAACCAGCCGACGGCCGAGTTCTACCACGTGCTCACCGACACCCAGACGCCATATCGGATCTACGGCGCGCAGCAGGACAACACCACCATGACCGTGCCGAGCCGCTCCGCGATCGCCGGCATCACCGCCGCAGACAGCTTCGCGGTCGGCGGCGGCGAGTCGGGGTACATCGCCGTACGTGCGGACGACCCCAACGTGGTCTTCGCCGGGAACTACCAAGGCATTCTCACGCGCTACGACCGCCGCACCGGACAGGCGCGGAACATCATGGTCTGGCCCGAGTCGAGCGCCGGCGAGGGCGCGCGCGACGTGAAGTACCGCGTGCAGTGGACCGCACCGACCGTCCATTCGCCGCACGACCCGAACGTCCTGTACCACACCGGCAATCACGTCTTCCGCACCACCGACGAGGGCACGACCTGGGAGCGGATCAGCCCGGACCTGACCCGCAACGACCGCTCGAAGCTCGGACAGTCCGGTGGACCGATCACGAAAGACAACACCGGCGCCGAGTACTACTGCACGATCTTTGCGTTCGCGGAGTCGCCGGTCGAGCGCGGCGTCCTCTGGGCCGGGAGCGATGACGGGCTGCTCCACGTCTCACGCGACGACGGGAAGACTTGGAAGAACGTGACGCCTGCCGCGATACGGCCGTTCTCGCTCGTCTCGATCATCGAGCCGTCGCCGCACGACGCCGGCACCGCGTACGTCGCGACGACCCGCTACAAGCACGACGACTTCCGGCCGTACCTCTGGAAGACCACCAACTACGGGCGGACCTGGACGAAGATCACAAACGGCATTCGGGGCGACGACTTCACGCGCGTCATCCGCGAAGACCCGACGCGCAAGGGACTTCTCTATGCGGGCACGGAGACCGGCGTGTACGTCTCGTTCGACGACGGGGCTCGCTGGAATCGCCTTGGGGGCAATCTTCCGGTGGTTCCGATCCACGACATGGTGGTGAAGGACTCCGACCTGGTGCTCGGAACTCACGGACGCTCGTTCTGGGTCCTCGACGATCTGTCAGCGATCCGTCAGCTCGCGGCCGAGGCAGTGAAGGGAAAGGCGCGGCTGTTCACGCCGCGGCCAACGGTGCGTTTCCGCACCGACATGGGCTTCCCACAGCCGCCGAAGCTCGGCAAGAACTACCGGATGACGGGCGCGACGATCGTCACCTATCGGCAGGTCGAGAAGCCGACCGGCGAGAAGGCCCAGGTCAACATCGACTCCGGACAGAACCCGCCGGACGGCGTGCTTGTCTCGTACTGGCTGCGCGAGAAGCCCGAGGGCGAAGCGACGCTCACGTTCATGGACGCCAAGGGCAAGCAGATCCGGCAGTTCAAAAGCGCGCCGCCCGAGCCGAAAGAGAAGAAGGGCGAACAGCCCCTCACACCGGAGCAGCGGCGCAGTGAAGAGATCAAGAAGGCGCGCGAGCCGAAGGTCCCGAAGGAAGCCGGCCTCAATCGCTTTGCCTGGAACATGCGCTACCCCGACGCCGCGCGTGTCGAGGACGACCCGACGTGGGAGTCGGCGGAGGCGACTCTCGCGGGCCCCATCGCCGCACCCGGTCAATATCGCGTTCGACTCGAGGTCGGAGGCGAACGGCACGAAGCCGCGTTCGAGATCCGTAAGGACCCGCGCGTCTCGGCGACCCAGGCCGACTTTGACGCGCAGTTCGCTCTTCGGATGCGTATCCGCGACAAGCTCACCGAAGTGCACGAGGCGATCAACGCGATCCGCGCGCTGCGGGCGCAGATCGACGGCTGGGAGAAGCGCGCGGAAGGCAGCGGCGGCGCGCGTTTGCGCCGTGCCGCGGGCGCCCTGAAGACGAAGATGGCCGGCGTCGAGGAAGAGCTCATCCAGGTGAAGGCCAAGAGTCGCCAGGACACGCTCAACTATCCGGCCAAGCTGAACCTAAAGATCGGCGGCCTCGCGATGGCCGTCGGCGGCGCGGACTTCGCGCCGACCAAGGCGATGTACGACGTCTTCGATGATGTCTCCAAGCGCGCCGAGACGCAGCTCACAAAGTGGCGCGCGATCGCGAAGACCGACGTGCCGGCTTTCGACAAGCTCGTCCGCGGCTCCGGCGTGCCTGCGGTCAGCGCAGTGCGCGAGAAGAAGCGCGAAGGTCGGACGGAGCTTCGGAGGGCGGCGGCGAGCTAGACGAAGATGGCCCGCACGATCCTGCACGACGCCGCCCTCGCGGACGGCTCGTCCGATTCGCTACGTCTCGGCGTCAGCGTCGCCATCGCCGACGGTCGGATCGAGGCGGTCGGCGCGAACGACGAGATCGACGGCGCGGGTGCCGCTGTGATCGACGCGGGCGGCGCGGTGATCGTCCCCGGGATGGTCGACTGCCACAGCCACCTCACCATGCAGGGCGGCAGCCACTGGATCGCTCGTGGCGACGATCCGCCCGAGGTCCTCCGCCAGGTCGCGCGCGAGAACGCCAGGCGGCTCGTACAGGCCGGGGTGCTTTGGGCGCGTGATGTCGGCGCGCCGATGGCGGACGGCCGTCCGCTGTCGGTAGACGTCCGTGACGAGCTGTCCGGCAAGGCCGGGAATCCGTACATCCGCGTGGCCGGAACGTGGATCGGGAAGACGGGCTATCCGGACATGTGGGTCACCACGGATGACGATGGGCTCAAGAACGCGGCGCTTGCTCAGCTCCACCTGGGCACGGATCTGGTGAAGATCTACATGGACGCGCCCGGAGGCGTGAAGGACTCGCCCTTCACCGTCGCCTCGGTGAAAGCCGCGACCGACGCCGTTCACGCTCGCGGCGCGCGTGTCGCATGTCACTCC
>VBEY01000266.1 GCA_005889295.1 Chloroflexota bacterium | reverse complement strand
GCTTCCCGTATTAACGCGATCTCCCGCGAAGGGGACTGGCGCCGCGCTCGACCAGGAGCGCCAGAACATCGGCTAGCTCAAGTTGAACGGCGGGTAGCGGTCGGTCACGAGATAGATCGCATAGGCCTGCACCCGTAGGAGCCACCGCCCGACGCCGACGACGTAGTCGAAGAGCGCTCGCGGATAGCGACCGGCGATCAGGATCGCGAACCACGCGATGACCACCGCCACGACCACGCCCGCCAAAAGGAACACCAGGACGAAGTAATGCGGGATGGCGAGGAACCATTTGACGAGCGGCAGCCAGCGGCTGAGCTGCTTCGCGTCGGGAAAGTCGAGCTCCAGGTGGACGGCCTGCTCGTCCTCGGTCGAGGGGTACTCGTCGCGAAGCAAAAGGCCATATGCGGCCACGCGATAGCTGAACTTCGCCAGCGCGAGCTGGAAATCAAACCACCAGCGCGGGTAGCGCTGCCGGAAAAGCAGCATCAGCGCCGTCGCGGCGGCGATCGAGAATTCGATCGAGGTTCCGCCGGTGCGGACCCGCTCGCCCGACTCGGTCATCATCGCGGCGGTCGAGCGGTCACCGGACACGAGCGCGACGATCACGGCGATCGGGATGATCCAAATGACGCGCAGCAGCGTCGTGACACGGTCGAGCGTCTGTGGGCGATCGATCGTGAGCCGCGCGGGATAGCTCTGCAGGGCGAGCGCGTTCTGGTCGGTCACAGGTCCCCCCTTTGCGGACGACACTAGGCGGCTCTTTGGCTGAGCGCCCAGGCGCGCCGTCCCCGACGCGCGGAACGCGCCGAGCGTCGCTCAGCCAGTGGTTTCGAGGGCTCTCCGGCGGGCTACGAGAATCGCGACGATAACGAGAAGGGCGCTCTCCACCGCTTTTGAGCTGAGCCCGATCGCTTCGACCGGCCGCTCGTCTCGTGTGCCGACGTACGCGAGGATGAGCGCGGCTACGTAGACGAGCACGAGCACGTCGAGCTCGAGCTTCCGAATGAAGAGCGCGACGGCGCAGGCCGCGAAGCCGAGGCCCATCAGGGCGAAGGCCGGACCACGCGTCGACTCGCCCGGAATCAGATCACTGAATGCGAGCGCGAGGTGGATGCCTGCCGCGACGAGAGCGCACGCCGCTCCGGCAACTCTGAGCTGTAAGCCGCGCGACGAGTCGCCTAAGCCGGGGCCGCCTTGCCGGCTCGGACCCACAGCCATGCCGCCAGGATCAGCAGCGCCAGCCCGACGACGGCGTGGATGCTGTGGTTGTTGCCGAGTCCGACGGCGTTATGGCTGAAAGGCAACACATTGCTGTGCCAGACGTCCAAGTAGAGCCCGACGATGCCCACGACGATGGCGGCAGCCCGCAGGATCATTCGCGCACCCCCAAGGCAAATCGCAACCTGTTGTCGTGTACGGACGACGGTCGCAGACGGATGTGCCTTGGAGAACGAAAAGCCGGAGAAGGGCGTTCTCCTAGCTTATGGCCGTACCTATCGCTTGGAATAACGCGTAGGCCTAAGGATGTTTGTCCGGACATCTGCGGAATCTAACCTTTGAAAGAGTCGCCCTCTGCCGCGGGTCGAGGTGTGCGAGCGTGGAGGCGTAACAGCGAAATCATGGCGACCCGGTTGGAAGCATGGCGTAGTCCGCAACGGCCTGCCCGCGATCACTGCATGGCCCCTGGCCGTACGACGGAGGCCCCGCAGGGTCTCCATCGCTATACGCGGATGTTTCCCGACCTTCCGCACCTGAGCATCGGTCCAGAAGTACTCCGTGCTCTCGGTCGAGCCGGAGGAGCCTGCGACACTCAGTACTCGACGCGGAACGAGTCAAGTGTGGCGGCAGGCTGGCCGGTGTTCGGGCAGTTCGTGGCTCACGACATCACCGCGGACCGGTCCCCGGTGACGCATCACGACGATGCCGCGTTAGTTCGAAACGCCCGCAGCGCGCGCCTCGACCTCGAATGCGTATACGGCGACGGCCCGATCGGCAACCCCTACCTCTTCAGCCGGAAAGACCCGGCCAAGATGCTGCTTCGACTGAACGACAAGGGCCTCGCCGACGACCTGCCCCGGAACCAGGAAGGCATCGCGCTAGTCGGCGACCCACGCCAGGATGTCCACCTTCTGATCTCTCAGATGCACGTCGCCATGCTGAAGGCTCACAACCGCCTCGTTGACCGGCTCCGTGAGGACGGCGTTTCGGAGGCCGATCTCGTCGCCGAGGCGCGTCGGGCATTGACGTGGCATTACCAGTGGATCGTCCTCTACGACTTCTTACCGACGACGATCGGCGAGCAACGCACAGAGAGGCTGCTCCGCGATGGACCGCGCTTCTTCAAGCCCGCGGGGGCTGTCTCGATCCCCTTCGAGTTCGCCGACGCTGCATTTCGCTACGGTCACTCACAGATGCGCCAGGCATATCGCGTCCAGCCCGGCGGCGATGACCTAACTGTCTTCCCAGACATGATCGGCTTTCGTCCGGTGGCCTCCGACCGCGTGGTCGATTGGCGCCTCCTCTTCGACGTCCCTGGCGAACCGCGCGCTGCTCGGGCCCGCCCGATCGATGGATGCTTGCCCGAGCCTCTCCTGAAGCTGCCCGTCGACATCACCGGCGAGCTCGACGATCAAGACTTCGAGTCGCTCGCGGTGAGAGACCTGCAGCGTGGCGTGGCCACCGGGCTTCCGTCGGGTGAGGCGGTCGCCCGGCTTGTCGGGGAGGAGCCGCTCAGTCTGGAGGAGATCGGACTGAGCGAGTTCGGATGGTCGGGCGAGACGCCGCTTTGGTATTACCTGCTCAAGG
>VBEY01000265.1 GCA_005889295.1 Chloroflexota bacterium | reverse complement strand
CACGGACAACATCAATCAGGGCCCGATCGGCCGCAACCGTGTCGATCGCGACGCCCGCCACGACGCAACCAGCAGCACCGCCCGACGCCAGCACGACCTGTCGCCACATGTCGATGAAGCAGTCCAGCACGCCCGCCGGTGTCGTGGCCCGGCACGTGCGTTGGTGCGCGAGCACGCGTTCTGACGTCCAGCGGATCGCATCCCCAGCGAGCTGCTCCTTTCCGTTTGGGAAGTGGTGGTAGATCGATCCGCGGGGGGCGCCGCTATCGGCGAGCACCTCTGAGAACGACGTCGCGTTCACGCCGCGGGTGCGGATCAGCGACGCAGCGCTGCGCACCATGCTGGCTCGACTGTCCGTTCGCTCTTTACCCTTGACTATGACGACCAACATAGAGTAGCTTCCGCTGATATGACAACCGTCATAACTCACGAAGGAGAAACCCGATGCCGATGATCGACGTGTACGCCACGGAAGGAACGTTCAGCGACCGCAAGGGACTAGCCAAAGATCTTGCCGCCGCCGTGATGCGGTGGGAGAAGGTCCCCGAGATCTCGTTGTTCAGGAACAACACCGCAGCGTTCATCCACGACCTGCCGGCCGACTCGTTGTCGAACGTTGCCGGCGACAGCAACTACGTCCGCGTGCAGGTCCTCACTCCGGTCGGGGTTCTCGATCGCGACAAGCAGCTCGGGGTCGTCAGGGAGCTGACCGACATCGTCGCGGCCGCCGCCGGTGACCCGACGCTGACCGAGCGCACATGGGTTCTGATCACCGAGTCGCCCGAGGGCGGGTGGGGCGTCAGGGGGCACGCTAACACCGGCGCCGACATCGCCGCGGCTGCGCGCGCCGAACTTACAGCGATCGCCGCGAAGAAGCCCGCCGCCGGCTAGTCAACGCGTGAAGCGCACGGCGCCATGTGGCGCTCTTTGCTTCGCTCGACTTATTGGAATCTCAACAGCGCTGGCGGACGATCCCCTGCAACAGGGTTGGGAGTGGGGTTGATGCGTACGTCTCTAGGAACGACCCGATGGTGGCTCGTGGATGGGGTGGGGCAGTGAGGATACCGGTTGAAGTCCCGGCGGAGGATGTCGGAGTCGGAGTCATGCGCTCCGGCTTCGGTGTCGCCTGGCCGATCCTCGTCGCCCTCCTGACGCTCGGCCTCGCGCCGATGCTGCTCCTGAACTTCGCCGGACAGCAGAACACGCGCGATCGACTGATGGAGCTGGGCGTCGCCAATTTGACCATGCGATCCGCGTCCACGGCCGCCTCGATCGACTCCTATCTCCAGAGCCGAAAGCGCGAGATCGTTCAGGTGAGCCAGATCCCCGATGTCATCGCCTACGCCCAAAATCTTGGTGACAAGGGCCAGCGAGATCTCGCTCGGACGGCACTCGCAATGGCCGCGACCGCCGACACGGCGTACGAGTCGATCGCGATCTTGAGCCTCGACGGCACGATCGTCGCCGCCTCGATCCAGACGGACGAGGGCACGAACGTGCGGTTCCGCGACTACTTCCAGAACGCCCGGACCGGTGTCGGCTACGTGAGCGAGCCGAGCTACTCGGTCATCACGAACAAGCCGGCTTTGTTCTTTTCGGCGCCCGTCAGGACGACCGACGGGATCCTGGTTGGTGTCGTTCGCAGCAGGATCAACCTGGCCCGCATATGGGATCTGGTCGAGGGCGACCTCGGCGCGGTCGGCGCCGGCGCGCACGCATTCCTTGTGGACGATTACGGGATCCGGCTTGCGGTGTCAGAGACCAAGGGCAACCGCGACAAGGCTGACTCGCTCATCTACAAGGTCATCGCGCCGATCGAGCACGACACCGCGCTGCGGCTCGCGAACGACAAACGCTTTGGTCAGAAGAGCGCCGAGCAGCTTGTCGTCGATCCGCTGCCGGAGCTGAAGGCCGTGATCGACAGCACCGCGCGAAAAGGTGCGACCACCCTGACATTCGATGCGGGTGGCGTCGAGCAGCGCGCCGTCGCGACGTGGCTCGAATCCAAGCCCTGGATCTACGTCGTCGCCATGCCGCCGAGCAGCTACCTCAACGCCGTTGCCGGTCCATCGACCGGATTCCTCGGCGCGGTGGCGATGGCCGCGGCCCTGACGCTCGTGATCGCCACGTGGATGGTTCGTTGGATCCTGCGCTCGCAGGGCGAGGCGATGCGGTGACCGGCTCGGGCCGCCCATCCGCACCCTTCGCCCGTTGGAGCGGCCTGCTGGTCGTCGTGATCATCCTGGCCGCGGCCTGCGGTGGAACGACGCGAGGCCCGGCCAAACCGTCCGCGCGGGCGAACGATCAGATGAGCGCGCTCATCGCAGCGGCTCGGGCTGAGGTCGAGCTCGACCTTTCGTGGGCGCCCGGTTTCCTCGACTCGCCCGACGAGCTCCGTAGAGAGACCGAGGGATTCAACCGCATATATGGCCTGAACCTCAAGGTCCCCTTCAAGGCCGGCGCGAGCATGCGCGAGGGCACCGCGCGGACCATCCAGGACTTTCAGAGCGGCGCGAAAGCCTCAACGGACATCGTTCTCGGCACCGAAGCCGACATCAACGATCTCGCGAAGTCCGGCGTGCTCATTTCGGAACCCTGGTCAGCGTGGTCGCCGAACATCACCAGTCCGAGAATGGTCGCCGTCGGCGGGGTGGCCGTCCAGGTCCAGACCCGGATGCCGGGGATCACCTACAACAGCGCCAAGCTCTCCGGTGCGGCGGCCCCTCGGACGCTCGCCGACCTGCTGCGGCCCGAGTACAAAGGGCGGGTCGCCACAACTCTGAGCACCGCACTGTTCGAACGGCTGGCCGGCTCGGAAGTCTGGGGCCCCGAACGGACGCTCGCTTACGTGCGAAAGCTGGCCGGCCAGGTCACGGGCTTCGTCGAATGTGGTGACGAGGATCGGATCGCGAACGGTGAGTTCGACGCATTCGTCTACGACTGCGGAGGGGCGCGAGTTCAGCAGATGAAGGCGAAGGGGACTCTCATCGGATGGTCGGTACCGTCCGATGGAGCGCTGCTTGGCTATCTCTACATGGGTGTGCCGAAGAACGCGACGCATCCGAACGCGGCGAAGCTCTGGATCAGCTACATGCTCGGTCGCGAGGCACAGGACCTCATGTACGAGTACGGATACGCGGACCACCACCTCGTTCCGGGATCGAAGACTTTCCTCGAGGTGGACCGAGCGACGAAGTCAGGTGCGAAGTTCTACGAGCTCACGGTCGAGGCGATCCAGGTCGACGCGGCCAAGGGCGCGAAGGCGATCGGTGCGCAGCTCCAAGCGATCCTTCGCGACGCCGTCGCTCAACGGAAATGAGCGCCCGCTAGCAAAGCCCAGCGTCTCGTCCGATACCTCGAGGCGCGGCACGGTTGCTGAAGATCGATCGCTCGTTCGTCGGTGGTCTGACGCAGGATCGCGGGAGGGCGGCG
>VBEY01000331.1:570-3718 GCA_005889295.1 Chloroflexota bacterium | reverse complement strand
CGCTGGTGGGATCGTCGCGCAGTTCCCGGAGAAGTTCGGCGCGCGCGAGATGGCCGAAGAAGAGACCGAGGCTCGCCGCTAGTTGGCAAAGGCGATCGAGGGGGCTCGATCCTTGGAGCTTGGGGACCGGGTCGGCCCCTTCGTGGGCATGCTTGGAACCAACGGACGGTGGTACGCGCTCTCTGATTTCAGAGATAAGGCCGCGTTGGTCTTTATCTTCGATTCGAACCGCTGTCCGACCGCGAAAGCCTATGTCCCCAGGATGATCCGGCTTCAGGACGAATACGCAGATCGCGGCGTTGAGCTCATCGCCGTGAACTCGACCGACCCGCACCTCTATGCCGAGGAGAGCTACGAGGCGATGGTCGCTCGCGCGCGCGAGAGCCACTTCAACTTTCCGTACCTCAAGGACGCCGATCAAAGCCTGGCCAGGACGTTCGGCGCCACCTGCACGTTCCATGTCTTCGTCCTCGATCGTGAGAGGCGGCTTCGCTATCGCGGAAGATTCGACAATTCGCGCAATCCCGAACGGGTCACGAGCAACGACCTCCGCGCTGCCCTGGACGACCTGCTGGCTGGCGGTCCGGTGCGGGTCCCCGAGACCGACGCTTTCGGCTGCAGTCTCGATTTGATTTGATGCGTTGAGCACTCCCCGTAATACCGCCGGGCATGCGCTCGTTCGAAATTGGAAGTGGCTCGACGCCTTCGCCAATTTCTTTGGCGCTGTGGTCGGCGGTTTCTACAAAATCCCAGCGACGCGCCCTATCAAGTCGCTGCTTCATGGCACGTGGCCGCTCCAGCATCCCCTTCATCCGGCGATCACCGACCTCACGATCGGCGGGTATACCGCGGCAGTCGCCGTGGATCTGCTCTATCTCGCCACACGGCAATCAGGACTCCTGGCTGCGGCGGACTTCCTCATCGTCGCCGCATTCATCTCGTCGCTCGTGTCGATCCTCTCGGGACTCACCGACTGGAACGAGACCTTTGCCGAGGAGCGCCGCACGGGCATGCTCCACGGACTGCTCATGGTCGCCGCGTCGGTCGGCTTCGTCCTTTCGATCTGGCTTCGTCTGGCTGGAGGAGCTGGCCAACGCGATGTCGCGATCGGTTTCGCTCTCGCGGCTTGGCTTGTTCTGATCGTGTCTTCGTACTTCGGTGGCGAGATGGTTTTCGGATACGGCACCGAGGTGAACAGACAAGCGTGGCGCGAGCCGCCGACGAAATGGGAGCGGCTCGATCGGTCTACGCGATCGCGAATGTATGTACGCACGCCGGCGGACCGCTGAACGAAGGGACCTGGGTCGGCAAGGATCGCTGCGAGATCCAGTGCCCGTGGCACGCCTCGCGGTTCTGCGTAAAGGACGGCGCGGTTCACGGCGGCCCGGCGACGTTCTCCGAAGTTACGTTCGAAGTACGCACGGACGGCTCGGGGCGGATCGAGGTTCGAGCTCGGTAGTAGGCCTGTTACCCGCCGCGCCGGCGGCGATCGCGTCAGCAACATTCGGCCGAATGCCGATGAAAGGGGACAAGCATGGCCGACAAGAGTCTCTACGAGCGCCTCGGGGGTATTTACGCGATCGCCGCGGTGGTGGACCAATTCAGTGACGCACTTCTGAAGAATCCGAAGATCGTGAACGCGAATCCCGAGCTCAAGAAGTGGCACACCGAGGCCTATCGCCAGCGGCTGCCGGGTCTGAAATTCCTGAGGACTTTGTGGTCCGCATCCGTGGCCGGAGGTCCATTCAAATACACCGGCGAAGCGCTACGCGACGCGCACTTCGACCTCCACATAACCCCGGAGGTCTTCGACGAAGTGATCCTCGTGGAACTGAGCCGCGCGCTCGATAACTTCAAGGTGCCCGAGAGAGAGAAGGGAGAGGTCCTGGCCGCTTTCAAAGCGCAAAAGAACGATGTGACCGCTGGCTCCGTCTCGCCAGCGCGGTCTTAATC
Source organism: Chloroflexota bacterium (assembly GCA_005889295.1). Classification (GTDB taxonomy): domain Bacteria; phylum Chloroflexota; class Limnocylindria; order P2-11E; family P2-11E; genus 3-1-20CM-2-70-9. Next base: position 1,765 of record VBEY01000331.1, on the reverse strand, counting down.
GCGTCCTGCCGGAGACAGAGTCCGCGCGACCTGAAAAGTCAGGCCGATCCAGAGCCGACCGGCGTGGCGTATCTCATGCTCGGCTCATCTATTGCGGAGGTACGAATGGCGGATCTGGCTGACGAGACCACACTCCATCTTCGCGTTCCGCCTGAGGACGACGACGTCTGGTCGCCACAGCTTCGGGCACATCGTGACCTCAGCCCCGAGCAATGGGAGCGCTACGCGAGTTACGCAGCCGAGATCTTTGGGGCGTTCGGGTTGAATCTCGCCACCCCTGGGACCGCGGAGACCCCGCGCCGCTTCATCCGCGCCCTGTACGACGCGACCGACGGCTACGAGGGCGATCCGAAGCTGCTCACCGCGTTTCCGACCGAATGCAAGGGCGGTACATCGTGCGAGGTCAACCAGATCGTGGAGGGGCCCATTCCGTTCATCGCCCTCTGCGAGCATCACGCGCTGCCCTTCGTGGGCCACGCGTATGTCGGCTACGTCGCGCACGAAGAGATCATCGGGATCTCCAAGCTGACCCGGCTCGTCCGCCTCTGGGCCAGAAGGTTCACGGTGCAGGAGCGAATGGGGGACCAGATCGCGGATACGCTCGACTCGCTCGTTCACGCCCACGGCGTCGCCGTGTACCTCGAAGCACACCACCTCTGCACGCAGATGCGCGGTGTTCGCGAGATGCAGGCGAAGACGCGCACCGCCGTCTGGCGTGGCGAGTACGCGACGAACTCCGCCATGCGCGACGAGTTCTTCCATCTGACGAGCGCGCGCTCCACCTAGGGTGCTCGCGACTCTCCTGGACCGCAGCGAGGGAGAACCGCGCCCCCTCGGCTCGGAGCTCACACGCCGCTACGGAGGGGAGCTTCGTTTTCCGACGCGGCGGCCGTGGGTCTTCGCGAACTTCGTCCAGTCGTTGGACGGCGTGGTCTCGCTCGCGGTGCCGGGCAAGGCTCACGCGAGCGTCATCAGCGCACGGAATCCCGACGATCGCTTCCTCCTGGGGCTGCTGCGCGTCGTGGCTGACGCGGTGGTCGTCGGCGCTGGAACTTTGCGTCAGGAGCCGAACAGCCTGTGGACGCCCGACCAGCCCGTGCCCGACATTCGTGCCGACTTCGCCGCAGCCCGCGAGCGAATGCGACTTCGGCCTGTTCCGCTGACGGTCCTCGTCACGAAATCGGGCGAACTCGAC
>VBEY01000331.1:0-503 GCA_005889295.1 Chloroflexota bacterium | reverse complement strand
GGCGGCATGATCCGGACGGAGGGCGGGCCGACGCTCTTCGGTGAGTTCGTACGCGAGCGCACGGTGGACGAGCTCTTCCTCACCATCGCCCCGCGCGTCGCCGGGCGCGACGACGAGCGCCGGCGCCTTGCGCTCGTGGAGAAGGCGGCGTTCCCCGCCGATGAGTTGCGCGAGGCTCGGCTTGTCAGCGTGAAGGCCGCAGACGACTACCTCTTCACGCGCTTCGCGACGCACTAGGGGTTGGTTGAGCCTCGACCGACCGCGGCCTCCCGCTTCGCAAACCTGGGCACATTGGCGCGAATCTAAGAAAACCTCCTACCCGCCCTTGCGATGACGGTGAGCGCGCGGACTGTATGGGCGAGGTGTCCGACGTGCAGATCGCTGCGCTCGCTCTCCATCAGCGCGCCGCGCCGATCGAAGCGCGCGAGCGGTTGCTCGAGATCGCCGCTCCGTGGCGCGCGCTCTCGGACCGGGCGGTCCTCGCGACGTGTCACCGGGTCGAG
>VBEY01000264.1 GCA_005889295.1 Chloroflexota bacterium | reverse complement strand
AGCTTCTTCCACTTGTCGGGATCGGTGTCGCGGTCGACGGTGAGAACGCGGATCTTCTGCTCCCGCATCTTCGCGCGCATTTCAGCGGCCGTGGCCTCGAGCTTCGCCCGTTCGGCGAAGAGGTCGAGCTCCCAGAACCGCTGGCGACGCTCTTCGCGATAGCCCCGTTTGGTGACGACCCCGACGCGGAGCGTGTCGTCCTCCCAGCACCACGTCGTGAACGTGCGTGCGCCGTCCGCCCGTGAGCGCTCCTCCATCGCGGCGAAGATCGCGTCAAGCCGCGCAGCGGTGCGGTGCGACGGCACCAGGTCGCCCGCGATGCCCGCGTACCGCTTGGGCGCGCGCTCCCAGGCGTCGTGGCGGTGGACGGCAAAGGCGACCGGGACGCCACCGATCTCTCCGATGAACCGCTCGATCGTTACCTTCTCCTCGGGATTGCGCCAGTAGTCCTCCAGCGTCACCGGATCGCGCGGATCCTGGGGACGGATCGCGGTCTCCATGTCCGCGACGAACGCGGCATCGCTGAGCTTCGCCGGACGCATGGTCAGGTCCGCGACCCTCACTTCCCGAGCCTCCCCAGAGCCTTGTCGCGCGCGACGATACCGAGCTGCTTCAGATACTGGCCGACCTCGCCCCGTCCGAATTTCGAAGCGCCGAGCTCGCGGTCGCGGAACGTGTAGGCCACCTCGACGATCCTCTTGGTCCTGGCGCGGGCGATCACCTCGAAGCCGATCTTGAAACCGATGGCATTCAGGTGCACGCCGTCCAGCGCTGTCCGGCGTACCGCGAAGAAACCACTCGTCGCGTCCCGCACCGGCACGAGAAGGTTGCCCATGAGGCAGGCGACGCGCGAGACGATGCGCCTGCGCACCGGCCAGTCCATCGTCGCGCCGCCCTTCACGTAGCGGCTGCCCACCGCGAGGTCGGCCCCCTCGTCAATCGCCTTGACGAGAGCGGGCACGATCTCTGGCGGGTGCGAGAGGTCCGCATCCATCACCACCAGCACGTCACCCCGAGACTCCTTGAAGCCCGCGATGACCGCCGACGCCAGGCCGGATTTTCCAGCGCGGCGCACGACCCAGACCGGATGCCGCGCCGAGAGCCGGTTCGCCACCTCCGCGGTGCCGTCGGGAGAGCCGTCGTCAACGACGACGAGCTCCCAGGTATGGCCGGCCATCGCCGTCCCCAGGCGCTCGACGAGCGCGGGCAGCGAGTCGGCCTCGTTGTAGGTGGGGACGATCACGGAGATCACGACCGCCGATAGTCTAGGAACGGTGCGTGTGGCTATCGATGCCCGGCATTTGCAGACGGTGGCGCGGGTTCGGGGCATAGGTCGCTACACCCGAAACCTCCTCGCGGCATTCGCGCGACGGGCGCCGCGAGACGTCGAATGGACACTGCTCCGACTGCGGAACTTCCCCGCCGCCGATCCCGGCCTCCTGCCGGCGCACGACGACATCGCCACGTCGCGGCTGCGGCGGCCGGAGCTCTCGATGCTCGCGCTTGATCCGGTGCTGCTCTCGCTCGAACTGGCGGGCAAGGGGATCGACGTCTATCACTCGACGCAGCTCTCGTTGCCGGCGCGGCGAGGCTTTCCCGCGGTCGTGACCATCCACGATCTCGCTCCGCTCATCTGGCCGGCGCATTACCTCCGACTCCCGTACTCGCGCGTCGGGCACGCGTGGCAGTACGCGCTGGCGCGGCGCGCGGATGCGGTGATCGCCGTGTCGGACGCCACGAAGCAGGACGTCGTCGAGCGCCTGGGCGTCCCCGCGGACCGCGTGACCGTCGTTCCGGAGGCGGTCGACAGCGAGTTCGACCCACCGCCGGCGGACGAAGGCCGCGCGCTCGCTCGGGCTCGTTTCGCCGTGCCTGACCGTTACGTCCTCTACGTAGGGCAGTTCGATCCCCGCAAGAACGTGCGCGGTCTCCTCCGCGCGTTCGCCGCGGTCGCCGACCGCGACAAGCAGCTGCGCCTCGTGATCGTGGGCGAGCTTGGCAAGCTCGCGTCCCACCTCCGCGAGGCGCTGGACGTCGAGCGCGCGCCTCGGGACCGCGTCATCCTGACCGGGTTCGTCGACGACGCGACGCTCGCCGCCCTCTACGCCGGGGCGGAGTGCCTGCTGCACGCCGCGCTCATGGAGGGATTCGGCCTCACGGCGCTCGAATCGCTCGCCGCGGGGACCCCTGTCGTTGGCTACGCCGGGGGTGCCGTGGCCGAGGTCGTCGGCGACGCCGGGCTCCTCGTCCCGAGCGGAGACGAGGACGCGCTCGCGACGGCGCTCGGTCGCTTCCTCGACGACGAGTCTCTTCGCGCGGGCCTGCGCGGTCGCGCGCGCTCGCGCGCAGCCGCGTTCTCGTGGGATCGAGCGGCAGACGAGACGCTCGCGGTGTATCGCAGCGTCGGCCGATAGCTCCCGTACAATTTTGTATCTCCAGATATGACCCGCCGGATCCCACTTCCGCGACTGACCCGCAGGCAGCGCAGCGCGCGCTGGCAGCGGGAGCGCCGCCAGCAGGCCATCATCGTGACCGTCTTCTCGGCAGTCCTTTTCTTCGTGCTGGGACTCGTGAGCTGGGCCGCGAGCGACCGGTACTTCCAGGACAACCTGAAGCCGGCGATGCGCCTCGACGGTCGTGTCATCGCGATGCGCGATTGGAGGACCGAGCGCACCTATCAGCTCACCCGTTTCTACGTCGAATTCGGCGTTCCGCCCGGGTACGAGAACGATCCGCAGATCGCGGAGCAGAAGGCGTCGTACGACCGCAGCGCCCTCGACACGCTCGAGGAGTACGCGATCCTCGACCAGCAGGCGCGGGCAGAAGGCGTGACCGTGACTCCTGAGGCGCTCGACGCGCGGTACGTGGACGACTTCGGCCAGTTCCGTAGTCGGCACATCCTCATCACGATCAACAAGGAAGCTCCGGACCAGGCGGTCGACGACGCCAACGCCCTCGCCAAGGCGACCGCGATCCGCGATCAGCTGCGCGAGGACCCGAACAATCAGACGCTCTGGAACCAGCTCGCGAAGGACCAGTCGCAGGACCCTGGCTCGTCGGCGTCAGGCGGCGATCTCGGCTGGGTGGGCAAGGGTCAGTTCGTGAAGCCGTTCGAGGATGCGGCGAGGGCACTCGCGATCGGGCAGATCTCCGACCCGGTGAAGTCCGACTTCGGCTACCACGTCATCCAGGTCGAAGAGCGCCGCGGTCCCTCCGAGAACGACATCGTGAAGAGATGGTTCGCGGCCGGCTTCACCGAGGCCGACATAAAGCGTCACACCCAGCGCGACATGTTGCGCGAGGAGTTCACGAAGCGGCAGCGGGACCGCGGCGCGGCCTCGCCAACGGCTCAGGTGCACATCGCCCAGATCCAGGTCGCGACGCCGCGTCCGGTCAGCGGCGATTTTCAGGCCTTCACCGATCAGCTGAAGAAGGTGGGCGAGATCGGCAAAGCGCTGGACGCAGGTACCGACTTCGCCGCGGTCGCCAAGCAGTACTCCGAAGACTCCACGACGAAAGACAACGGAGGCGACAAGGGCTGGATCGCGCGCGGGATGATCACCGATCTTTCCGCGGAGAAGGAGCTCTTCAACATGGCGGCGGGCGAGCGCAGCCAGCAGCACAACCTGCTGACCACGACGACCTGGTACAAGGTCCTCGAGAAGTCGGACTCGCGCGACCTCGATGACGCTCAGAAGAAGACCATCAATGACAACGCCTACCCGTACTGGCTCAATCAGCAGAAGAAGGCCCACGACGTCCTCCGCCTCATCCCTGGCCTCGAGTTCGAGTAGCACGGCGGCGCTGGCTGCCGTCCTGGAGCGCTGGCCCGCCGGCATCGACGTCGTTCCGGCGAGCCGCCTCGATCGGCACGCGTTTTCGACGCTGCGCGCCATCGCCATCGCGCTCGATGGTCCCGTCGACTGGAAGCTTCTGCGCGCGCGTTACCCCGTCACTCACCCGGTCACGCTCCTCGATCCGAACCGCGAGACCACGCTGGCCGAAGCCGAGAACGGCGCTGCCGGTCGCTTTCTCGTGCTCGCGCCGCTCGAGCCTTTCGCGGATCTCGCGTCGCTTGGCACCCTGACGCGCATCGTCGAGCGGCTCCGAGCACCGAACGGCTGCCCGTGGGATCGCGAGCAGACCCATGAATCGCTGCGTCCGCACCTTCTCGAGGAGGCGTACGAGGCCCTCGCCGCGCTCGACTCGGGCGATCCGGCTCGCCTCCGAGACGAGCTCGGCGACCTTCTGTTGCAGATCGCCCTGCACGCGGAGCTCGCGCGCGAGGAGGGAACGTTCGACGCGAGCGAGGTCGCGCGACGCTTGAACGAAAAGCTCATTCGCCGGCATCCGCACGTTTTCGCGGGAACAGAGGTCTCCAGCGGCGACCTCCTCGCGCAGTGGGAACGGATCAAGCGCGAGGAGCAGGGCGACGATCCCAAGTCCCTCCTCGGTGGCGTCCCGCGCGAGCTTCCGGCGCTCTTCGCCGCGGAGCGGATGCTCGAGCGAGCCGCGCGGGTGAAGCTCGAGCCGCCGCGTCTGGACCTCCCGCTCGACATCGACGATCAGGACTTCCTCGGTGAGCTGCTCTTCGACGTCGTGGCCGCGGCGCGCGACGCGGGGTTCGACGCCGAGACCGCGCTCCGCGAGGCGAACGAGCGCTTCGCGGCGCACGTCGCGCGAGTCGAGGCCCGCGCCTCGAAGGAGGGCCGGGCTCTGGAGTCGTACGCTCCCGAAGAGATGCGCCGCCTCTGGGACGAGACCGCGTGACCTTCGCGCGGCCTGACGGCCGCACGGCCACGGCGCTCCGCCCGATCACGATCAATGTGGGCGTCTCGAAGTTCGCCGAGGGGTCTGCGGAGATCTCCTTTGGAGACACGAAGGTGCTCTGCCTCGCGACCCTCCAGGAAAGCGTGCCGAAGTTCCTCGAGGGCAAGGGGACCGGGTGGATCACGGCCGAGTACGCGATGCTGCCGCGCAGTACGCCCGAGCGCAGCCAGCGCGAGAGCATCGTGGGACGGCCGGGCGGCCGGACCTTCGAGATCCAGCGTCTGGTGGGCCGCGCGCTGCGCTCGGCGATCGATCTGAAGGCACTCGGGCCGCGCAGCGTCATGGTCGACTGCGAGGTCATCCAGGCCGACGGCGGAACGCGGACCGCCGCGATCACCGGTGGCTTTGTCGCGCTCGCGCACGCCGTTCGCAAGGTTCAGCCGTCACCGATCGTCCGCAATGTCGCCGCGGTCTCGGCCGGCTACGTGAAGGGTGATCTGCTTCTCGACCTCGCGTACGCCGAGGACTCGGTCGCCGACGCCGACGTGAACGTGGTCGCGACGAGCGAGGGCGAGCTCATCGAGGTCCAGGGAACGGCTGAGGGCCGACCCTTCTCACGCGCCGACTTCGATCGAGTCCTGGCCCTCGCGCTCGACGGGATCGGCCAGCTCATCGCCGCTCAGCGCGCGGCGCTTCGCTGACGGAACGCCGGACGCGTTCCCCGCGTATATAGGCCGAGGATGACAGCGCTGGCGGCTTGGGGCCGTTTCGTCTACCGCCGCCGCTGGCTGGTGCTCTTCGTTTCGCTGCTTGCCGTCGCCGCCTCCATCGCCTCTTTGCTTGCGGGCGGCGACCTTCGCAATGTGGAGTTCAGCGACACGGAGTCGGGTCGGGCGTCGCAGCTCCTGCGCGACGAGCTCCCGCAGCCCACCGGCGCACCGCCCGCCGCGACCTCGTCATTCATCCTGATCTTCACGAGCAAAGATGGCCTCGACGCCACCGATCCGCGGTTCGTCGCCGCGATGAACGCGGCGCTCGATCCCCTTCGCGCCGACTCCCGCGTCGTATCGGTCGTCACGCCGGACGCCGTGCCGGCGCAGCAGGCGGCAGGACTGCGGTCGAAGGATGGAAAGCGGGCGCTCGCCAGCGTGACGGTGCAGGGAGGAACGAACGCGGCGGGCCAGTTCTTCGGTGCGCTGCGGGCGCTCGTCCGCTCCGACTCGCTCGAGATCCTTGCCACCGGCAACATCCCGCTCAACCACGACATCGACACCGCGCTCGAGGTCGACCTGCAGCGCGCCGAGCTCGTGTCGCTCCCCCTCGCCTTCCTCCTCCTGCTCCTCGTCTTCGGCAGCGCCGCAGCGTCGTTTCTGACGCTCGGGGTCGGGGTCGTCGTCATCCTCGGCGGCATCGGCGGGACCTTCGCGCTGGCGCGCTCCACCGACGTCTCGCAATACGCGCTCAATATCGTGACGCTCATCGGTCTCGGTGTCGCGATCGACTACTCGCTCTTCATCGTGAGCCGCTTCCGCGAGGAGCTGGCGCGCGGCGCCAGCGTCGAGAACGCCGTCGCCGTCGCGCTTGCGACCGCGGGCCGCGCGATCGTCTTCTCCGGCATCACCGTGGCCATCGGCCTCGCCGGGATGCTCTTCTACCCCGGCACATTCCTCGTCTCCCTGGGCCTCTCCGGCTCCATCGTCGTCGCGATCTCGGTGGTGTACGCGCTCACCTTCCTCCCCGCCCTGCTCGCGATCCTCGGGCCGCGTGTGGGCGCCTGGCGCCTGCCCTTTGTGGGTCGGCCGAGCCGCCGCCGGCTGTGGCACGACATCGCGACGCAGGTCATGCGCCGGCCCATCCTCGTCCTCGTGCCGACCGTTGCGTTCGTTGCGCTCGCGGCCTCGCCCTTCCTTCAGCTCCGCCTCGCGAGCGCGGACGCGACCGTGCTCCCGCCGACGATCGAGTCGCGGCGCGGCTACGACGTCCTGGTGAACGAATTCCCGGGGCAGGACCAGTCCGCGGTGACCGTCGTCGCGCGCTTCCCCGACGGCGATCCGCTGTCGGCGACACACCGTGCCGCCCTCGAGGACCTC